>CAZPZJ010000235.1:0-5291 GCA_964591055.1 uncultured Leptospiraceae bacterium
TGCCGGCGGCAAGCCCCATCCATCTCTCCTTCGCGCTGGGCGCGCCCACGTACCCCGGTTTTGCGTCGAGCCCGCTGATCGGCTGGATTGCCGGCTCACACCTGGACGATGTCGGCAAGCTGAAAGCAAAGGTATTTTTCGGCGAGAACGGCAAGGTGCTCGAGAACGCCGCAGTGGCTATGCACGTCACCCTGCCGGACGAGTATTACGCCGATCTCAACATTCTCAACATCTTCGATCAGGGCGACGGTGACGCCATAGAGTTTGAAGAGGACGGGTTCACCGTGAAGCACGCGCTCATCAACGGGGTAAAGACGCGGTTCGCCGAGTACCTGAAACAGCGCGGCATCGACACGAGGTTCCCCCTCGTGGCCGACTACTGCGGCGCGATGATCAACACCAGCTTCCAGGAGATTGATGAATCAACGGGAAACGTCAGCTTTTACGCGCCAGTGTTCAGGGGCGTTGAGTACCGGCACGCATCTCCCGTAGGCGATTACGTCAAGGAATTCACCATGCGAATGCCCGATGAAGCCGGCATCTTCTTCTCATGCAACTGCATCCTGAACTACCTCTATTCCGAGCTTGAGGGCAAAAAGACCGGCGCCATCACAGGTCCCGTTACGTTCGGAGAGGTGGCGTACCAGCTTCTCAATCAGACGCTTGTGTATATCACCATTGGAAAGCGGTAATCTCACGTTTTTCCCGCCCACCACCGGCAGGGCTCTGCGGCCCTGCCGGTTTGACAAATACCATAATATGTAAACCCCGCATCACACTCTGCCGACAATAATATGAACACATTTTGAAACACGACTATATCCGGCACACATGTACAACACATTAAAATCATTGCTCGTTCCCCCGGCGCTGTACGTCTCCGAAAGCGAACAGCGAAGGGCGCGGATTCTGTTTTCCGTGCTCAGATCGCTGTTTTTCATCATGGCAGTGTTCATCGCTGCAACTCCGTTCATCTTCGTAAAAAAACTCGAATCGGCAATCCTCTTCTCTTCTGTAGGCATTTTCCTCGTGGTCGCGCTGTATCTCGCACGAATTGGGAAGCTGCGCGCGTCCATCATCACGCTTGTCAGTGGAACCTGGATCATAATCACCATCACCGTATACTTTGCCGGGGGCATGCAGAACGTCGATGTCATTTACTATGCGTCGGTCACCGTCATGTCGGGGCTGCTCCTCGGCCGTCGCGCAGCCAACATTGTCGCCGCATCAAGCGTCCTCGCGGGAATGGCGATGGTACTGCTGTACCAGAGCGGCGTGCGTCCGCCGGTAATCTTTCCCATCCCTCCCTGGGCGGGCCTCCTCAACATGTCGATAGGCATTTTCATAATCTCCTCAACGCTCAACCTTGCGCTGCAGGGCCTTTCCGAGGCCCTCGCGCGCTCGCAGCGAGAGCTTTCCGAGCGAACGAGGACGGAAAACGCGCTCCGTGAAAGCGAGGCGCGCGCAACCGCAATCCTTGACGCGATCCCCGACATGATGTTTCTTCTCAGCCGGAACGGCATCATCATCGATTACGCCATTAACTACGATGAACAGCCGCAGGCGAGGCAGTTTGCGCTCCACGGCAAAACCCTCGGAGAATTTCTGCCCGCCCGCCTGACGCAACGGGCCATGAACCAGGCTGGAGAGACTCTTGCGAAAAAGAAGATGATCATACAGGAATACCGCCTTCCCGTGTTCGGACGCGGCATTCGCCACTACGAAGCGCGCATGGTGACAATGGGACCTGACGGGGTCATGGCGATCGTGAGGGACATCACCGAGAGCAGAAAGGCCGAGGAGCGGATACGGCGGTCGCTTCACGAAAAGGAGATTCTTTTAAAGGAAATCCACCATCGCGTGAAGAACAACATGCAGATTATTTCCAGCTTCATATCGCTCCAGATGCAGTACCTGCCGGAAGGGGCCCAGCGTGAAATGTTCCTCGAGATACAGACCAGGGTGCGCGCGATGTCGCTGGTCCACGAAAAGCTCTATCAGTCATCCGACCTTGCCGAGATCAACCTCCGGGACTATCTCTCCAATCTCAAGGATTACATCTGGAATTCATATTCCGACAGAAAGGATCGCGCTTCGATCGTTTCCGATATCGACGATATCACCATCGACCTTGACCGCGCCATCCCCACGGGGCTCATTGTCAACGAGCTCCTGACAAACGCGATCAAGTACGCGTTTCCAGGCGACAGGACGGGACGCATCGTCCTTTCATGTAAAAAAGGTGAAGGGGACAAAATTCTTCTTTCGGTGAGCGACGACGGGATCGGCCTTCCCGAGTACGACGACCTTTCAGAAGTGCCGACCCTTGGCCTTCAGATCGTCAACGCGCTCACCCGGCAGATCAGGGGCAGCATCAGCGTACAGAGAAGCGGCGGCACGACATTTTCAATCCTGTTTTAAAAAACAACCACGGACACAGGGCTATTCCCGATGGATACATTCAATTATACCGTAATCCCGGTGGAGCAAAGCCGGCGCATACGGGGCCTGTGGCGCAAACTCAACGCCCATCACCTTGAAAAATCCCCGCACTTCAAGGATTACTACCGGCAGTTCACGTTTGAGGCGCGCATGGATAAGCTGCTCTCACCCGGCCGGGCGCTCAGGATCGAGATGGCCGCAGAAGCTGCGACAGGCGCGGACGCGGGCTTTTGCGTGGCGAGCATGCTTCCCTCGGGCGAGGGCGAGATTGACTCCATTTTCGTGGACGCGCCGTTTCGGAGAATGAAGATCGCCTCCACGCTCATGCAGCGCGCGCTCGACTGGATGGACGGGGCGGGCTGCACCTCGAAGTTCGTCACCGTGATCGCCGGCAACGAAGAGGCCTTCCCGTTCTACCGCGCCTTCGGCTTCTACCACGCCACAAACCTGCTGCGGCAGAAGCGAAGCTAATCCTCCCGGTATGAGATCACCTTTCCGCGAACAGTGAGCACGGTCACTGTGCCCACAATCAAGTGCTGCCGCTCCCATTCCCACCGCACGTCGATCAGGTTATCGCCACCCTTTGAGCGGATCGCATCCTGCATGGCCGCGTCGAAGCTGATTTCGGGCGTGACGGGAATCAGCCACAGCAGATTGAAGCTGGAGTTCTCACCCGACACCTCTCCCTGGATGTCATAGGCCCCGTCCCGCATGGCGAGATACGACGGCCTGACACCGCCGGGACGCGAGTATTTGGCCAGGCAGCCGCAGAGTAGCGCGACCGTCACCGTGCAGGCGAGCGCGACAAGCAGGTACCGGGCCATGCCTCTTCGGTACTGGGCTCTCTCCGCCATCATCGCGACCCTCTCGCCGGCGCGGGAGCGGGCTGGCTCACGCGGACCGCCTCGCCCTCAATTCTGACCGTCGTGGTGCTGAACAGCACAAACCATCGGAATATCTTATAGCACTGTACTCCCACAAGCGCGTTGCCGCCTTTCGCTGATATCGCCTCCCGCATGGCGGTGTCGATGTCGGGCCTTCCCCACATCCACAATCCCAGAAACGACCAGGTGGTGTCGCTCCCGGCGGTCTTTCCGAGGTTCTGCACCACGGCGCCGCCCGGTATCGGCGTATTGGACGGCGATACGCAGACAGGCGTTGTGCTGCACGAAACCGTCAGCGCGAGCAGAAGCGCCAGCACCATCAGCGAACAGATTCTCATTGTCGACGTCATGGACTCCTCCATATCGTAATTGTCAGAATTTCACTTCAACACCAAAGTTGGGTATCCACATGATACCTTCCGGCACGCGTGTCTCGGGATTGCCCTCGCCGTACGGATAGCGGTAGTCCCAGTGTTGCTCGTTGGCCACCTGATGCCACTGGCCGTAACAGTTGATGACTTCCACATACCAGCTCACATAGCCCCACGAGTAGTCGGTGCGGTAGGTGTAACGGATGTCGAGCCGGTGATCGGTTGCGTAATACTTGGAGTAAGGATAGCCGTTCACCGGAACGTAACGCGCCTTCCCGGTCGACGCCAGGTAGTTTGAATCAAGATTCGATCCCACAATCGGCGTATAGGGCTGCGACGAGTAGAGCTGGAACTTGCAGCTAATGGTGTGCCTTCCCCTGAACTTTCCGCCTCGGAAGGTATAGCCGGCCACCATCTTCATATTGTGCCGCTGCTCGTAATAAAAGTTAACCCATTCATCGCCGTAGATGTCGCCGATCTGGTTGCGGCTGTCCCCGTAGATGCCGGCGTAATTGGGCAACCCGGATTTGTACTTGGAACGGGTGTAGGTGTAGTTGACCCAGCCGAACAGGCCCTCCTCGTCCTCGCGCAGGTCGCGCTTCAGCATGAGCTCAACCCCGTGCGCCTTCGATCGCCCCTCGCTCATGCCATACCTGAGATCGCCGTCAGGCCCGTAGTGGTAGTAGGATTCCGCGACATTCCTGTAGGTGTTGTAGAATCCCTCCCCCCGTATTGAGTACGATCCTATCTTCTGTTCAAGCGCGACCACCCTGTGATATCCCGTTTCAGGTTCCAGATTTTCACCCCCGACATTCGCCAGTTGCGGCATGTAGTTGAAAAGATACGGGTTGGTCTGGATGAAGCTGGAATACTTCCCTCCCGCCACCGATACGGTGGTTTCAGTGGGAAACTCGTAGCTGATCATACCGCGCGGGTCCACAGTTGTTTGGCCCGACCGTTTGAAATGTTCGGCGTGCACTCCGGGGTGGAAAGTAAGCCCCGCGACCTGGAACTTTGTCTGCACAAAGCCCGACAGCGTGTGGTTGACGGTGCGCTCGTCAAGTTCGATGACGGAGAACTGGTCCTCATCGCCGATGTTGAACTCATCGTCGCCCATCGACGTGTTGTTCAGAATCGTTTTCCCCGTCGCCGTAAAATGGTACAGCGTGTAGTCGAACCCGGCCGTCACCCAGATGTGATCGCGCAGCGGCTCAGCCCTGAAACGGTCCTTGAACCCGTAAATGTACGGGCGTGAATCGACATTGATGTCTTTCAGCCACGACGCCGCCAGGTTGCTGGGAAGGTTCAGGTACGTGTAGTACTCCATCAGCGCTGCGTAGACCATCATCCGGTTGTTGACCCGTTCATTCGGACGCCATGTGTAATACAGGCCCTGGCTGTGGGACTGCCAGTCCACCTTCATCTGCACCCCCACCATCAGAGGGTCGTCACCCGATTCGGGATCGACGATATCCGCATCACTCTCGTCAAAGGTCAGGTAATCAGCGCTTCCCATCAGGAAAAGCGTCATCGAATTCCGGCTGTTGAAGTAATACTTCATCTTGACCTGGTAGTCCCAGTACTCCGGGACAAA
>CAZPZJ010000236.1:0-5257 GCA_964591055.1 uncultured Leptospiraceae bacterium
TTGACGAGCTGGCGAAAACGCTCGAAAAATACACCCCGGAGCACGTTGCCGAAATCTGCGGGCTTGAAGACCCTTCGCAGATCGTCAAGGCGGCGCGCATCTTTGCGGAAAGCAGGCCGATGGCCCTGTACTACTGCATGGGCATCACACAGTTCAAGTCCGGCGTCAACGGCGTGAAGTGCTGCGCCACTTTACAGATGCTCCTCGGCAACCTGGGCGTGCCGGGCGGCGGCGTGAACCCGCTGCGCGGACAGAACAATGTTCAGGGCGCATGCGACATGGGCGCCCTCAACGCGGTATATCCCGCGTACCAGCCGGTCGCCTCCGAAGACAATCAGAAGAAATTCAAGGAGGCGTGGAACACGGCCGTTGAGCTTTCCATGAAGCCGGGCCTTACGATAGTCGAATCGCTCAACGCGGCCATCGAGGGCAAGGTGAAGGCGCTCTACGTGTTCGGTGAAAATCCGGTCATGTCGGACCCCAACCAGCACCACGTGATCGAGGCGCTGGAACACCTCGATTTTCTTGTGGTCCAGGACATAGTGCTCACGGAAACCGCACAGTACGCGGACGTGGTGCTGCCGGGCCGCGCATTCCTTGAAAAAGAAGGAACGGCGAGCAACACCGAGCGCCGCGTGCAGATGATGCACAGGGTGGTAAAGCCCGTGGAGGGAAGCCAGGATGACTGGTGGATCATCACGCAGATCGCCAACCGCATGGGCGCATCGTGGAATTACTCCTGCGCGGAGGACATTTTTGAGGAAGTCAGGAAGGTGACACCGTCGTACGCAGGAATCACCTACGCAAGGCTGGAGAAGGAGCTGATCCAGTGGCCATGCCCCAATGAAAGCCATCCCGGAACGCAGTACCTGCACAAGGACAAGTTTTCCAGGGGCCTGGGCCTTCTGAGCGCAATCGATTTTGCGCCCCCGGCGGAAGACGTGGATCCCGAATACCCGGTGATACTCACAACGGGACGCGTGCTCCAGCACTTCCACACCGGCACCATGAGCCGCAATTCAAGGATCCTCACGGAGATTATGAACGAGGCCTTTGTGGAGATGCACCCCATCGACGCCAGCGACTACAACATTTCGGACGGGGAGACTGTTTCGCTGTCCACCAGGCGGGGAAGCATCCGGCTCAAGGCGAAAATCAGCGAAAGACCGAAACCCAATGTCGTTTTCATCCCATTCCATTTTGCAGAAGCGGCGGCCAACAAGCTGACCATTGACGCTCTGGATCCGACGTGCAAGATCCCCGAGTTCAAGGTGTGCGCATGCAAAATCGAAAAGATAAACGCGTAGGGGGTGGATAATGAACGCTGAAACGATTTCGAAAACTATCAACAAGTACGGCAACTCCCGGGAGCACCTCATGCTGATTCTCCGCGATCTCGAGAACCAGTCCGGGAAGAACGTTCTTGAGCTGGAAACGCTCAAGACTGTCGCAGAGCAGATGCTCATTCCCAAAAGCGCCGTCGCGGGCTTTCTGGGATTCTATACGATGTTCAAAAAGGAGCCGCGCGGCAAGTACATCATCAGGGTGTGCAAGTCGGGCCCGTGCCACGTCATGGGATCGTCCACCATCTTCCACGAAATCAAGAAGATTCTGGGCATCGGCATCGGGGAAGGCACGAAGGACGGGATGTTCTTCCTGGAGCAGTGCGAGTGCCTGGGCGTATGCTCGGTAGCCCCTGCGATGATGGTCAACTACGACATTCACGGGAACCTCACCCCCGGGAGCCTTAAGAAGATCTTCGACGATTACCGGAAGAAGGAGCCTGTCGAAGGCGAAGCGTGCGGTCCCGAGGTCGAAGGGAAGAAGTGCGTGATCGAGGGAACGGCGCAGACCAAAAGGCTCCTTGAGAACGTCGGCGTAATCAACCCGCTCGAGATTGACAGCTATGTCCAGAAGGGCGGCTACAACTCGCTCAGGAAAGCAGTCGGCATGGACCGCGCCGGGATCATCGGCATCATGAAGGACTCGGGACTTCGCGGAAGGGGCGGCGCGGGTTTTCCCGCCGGCACCAAGTGGTCGTTTGTCACGAAGGGCGACATGCAGAAATACGTGATCTGCAACGCCGACGAGGGCGAGCCGGGAACCTTCAAGGACCGCATTCTCATGGAGGAAAACCCCCATCTCCTGATCGAAGGCATGGCGATCTGCGGGTACGCAATCGACGCGTCAATCGGGTACATCTATGTACGGGGAGAGTTCAGGCGATCCATCATGAGGCTGCAGAAGGCGATCGACCAGGCCAGGGCCAAAGGCTTCCTGGGAAAGGACCTGTTCGGCTCTAAATTCAGCTTTGATCTCTTCATCAAGGAAGGCGGCGGGGCCTATGTCTGCGGGGAGGAGACTTCCCTCATCAACTCGATGGAAGGGAAGCGGGGATACCCGAGATTCAAGCCCCCGTTCCCCGGCGGCGCGGGTTTCATGAACAAGCCTTCCAATGTGAACAACGTGGAAACGCTCATGTCGGTGCCCATGATTCTTGAAAAAGGCGCCGACTGGTACAAGTCGGTGGGCACTCCCGGGTGCTCGGGAACCAAGCTGTACTGCCTGTCCGGCAGGATGAACAGGACGGGCCTTGTCGAGCTTCCGATGGGCGCAACGATGAGGGAAATCATCGACGTGCACGGCGGCGGAATGCCGAAGGGAAGCAAGTTCAAGTTCGCACAGGTCGGCGGCAGCGCGGGCGGTATTCTGGGCGAGGACCTCATGGACCTGCCACTCGATATCGACCAGACCACGAAAAGCGGCGTGACCCTGGGTTCGGGAGTAGTGCTCGTATGCGACCAGAACACCTGTGCGGTGGATTTTATGCTCCAGATACTCAGCTTTTTCGAGCATGAGTCGTGCGGGCAGTGCGTTCCCTGCCGCGTGGGGACTGCGCACCTGCACGCGCTTATAAAAAAGTTCGCACAGCGCAAAGCGTCACCGTCCGACATCGACCTGCTCGTCAGCAAGTCGGAGCTGATGAAAACCGGTTCGCTGTGCGCGCTGGGGCAGTCTCCCATCATGCCCGTAAAAACGATGTTGAAGTATTTCAGGAACGAGTTCGAGAAGCACTGCGACCCGGACTATTCCTGTCCCGCGTGCGATGAGTCCCTGAAGACGTATTACACGTCAAAGGGCCACTGACGGCCTCGCACGCACCAGTACAGGTATATAACTCCATGCCGGAGCCGAAACGCCCGGCATGGATTATATAAGTGAAGAACTAAATTAAGTTCATATCATCTATCAATTTCAGGAGGATTTTATGGCGTTTAAAGCTCCAGCACAGATTGCAGAGTCGTTCATAGGCGTCGGGAAGGCGAAAGGATCTCTGCCAATCATGAAAATGCTCGTTCTCGGCATCCTTGCGGGCGCATACATCGGATTCGGCGCCGAGCTCTGCACGATGATTCTCACCGGCACGGGAGCCACACTGGGAATTGGCATGTCAAAGCTCTTTGGCGGCGCTGTGTTTAGCGTTGGACTCATGCTTGTCGTTATCGGCGGGGCCGAACTGTTCACCGGCAACAACCTCATGTCAATCGGCGTGGCCCAGGGTGAAGTGAAGGCCACCGCGCTCCTCAAGAACTGGGTGGTTGTCTATATCGCGAACCTGCTCGGGTCCCTGCTGCTTGTGTACATCATGTACAAATCCAACCTCTGGAAAACCGGCGCACAGATGGTTGACGGAGTGTGCAGCGCTGAAGCGGGCGGATGCGCAAACACCGCGCTCGGCATCGCGATTGGAAAAGTCAACCTTTCATGGAGCGAAGCTTTCTATCGGGGAATCGGCTGTAACTGGCTGGTGTGCCTCGCCGTCTGGCTTGCCGCGGCGTCTGATGAAATCAGCGGCAAAATCTGGGGAATTTTCTTCCCGATCATGGCTTTCGTCGCGTCAGGTTTCGAGCACTGCGTTGCCAACATGTACTTCATTCCCATGGGCATCCTGCTGAAGGGCAGCCCTGTCATGTCGGCGCAGGTTGCGAGCTTCGGAGCGAAAGCCAATTCGCTGACATGGGGCGGATTCGCGGTCAACAACCTCATCCCCGTGACCCTCGGCAACATCGTCGGCGGCGCAATTTTCGTAGGACTTGTATACTGGCTTGCGTACGTAAAGAAGAGCAAAAACGCGTAATCATTCACAGTTTTCAGAAAAAAGGAGTGCGATAAGCACTCCTTTTTTCTTGATGAAAAATACGGGCCGCGACATGATTGACCATTCTTTCAACCATAATGTTAACAGGATATGCCATGAAACACAGGAATACAGTAACCGACTTTTCACCGTCCGCGGTGGACCCGACCGTGGACGCAACCGCCTTCATCCATCCCCTCGCGGCGGTCATCGGCAATGTGACAATAGGGAAAAAGGTCATGGTTTCACCGTGTGCGTCGATACGGGGCGATGAAGGACAACCCCTGTTCATAGGGGACCATTCCAACGTGCAGGACGGGGTGATCATTCACGCCCTGGAAACCGAGATAGACGGCAAGGTGGTGGAAAAGAACTGCGTGACCGTGCAGGGCAAACGGTACGCCGTGTATGTGGACGAGAAAGTGTCGCTTGCCCACCAGGTGCAGATCCACGGGCCGGCGTTTGTCGGCAACAACACGTTTGTCGGCATGAAATCGCTTGTGTTCAAGTCGCAGATCGCACCCCGCTGCGTAATCGAGCCGGGATGCATTATCATGGGAGTGACCGTAGCGGAAGGCAGGTATGTTCCGGCCGGAACCGTGTTGAAAACCCAGAAAGACGCCGACGCTCTCCCGCTCATCGACGAGCAGTATCCCATGAAGGACATGAACAAGGGTGTGATTCATGTAAACGTCGCGCTCGCGGAAGGCTACAACAGGGACGGGATCAAATAATCCGGCCCTCGGCGTTACCGGAAGCCTTCCGGCCGGCGCTGCGGGAGGCTTTAAATTTAGCTTGACGGTCGCATCACGGCCGGCGATTATTATCTGATGAGGCTCGCCGCGTACGGCAGCCGGCCTACGTTCATCCATCACGCAGGAGGAGATACCCGTTTATGAAGGGAAAAAGGCTTGATTCACTGATTGATATCGCAATCGCCAAGGAGGAGGAAGCCTACAAGTTCTACATGAACCTTCACGACCGCGCAGGCGACAAGGAAGTCAGGGACACGCTCCAGTTTCTCGCCAACGAAGAAAAGAAGCACAAGGAGTTTCTCCAGGGCTATCGCAGCGGGAGCATGGCGTCGGCCTCTCTGGGCATGGGCGAAATGATTGATTA
>CAZPZJ010000237.1:0-1938 GCA_964591055.1 uncultured Leptospiraceae bacterium
TCAAAAGCGTTCAGGCATTCGCGTTGAGACTCGAATATCTCGAAAACCCTGTCAAGCATTGTTGTCTGGAAAAGCTTCAATAAATTGTCATCGACGATGACCAGCTTGATGTCGCCGTCTTTGTCCTTCATCTTTCTTTTAATCGCGACGAGCACGCCGAGAGCCGAGCTGCAGATGTGTTTGACATTGATCAGGTCAATGCAAATGCTGTACCGCCCCTTTCCAAGAAATCCCTGGAGCACCGTTTCGAGTTCGGCTGATACCTCCTGGTCAATCCGCCCTTCCAGGACAATAATATCGATATCATCATCAGAAATAACCTTCATTGATATTCTCCATCACATTGCATTCAGATTTAAATGCCCCGGCTTCATACAACACCCCCTGTCCGCACGTCACGCATTCCGGATGTCAACAAATGTATCATCGCAATCCTTCAAATCAATGATAATTTCAAAAAGTGGGGAAAAAACCGGTGCGATTTCAGCCGTCGTCATGCGCGATTCCATCGAGCCCCCCGGAAGACCCTCCGTCCTTCATGTCCCTCAAATCCGCCCGCGCCGCTGTCAGCGCCCAGACTGCCTTTGCCCCGGCCTCTTTCAGTATTCTCGCGCATTCGTTCAGGGTCGCCCCCGTGGTGAACACATCATCTATGATCAGGACGTTCGTGTATGCGACCCGCTGTTTTCTCAACTCATACCGCCCCAGAATGTTCAGAAAACGGTCCCGGTATTTCAACTCCCGTTGCGTGCCGGTGCGCCTTCTTTCCCTGAGGAGAGGCAGGTATTGAATTTTCATTTTTCGCGCGATCCGTTTCGCCAGCAATTCCGATTGATTGAACCCCCTCTTCCATTTTTTAGACGGGTTCATGGGCACCGCCGTCACCACTTCAAATTGCCCCGGCAGGGAATGGCCCGCCTCGCACATCATGTCCGAGAGCGGATCAGCAATTCTCTTTCTCCCGTTGAACTTCATGTGATGCAGCAAATCCTTCGCAAGTCCGTCGTATTCCGCAGCGGCCACGTGTCCGTCGAGGAACCAGTACCTGTCATCGGGAAGCTCGGTTCGCAGCGGCTCTCTCCTTGCGGCCTCCCGGCATGAGCGGCAGAGGCAGTTGAGGCTGTTTGAAATCCTCGATCCACACGTGACACAGCGCATTGGAAACAGCATATCAGTTACGGCGGTCCATGGCTTTTTCATCGAACGCATATCCTATGCTTTTCCGTACCTCGTCGGATCGGGGACGCCCGCCTCCGCGAATCCTTTTTTTCGCAGAATGCAGCTGTCGCACTCTCCGCAGGACGCTCCATCATCGCCGGGATCGTAACAGCTGTGGGTCAGGGAATAATCGACACCCATGCCGCTTCCCAGCGCAATGATTTCCGCCTTGGTCATGTTGATCAGGGGTGCGCATATAGCTATTCCTCTCTCCAGTCCCATCTTCGTCCCGATGTTCGCCATCCTCTGGAAGGCCTCGATGAATTCCGGCCTGCAATCCGGATATCCGCTGTAGTCCACCGCGTTGACTCCGGTAAAAATCGCCGCTGCGTCAATTTTTTCCGAATAGGCGAGCGCGTATGAGAGGAAAATAATATTCCTTGCGGGAACATAAGTGGTCGGGATATTCCCGCCGGAACATTCCCCCCCCCGGGGGACGCGCATGTTCGATTCGGCGGAAAGCGAGGAGCCGGTAAAGAGCAGCGCGGGGATTTGAATCACGAGATGCTCCTGCGCCTTGAATCTTTCAGCGATAGCGGATGCGTACGCAATCTCAACGGAATGCCTCTGGCCGTAGGCAAACGTCATTGCATGAACAGCAAATCCTTCGCGCACGGCAAGGGCGATAACCGTCGCGGAATCGAGACCTCCGCTCAAAAGCACAACCGCTTTCTTTGCGTTCATGAACACCAGCCGGTACAAGTTTTCAAGGCGGCTTCC
>CAZPZJ010000237.1:2038-3337 GCA_964591055.1 uncultured Leptospiraceae bacterium
CGCCTGTAAATTGATTTTAAAATCGACACCTTCAGGTACAGCATCAGGCACATGACAAACCCGGATATTACCCACATCAACAGCGTGATGTTCACCTGATTGACAAGCGAAGGTTTGTAAATAGTGGTCACCGTGAGCATGCCGGCTATGAGGATGTTGCTCACAGCGGTATTGATAAACCTTTTCAGAAAGCGGTTCGATTTCTCTACGACATACTTTATTAAAAAGTAAATATGAAGAGTGAAAGAAAAGACGAGAAGCAGTAAAAATACTATAATGATCATAGTAATGTTTTTTTGCCTGATTAATTTGTTTTTTTATCAACCGGCAGTTTTCGTCGAACGGCACACCGGAGCAGCCACCCCGATCGCTCCGGTTCCGTTATAACAATATACCGTACGCTTTACTGTTCTATCCGCATGTCTCCTGAGCCGTCGGGAAACAAATCGACGTCAAAATCCGAACACCATGGTGTTATGTAACAAAATGTGAACATTACCAAAAATAATATATATATTCTTCAAAGTAAATAAATATTTTACAACACGGGGGCGATTAATTCAATCCACGCATCAGGTTCATCTGACTTCAATATACAAACTTTCTCATTCGTATATTGATAAGGATACCTACCGCCATCATCGACATCATCAGGTTGGAACCGCCGTAGGACACGAAAGGAAGCGGAAGGCCGGTTACCGGCATGATGCCGATCACCATGCCGACATTGATCAGCACGTGGAAAAAGAGGATCGCCACAATTCCGCTCGCAAGAAGCGCGCCGTACTTGTCCTTTGACTCGAACGCAATCTGGATGCCGCGCAGGACAATCAGCGCAAGAAGGCCAAGGAGTATGATTGATCCGAAAAAACCCCATTCTTCCGCAAACACAGAAAACACGAAATCGGAGGTTTTTTCGGGGAGAAAACCGAGCTGCGACTGGCTTCCGTTTAAAAAACCCTTCCCGAAAAATCCACCGGAGCCCACTGCGATCTTGGACTGGATCACGTTGTACCCCGAGCCGTGAGGATCGAGATCGGGATTCAGGAACACGAGAATTCTCCTCTTCTGGTATTCCTTCAGTATCTTCTGAATGACGACAGAAAAGAACAGGCCGAAAGAAAGGATCGTCGCGGGGATGTACAGCCGCCTGTACACCTTCCCGGGGAAAAAGAAATGCACAGCGTACAGCAACACGGCCACGAGGAGCAAAATGCCGGATACTGCAAACAGCAGGTTGATGTCTTTGAAGAAATCCAGCATGAAATTCGAGCCGCTTGCCCCGATCCATTCCCTGTA
>CAZPZJ010000237.1:3437-5229 GCA_964591055.1 uncultured Leptospiraceae bacterium
GACGGCTGTATCGAGAAAAAGCCGAAGCTTATCCACGCCCTCGTGTTTCGCACCGGCGTTCCAAAAAACGTCGTAATCAGGAGGAGAAGGAGGAAGAACAGGTAAATATAAAGCGAGTAGTCGCCAAGGTACTTGTAGCTGACAAAGGTGAAAATGACCATGAAGATGAATCCGCTGATAAACCACACGATCTGTTTTTTGTAAAGCCCACTGTTCACCTTGTCGATCGGGTCGAAGCCGCCGCTGTAAATCGTCAGTATCCCGATGAACGCCACGAGTATCACCGAGATGACGAGCAGCATGTCGATTTTATACAGATCACTTTTCCCGATCATTGAAAATAACCCTGCGATATAAGTCGTGCAAAAATCTTCTCGGCGACCGGCACCGCGCCCACCGCGCCCCCGCCGCTGAACTCAGCAAAGACCACAACCGCAATCGCCTTCTCGGGCGGGCCGTCATAGGGCGCATACCCCACGAACCAGCCGTGCTGGGACGCGTTGGCGTCACGTCGCGATCGCGTCTGCGCCGTTCCGGTCTTTCCTGCAATGGGCACGGAAAGGTGGTTGAGCCTCCGGCATGTGCCGCTCGTCACCGCCATGCGCATCCCCTCCCTGACTATGCTGAGCGTCTGCGGCGAGATCGGAATCTCCCGCTGCCTGGCCGGCACCAGGGAGCGCACCACCGTCCTGTTGTCGGGGGTGCGCACCTCCCGTATCACCTGGGGCCTGTGGATTATTCCATTGTTCACAATACCGCAGACGAGATTGCTCAGCCCGATCGGCGTTACGGTGATGAAGCCCTGCCCTATCGAAAGGTTGACCGTATCTCCGTCGTACCATGACTGGCCGAACACGCGCAGCTTCCAGCGCTTTGATGGGATGAACCCCGCGATCTCACCGGGAAGATCGATCCCCGTGACCTCGTCAAACCCGAAGTAACCCGAATACCTGAACAGGACGGTTGGCCCGGTGCGCAGCCCCATCTGATAAAAATAGACGCAACACGAGCGCGCGATCGCCCAGTACAGGTTGACATTGCCGTGCGAGTCATAGTCAAAAAAATCCGTGTCGACGAAGCCGCGAAGCGTGAACCTTCCCGTGCAGTAGATCGAATTTCCGGGATTCCACCGCTCCTCCTCAAGGCCTGCGATCGCCGTCAGAAGCTTGAATGTGGATGCCGGGGGAAAGCGGGACTGCATGACCCTGTTCAGGAAGGGCCGATTGGGATCGTTCATGAGCTGCTGGATAATCTCGTAATTGCTCCGGGCAATGATATCGTTGGGATTGAAATCTGGTTTGCTGACCATGGCGATCACTTCCCCGGTCGAAGGCTTGATGACGATCGCCGCCCCCATGATGTTTTCCATGGCGTCATACGCGGCTTTCTGCACCTCGTAGTCGACCGTCAGCACCAGGTTGTTGCCGGCGACCGGGTCCAGGCCGACCTCCTCTCCCTCGGTGCGGTTATGCACGTCCACGATACGCCGGATGTATCCGTCGGTTCCCCGGAGAAGCCTGTCATACTGCTTTTCAATTCCCGATTTTCCCACCCGCTGGTAATGCCGGTAACCTTCGCCCTTCAGCTTGTCGTGTTCTTCCCTGCTGATTACCCCGATATAACCAACCAGATGGGCGAACATGTTGCCGTGGTTGTACACCCTGACGTTCGCGTCCTCCCAGTCGATGTGGGGAAACTTTTCCCTGTGGGTGGCAATTTTCACAATACTGTCAAACCCGACATCTTCCTTGAGAGTAATCCGCTCCCAGGGATTTTTCCCCTTCACTTCGGC
>CAZPZJ010000238.1:0-2278 GCA_964591055.1 uncultured Leptospiraceae bacterium
AGCACGCCGACAGGGTCACCTGGTCGCGGTCGAAGATGAAGTACACCGACCCGTTGGCCGACGCCACCTCGCACGCCCGCATGAGGATCCGGTGCTGTTCGGGATCGGAGAAGGACTCGCTGCTCACGTGGAAATCGCACTTGGGAAACTCGAAGACTCGGCCGTTCCTGTCGCCCAGCTCCCAGACATCGAGCATGTTGATCGCAAAGGACCGCGCCAGCTCCTCGTAATCGCCGTAGGTGACAATCCGCTCGCCCGCCTCGATGAGCGCCGCTTCGACCTGCCGGTCGCAGGCAATCTGGCCGTTTTCATCAAGCACCTCCCGCAGCACCACGCGCTCCCCGAGGCGAAGCTCCATGAGCGGATATCCGCTTGAGGACGCCTCGCTTGTGCGGTGCTCGTCCAGGGGAACCTTCTTTCCCGCGGCGGTCATCAGCATGTACCTGCCGCCGGGACCGATGGCTGGCACCTTCTTCAGGTAGCCGGGAACGCCGGAGTGGATGTTGAAATCCAGGAAGATCGTCTGCCCTCCACGGGCGAAGGCGTTCTGGGAGCCGTTGAAGATCAGCTCCTGCGCCCGCTGGTACATCTCCTTTTCGGAAAGGCCCTCCAGCAGCGGCGCGTACATGATGTTGATGTAGGCCACTCCCAGCGCGCCGGCGTAATACGCCTGCATTGACGCGAGGAAGGTGTTGAGGTGGCCCGTGAGCACCTGCGCCGACTTCGCCGGGTTGGATTCGCTGCTGAGGTTCACCAGCCCCTTCAGCCCGTACTTCTTGATGTACTCAATGGAGTGGGAGGAGCAGTATACCCTGTCCGGGAACCCGAGGTCGTGGATGTGGATGCGGCCCGTCGCGTGCGCCCGCTCGAGCTTTTCCCCGTACAGGTGCCGCAGCGCGTACTGCTTGAGGATTATCTCCCCGATGGTCTGGGTGACGGCCTCGGGATTGTTGTTCTTGATATTGCTGTTCTCCTCGGACTTTGCGAAGAGAAGGCCCTCTAGGACGGGCCTGGAGATGGAGAACTGGGCCATGTCCTTGAGGGTGTCCAGGTGCCCCCGCTCCTCGAGCTCGTTGTTGACCATCTCCCGGACAAGGGCCGTGCTGATGGTGGCGTCGTTCCAGGCGAAGGCCCTGTTCTCCACGGACTTGGCGATGCTTCTCGATTCGTCGTAGGAAAGGGAGGTTTCCCTGGTCAGGGCGTCGATAATCCGCGACTTGTCCCACGGATAGGTGATGTTCTTTGTTGCGGATTCCACAAGGAGCAGTGCGTCGGTGGAATCGCTGGAGCCGGCCTCCAGCCTGGTCCGTATCTTGAGCTGGCGGCGTATGTTTTCGCGCGTCTTCCGGTAGCGCTTGTACGAAGTCATCACCTCGTGGTAGCCGCGCTGCGCCAGAACCATCTCCACGATGTCCTGCACGTCCTCGATTTCAGGCAGGCGTTTCCCTTCGGATTCCTCCACATAATAAGGAGAGCCCGGATCGTTGAGCTCCTCGACCACCCGCATGGCCACTTCGTCCGGGTCGGGGAGGTTCAACGAGTGCCGGCTCCCGGGCGCCTTCTCCGCGGCCTTTCTCACCGCCTGCGCGATCTTTTCCGGGTTGAAGGGGACAACGCTCCCGTCCCTTTTCACAAACCCGTGAAACCCGAAGTCCCGGCCGCGCGCAACATGCCCCGCGTCGCCCGAAGGGGCCGCTGCAGCGTCCATGTTTTTTTGAATGCTTACGTCCGCTGTCGCTTCCATTTTTCCTCTATTTTCCGCGTAATTTTTTTATTTCCTCTTCAAACATCTCAACGTCCTTGAAGTCCTTGTACACCGACGCAAACCGGATGTACGCCACCTTGTCCACGCGCCGCAGTTCGTCGATCACAAACCCCCCGATCTCCCTGCTCTCCACTTCCTTTTCGTACTTCGTGCGTATCGCGGTCTCGATGGCGTCAACCATGCCTCCCACCTGATCGGCGCTTACCGGCCTCTTCTCAACGGCCTTCATGATTCCCTTCAGTATCTTTTCCCGGTCAAAGGGAACGCGCGCGCCGTCCTTTTTCACCACCATGATGTTTCCCATTTCAATCCGCTCATAGGTGGTGAACCTTCTGCCGCATTCGAGGCATTCACGCCTTCGCCTGATGGAATTCAGCCCCTGGGCTTTTCTTTTATCAACGACCCTGTGGGAATCGGAACTGCAGAAGGGACAATTCATGGGTGATTCTCCTGGTACTAGATTCGGCAGAAAGCCGGGCGAAAGTCAATTAAAAACACAATATATTGTGTTAA
>CAZPZJ010000238.1:2378-5220 GCA_964591055.1 uncultured Leptospiraceae bacterium
GGTTTTTTTGCAAACACATACGCCCTGCGGCTTTTATATTCCACATCGGGATAGGGCTCCCGCTCGATTATCTCTGTTATTTCAAATCCACAGTCTTTCAGGCATGTGGATATGAAATCCGTCGTGAAAAACATGAAATCCATATCGACTTTTTTACCCAGAAATTCATCGATGTGCATTGCGCCATCGCCGATGTGATACGTGAAAAGAAACAATCCATCCGGCTGCAGTACCCGGAATACTTCATTGAATGCGAGCTTCACCTGTTCTTCCGTGAAGTGCACTATGGCGTAGAACGCGACGATTCCGGCGATTGAATTGTGCTCAAAAGCGAGACGGAGAATATCGCCTTTTTGAAAAACGATATCCGGGTAGCGCAATTGCGCCTGCTCCAGTATCTTTTCAGACAGGTCAAGCCCCGAGATTGCAATGCCAAGATTTTTCAGAAAGTGGGCGGTATCGCCGGGGCCGCAGCCGAAGTCCCAGACCGGTGTTCTTCCGGCGATTTCCCGTGAAAATCTGCTGAGGATTTCCATGTCTTTCGGCTTTTTTTCGTGTTCACCGTGGAAATGCTTTGCCCACTCCTGCGCCAGGGAGTTGTACATGCGTTCAATTTTACTTCCATCGCAGTGCATGGTGTAGTTCTGTTTTGAAAAGAGTTTTCCGACAGCCCTGATATGATCTTTGCCGGGACTTTGAATGATCTATGTGAGCTATCTTAAATATTCAATGTTTCTATCCGGTTGATATAAACCTTTCGGTTTTACTATGAACTCAATGAATCGGGCGCCTTTTGGGGGATGGAATAAATGTGCCGATGCGCAGTAAAACTCCTTATAAAACAAGCGGTATCTAATCCCTGCTCAGTGCCCGCCAATGATAGTCCTTTTTCAGGAAGCCCCGGTTAGTCGAAAGTGTGGCCGGTTTTGCATCACAATTCATTCAATCATTAATAAATCTTGATAACAACAAATCTTCAAGATTTCTACGTCCATCAAAAACAGAAAGAATATATACAATATCTTTTTCGACTTTATATATTATTCTCCAGGGTGAAATGATCAACTCTCGATATGTTGTAATATTATGAAACTTTAATTCGGGAACAATACGACCGCGATAAGGAAAAGAAAGAAGAGAAGTAGCTTTATCTTTTATCTTTTTATAAATATTAAGAGCTGCAGTTGTGCTATCGTCTGAAACATAATCAATTATTGACTCAATATCATTAAAAGCAGTTCCGGTCCAAAAAATAATATAATTATTCTTTGGCATATTGGTTACTTAAACTTTTTGTCTAAGCGTTTAAAGACCTCATCTTGAGGAATTAAATTATTATTGCGGATATCTGTTTCGCCTTGTGCAATAATTTTTAATATGCCCAGTGCTTTTTGCATATTCTGAAAGCTTTCAGTGTCAAGTAATACGGCTACGGCCTCACCATTTTGTGTCACGTAAATTGGACGTTTTGTATTATTAACCTGTAAGAGAATATCTGCAGCATGCGCCTTAACATAAGAAATAGGGCGGATATCTTCTTTAATATTCATAAGAAAACCCCGGAAATCTAAAGTCTATATATAATACTGAATATAGACTTGTTTGTCAAGAAATATAAAAGGGATATGTAATTTAATAAAACAGAAGGCCAAAATTTCGACTAACATTTAAGATTGTAACCCGATCCCGCATCCCGGGATCAGACATGCTCCATGTTGAACGAAACCGGCTGGGCGACAGCGCGTATACGCATTAAGTGATTTTTAACAGGTAGTACATAATTGCAAGAATAATTCGAGTGTGGCATTTGACAGAACATGAGCGGCGCAGTTTCTTGTCGCTCTGGGCGTGAATCATGTGGAAAAAGGATTTGGCTCTGCCTGTCAGGATGAAATGGGCCATGCACACGCTTCCCCTCGGTACAACAGCGCATGACATGAATCGTGATGTCCCGTACTATCACGCGCCGTCACTCGGGGAGCGCCCCTGTGCGCGCCGGTTGAAGTGGATCGTTCCCCGAGTGTTTTGAGCACCGCGAGAAACATATCGAGGGGAATGCTGCTATTTACACCCTCGTGACGATGGCTTTGAGGACGGAAATTATTGCTTTATCCTGAAAGATCGCCACGTCGCTTCGCTCCTCGCGATGACTGTGTTATTGGCCGCCCGCATGTGCCTTCACCCCGCCTCTGGCGCGCCCTCAGTCGAACGCTTTTTGGGCCTCCTGCCCGCGTTCGACACTAGCGAATCCATTCGCGTCGTCCCCGAGGGTGAGGGCTTCCAGGACGGAAATTATTGCTTTATCCTGAAAGATCACCACGTCGCCGCGCAGGACGCGCCAGTGCCGAAGCGGGACAGGACGTCCCGAATAGCTTCGGCCCCTGCGGGGCTCGCGATGACCGAGTTATTGGTCGCACGCATGCGCCTTCACCCCGCCTTCGCCTGCGCCATGCAATACTATTTCGCCATCAATCATCTCCCCCCTTCGGGGGGAGACCGGGAGGGGGGGCGTCAACCCGCAGCGGATGCGCCCGCCCTCAGCGGGATCCGGCGAACATCGTGTAGGTGAAAAAGGCGCAGTAGCAGGGAATATCGGCGATGAAGTCGGGAGAGGATGGATCGCACAGGCGCAGGTACTCCTGCCAGGTTTCATCGCTCACCTCTCCGCGCGCGCCGCCCCAGCGCATCGTGAAGAGATCGGCCAGCGCCTCCCGGACGCCGGGGCCGAGCGGGGAAGTGATGTTGCCGATGAACGTGCGAGCCTGTACGCGGCGAAATCCCGCGCCAGTGAACCATCCGCCCGCGCGCAGAATGTGCCTGTCCGGCTTCATGGATGCGCTGA
>CAZPZJ010000239.1:0-5198 GCA_964591055.1 uncultured Leptospiraceae bacterium
CTGCGACCGAGCACGGGGGAGCCGTAAAGAGCGCGACGCCAGAAAACGCGAGCACGCACATGCATATCGCGGACGCAATTGAAAGAAATGCCCTCGTCGAAGGGGTGTTGTGTGATGCCATCGGTTATGCCTCCCTGTCGTGCGTGTGATGGTGGAGATGATGATGGTGCGCCCGGCATGAGGGGCAGTTGCAGCGGGGCGTTTCTTCAGTGTGCTGAGCGCTGACGGGAAGGCGCAGCACGCGGGCCAGACCCCTGAACGCGGGCCCTCCCCACTGCTTGGCTGCGGCAAAGAGCCCCGCGATGACCCCGGTGGTGCCGACTCCTACGGGGCAGGAGGCGCTGCCGCAGATGGGGCAGACGCTGTTCATCGCCAGAAGCCCGGCGAAGATAGCCCACCAGCCCGCAAACTTGACCGCGACCGCACTCAGCGCCCTTCCCGGAAGCGGCGCTGAGTTTTCCATCAGGGGGGCATCCGGGACATTCGATTCCGGCGCCGATTGCTGAATCGCCATGTGTTCCATGTGCTGCATGTTACTTCTCCCTCGGGAAGGGCCATGCCATGACGCCTCCCTCCATCACCTTGACATTGGTCCAGCCGCGGCCTTCCAGGACGCGCGCCGCCTCGTAACCGCGCAGGGATATTTTGCAGTAGCAGATGATCTCTGCGTTTTTGTCGGCGGGAATCTCGTTGAGCCGTGAGCGCAGCGCCCCGAGCGGAATGAGGTGCTCTCCGATCCCCAGGCGCATCTGTTCGAACTCGTCCGGGCCGCGGGTGTCGAGAATAAAGGGCTTTTCTCCCGCGTCGAGCTTCTTTTTCACTTCAGAGCACGAGATGCCTTTCATGCGGCCCTTGAGCTTGTTCTGGATGATGTGCGCGGCGGCGATGGAGTGGTCGATCGCCAGCGAGAAGGGAGGAGCGTAGGGCAGGTCGGCGTTCACCATCTCCTCGACGGTGAGCTCGCCCCTGATCGCAATCGCCCAGATCGCGAGCTGTTTGCTCACGTCTCCCGGGCCCACGCACTGCGCTCCCAGAATTCTGCCGCTTGTTTTGTCCACCACGAGCTTTGTCACCAGGAGCAGCCCTTCCATAAAGCCGGGCTTGTCCGGGCTTGCGTTGATGACCGTCTCGATGTTGCTCAAACCGAGCGCTCGCGCCGCCTTTTCGGAGAGGCCGGTGGAGCCTGCGGCGAAATCGAAGACCTTGCATATTCCGGTCTGGATGGTGCCCGGAAACGCCACGGTGTTTCCGATGACTGCGTTTTCCCCGGCCACTCGGCCCTGCAGGTTGGCGAGGTCGCCGTAGGGGGCGTGGACTTTTTTGCCTGTCAGAAGGTTCACCGTTTCCACGCAGTCGCCGGCGGCGTAGATGTCGGGATCGGAGGTCTGCATGTGCTCGTTGACCAGGATGCCGCCCGTCGATCCCGTTTCAATGCCAGCCTCCCTGGCGAGCGCGGTGTTGGGATTGACGCCGATGGCCACCACCGCCAGCTCGCATGCGAGCTCCGTGCCGTTCTCGAGCTTGACGCCCGTGAGCACGCCGTTCTCCCCTAAAAACTCCCTGATGCCGTTGCCGGTGATGACATTGGCGTTCTTTGACCGCACGTGGTTTTCCACAAGCTTCGCCATCTCCCAGTCGAGAAAGGCGAGCAGCTGCGGCAGCATCTCGATGATGGTGATGCTGATGCCCGCAAGCTGGAGCGCCTCGCAGGTCTCGATGCCGATGAGACCGCCGCCGATGACAACCGCGTGAGTGATCGTTCTATCGTCCCGCACCCTGCGGAGGAAGTCCGCGTCCTGCATGGACTGAAGCGTGGTGATGCCTTTCAGGTCGGCGCCCGGCACCGGCGGCTTCCTGGGCAGGGAGCCCGTGGTGATGATCAGGCGGTCGTAGGAAAGCGTCTCTTCAAGGCCGGTCTTCAGGTCTTTGACGGTGACAGTTTTCGCCTTCCTGTCAATCTTCGTCGCTTCGGTCTCCGTGCGGGCGATGATGCCTTTGGCGTTCAGGTAGAATTTGGGATCGCGGACCACGCCGGTGGGAGTGGACAGCAGCATGTTGCGGTCGTCGAAAAATCCGCCGACGTAGTAGGGGTACCCGCACGACGCCATTGAGAGGTCCGGCGCCTTCTGTATAATAATGATCTCGGCCTGCTCGTCAAGCCGTCTCGCTTTTGCGGCCGCCTTGGGGCCGGCCGCGGAGCCGCCGATTACGATAATGCGTTTCTTTTCCATCTGGATTACTCCTTTCTTTCTTTTATAGATGCGCAGTAATATAATCTTCCGCCCGATGCGGTTTTTTCTACAAGGCCCTTTTCCAGCAACTCGCCAAGGTGTTTGAGTGTTTCATGACGATGTATGCCGAGTCCGCCCGAAATGTCATCGACGGTGCATGGCCTCCGGCGGACGGTGTTAAGCACCGAGTCGCGGGTGACGGTGAATTCGTCGTGAATGACATGGCTGAAGTCTGCAATCACCTCGGCATTGGGAGTAAATAATGTGGCGAGCTTCACGAGCCATGTATGCGGCACCTCAACGGCGAAATCCTCAGCCGGAGGGCGGGTTACCGTGTTGATCTGTATCCTGTCCGGCATTATCGTGCGGGCAAGATCGGCGATTTTCATTGCTTCATTCCGGATTGAGGTGTATCCGCCGAGTATAAAAATCTCAAGCCAGAGTGCGCCGTGAAATGTACGGCGAAAATCGGCAAGACCGCTGATCATACGCTTGAACGCGATGTCGGGATGGGGCCTGTTGACCGTCCCGAACATGGTTTTATCGCCCGCGTCAAGCGAGGGAACCACAAGGTGCGCGTCCATGAGCTGCCTTCTCACTTCCCCGTCCCACAGCAGGGAGCCGTTTGTCAGCACCGCAACCGGGATATCGGTCATGGATCGTATCTCATCGATAATTTCGCCAAGTTTTGAATACAGAGTTGGCTCTCCCGATCCGCTCAGGGTGATGTAATCGGGCCTGGTGTCCAGGCTGCCCCTGATTTCCTCCACAATGTCACGAAGGGGGAACCACTCTTTTCGCTCAATTGTTTTGGCTGTAGTCCTTCCAAGCTGGCAGTAAATACAGTCATAGGAGCATGTTTTTAATGGAACGAGGTCGATTCCCAGCGATCTCCCAAGCCGGCGTGAAGGAACTGGCCCAAAAACATGTTTTGCGGGTTTTCCGGCATGCGTATCAATCGGGAATGATTCGGCCATTGACTATCTCCCACGCCGGCGGCCGTAGAAGCCCGCCCACAGCGGAGTCCCATCGTCGTTTCGAAGCGTCAGCGTTGACGTTCCTTTGAACACGCGTTTTGCGATTATCACGGACTTGCCGGAGGCGACAAGCTTCGATCCCTCGACCTTGACGGCGTCTCCTCTTGCAAAAGTCATCTTCCCCTCGATAAATGACGCGGGACCAAGATGCACTTCCATTTTTTCACTTCCTGCGGACATGGCAAGATGGATGCCGCGATACCCTCTACCCTTAACGGCCTGTGAGTAGAGTACCTCATCAACCCGCCCCTCGACGGTAACGACAGTGGCCGGGTTGTAATTTCGCCGGGCGGCCCATTGACGACGGCCGGTTTGTGGAAATGAATCCGTGGTCAATGCGAAAAGCAGCACCGACAACGATACTATCGTCAATGATTGTTTCATGGCTGTCCTCCTCTGTGCACATGATGTTGGATGAGCAGTGAACTCAAGCCCGCCATCAGGATGGGGAAGGCTGGAGGTCGCTGATGAAAAGAATTTTCATTATCAATAAATGCTGTCAACATAATTTTCAATACCTTCAGTTTTCCGTCAGGTCAATAGAAAATTTCAGGGGAATAAACAATGGGTGCGTTTCCGGAGGATTGATTGAAAAATGTTTCAAAAAACCATAAAAATGTTGACGTGCGGGAAGGGTGGATGTATATTGTTAATGAAAATCATTATCATTAAGTCGGGAGCATGACACGATGAGAGGAAGAGGGCCCTGGTGGCAGGATAGGTTTCATGACGCGGGGGCGCGGATTACCGTCCCCAGGGAAATCGTGATCGATATTCTGCAGGGGGTGGAGGATCACATGACCGCAGCGGATGTTTATATCCGGGCCCACCAGGTCAATCCCGGTATCGGGCTGACGACCGTGTACCGCACACTGGAGATGCTCACCCAGATGGGGATTGTGCAGAAGCTCGATGTCGGTGACGGCAAGGCGCGCTATGAGCTCGTGAACACGCCGGGCGGGAAAACGCACCACCATCACCTGATCTGCCTGCGGTGCAGGGCCATTGTGGATTACACTGAATTTCTTGATGAAGAGCTCGAATTTATCGGGAAAACGCAGGACAAGCTCTCTCAAAAGTACAATTTCACGATCACCGGGCACGCGATCAGCTTTTTCGGGCTGTGCGAGCGGTGCAGGTGAGGAATTTTTTTTTGATCCTTTAATGAAAATGATTATCAATATTGTTTAAAAGGAGGTGTATCATGCCAGGTGGAGATGGAACAGGGCCTCTTGGATATGGGCCCGGGTCAGGACGGGGCGCGGGATACTGCGCCGGTTATGGAATGCCGGGTTATGCGAATGCAGCCTATGGGCGTGGAAGGGGGGTTGGCGGTGGTCGCGGCTGGCGTCACATGTTTTACGCCACAGGGCTTCCACGCTGGGCGCGGGGATACCCGGTAAATCCTTCATGGAGCGGATTTCCGCCACAGGGATACGCGGGATATCCGGGAGATTTTACACCCGACAGGGAAGTAGACGCTCTGAAAAGCCAGTCTGATTTCTTTAAAAGGCAGATTGACATTCTCAACGAGCGGATCAGGGAGCTCGAGGACATCCAGGCAAAGCAGCGCGGGGACAGCGTCTGAGCAGTGGGCGCCGCCGGCAGGTGGTTGTACGGGCCGCCGGTGGCGCATGCTCGCGGCGCTTTGCGGAAGTGAAATGAAGAAGAAGGGATGGTAAAGGATGAAAGTGTGTGTGACTTCAGCAGGGGCGTCCCTCGAAAGCGCTATTGATCCGCGTTTCGGGCGGTGCAGGTACTTCGTGTTAGTCGACACGGAGACCATGGCCTTTGAGGCGTTTGAAAACGGGTCGGCGGTTGCGAGCGGAGGCGCCGGGGTGCAATCGGCCAGGTTTGTGGCGGACAGGGGAGCTTCAGTTGTGCTGACCGGAAATGTCGGTCCGAACGCGTTTGAAACCCTGAACGCGGC
>CAZPZJ010000240.1:0-2863 GCA_964591055.1 uncultured Leptospiraceae bacterium
TCAAAGGTCCCGAAAAGGCACAGCACAAGGTCGAATTCCTCGAAATAATCGAATTCGGTCATGTCCATGGTGAAAAGCGCGCCAATGCCAGGATAACGTGACCGTGCGATGTCGATCATTTCCCGGCTGGAATCGATGCCGAAGCAGCGGAATCCCCGGCGGTGCAGCTCATTCAGGTGCTCTCCGGTGCCGCAGCCGATATCGAGCACGGTAGGAAAGGCGATTTCGTTGCACAGCGATGCGGCCATGTTGATGTCATCCGCTATGTCGCGGTGGTTCTTTTCAATGGAAAAGTAATATTCGGCGAGCTCGTGGTAGAGTTTCATTGTGCCTGCGCGATGGTGTCAGGGATCATGGTAAGCTACAGCGTCACCCAGGGGAACTTTTCTGTGAGGATTGCGTGCATCTTGGACTCGATCTCATCGGTTTTTTCGCTGGCAAGAAGCCCGTCAACGAGCCGGCGGCATTCTTCGGCGCTCACCGAGCGAATGATCCTCTTCACCTGGTTCATGTACGCGGGGCCCATTGAAAAAACCCTGAAGCCGAGTCCGATGAGCAGCATCGCGTACTTGGGCTCCCCCGCCATCTCGCCGCATATGGATATCGGTGTATTGTTCCTTTCAGCGGTTTCAACAACCATGCGAAGCATCCTCAGCACGGCAAGGTTGAGAGGATTGTACAGGTAGGCGATTTTTTCGCTGATGCGGTCCACGGCAAGCGTGTACTGTACAAGATCGTTGGTACCGATCGAAAAGAAATCCGCGTAGCGCGCCAGTATATCGGCGTTGATGATTGCTGATGGGACTTCGATCATGATGCCGATTTCGATATTCTCGTCGAACGGTATTTTTTTCTTCCGCAGCTCGTTCATGCACTCGTACACGATGCTCCGGGACTTGATCAGCTCCTCCACCGTGGTGATCATGGGGAACATCATTCTGACTTTTCCGTAATTGCTTGCGCGAAGGATCGCCCTTATCTGGGTTCGGAACATCTGCTCATTTTCAAGGCTGAACCGTATGGCCCGGCATCCCAGGAACGGGTTGCGCTCCTTGTAGCTGTTCGTGTATGCGTAAATTTTATCCCCTCCCACGTCCAAAGTGCGGATGGTTATGGGAAGCGGGTTGAAGAAGTCCACGACTGATTTGTATTCGTTGAACTGGCGCTCTTCATCGGGTAGCGCTTTGTCGAGGAACAGAAACTCCGAACGGAAAAGGCCGACTCCCTGGGCGCCGTGATCGCGGATGATGCCCATCTCTTCCGGAATCTCGATGTTGCCGAATATGAAAATTTCATGGTCGTCGAGCGTCTTGGATGGCAGATGCGTCAGCTCGGCAAGTTCGCTGTCCAGCTTTTTGAGGTCTTCCCGGTAACGCGTGTACTCCTCGATCTGCTGTTCGGTTGGATTGACGATCACCTTGCCGTGGAGCGCGTCGACAATCACGGTGTCGCCGTCTCTCACCTTTGATGTCGCGTCAATTGCCCCCACGATCGCCGGAATTTCCAGGGCCCGGGCCATAATGGCGGTGTGCGAAGTCCTTCCCCCCTTGTCGGTGACGAAGGCGAGGATGTAGTTCTTGTTCAGCATCGCGGTGTCTGAAGGGGTAAGGTCCTTTGAAAAGAGAATCACCTCTTCCCTCAAGTCGCTGGGGGAGAGGGTGTGGCGTTTTTGAAGGTTGTTGATGAGGCGCTTGTTGATGTCGGAAATGTCAATGATGCGCTCGCGCAGGTAGTCGTCCTTGATCGTGTTGAGGCTCTGTATGAGCTCCAGCGTGATGTCGTTGATGACCCACTCGGCGTTTCTTTTCTCGCTTGCGATCTTATCCTGGGTTTTCTGAATGATCAGCGGATCGTCAAGCACCATCAGGTGACTGGTGAAAATGTCGGCCATGTCCCGCGAAAGGCTGTGAGATATCTGTTCCTGTATGGCGGTGATGTCCTCTTTCGTGCGTTTCAGGGATTCTCGAACGCGCACGATCTCCGATTCGACGTCGGATTCGTCGATGCTGTATTTGGGTATTATTATGTCCGTGGTTTTATATATATATGCACGGCCAATCCGTATGCCCGGAGAGGCGATGATGCCTGTGAACTCTGTCATGATGGAACTCGTCGTACGTTGTAATCCCACTTTATTGGTACAGGGTGCTCCAATTGTCAAGAGTAAAATCAATGCAGGGTATACATGCGTGTAGTCTGTCGGAATAACTTTCGCTTGAATTATATTGGCGCATGACATACTATCATAATACGACATCGGACAAACGACGCGAACGGGCGGGCGAACAGTCATGAGATGCGGCCTGAAAAAGATGATTGTTGTCATAATTTCTTTTCTCGGCATCATAACCTTCTGCGGGGTCGGAAAGGAGAACAGGGTGGAACGGCTCAGGGAAATGATGGTGGACCGGCAGATTAAATCCCGGGGGGTCGCGGATGAGCGCGTCCTGGCGGTGATGCGGTCGATCGAAAGGCACAAATTCGTTCCGGACCAGAATCTGTCGGCTGCATACGGCGATCACCCTCTGCCCATCGGGTACGGTCAGACCATTTCACAGCCGTACATCGTAGCGCTGATGACGGAGCTGTGCGAGCTGTCAGGCGTGGAAAAGGTGCTGGAAATAGGAACCGGTTCCGGGTACCAGACTGCGGTCCTGTCGAGGCTCGCGGCGGAGGTGTATTCGATCGAGATTGTCGAGCCGCTGGGCAAGCTCGCCATACAGCGTCTGAATGGCATGGGATGCAAAAACGTACAGGTCAGGATCGGCGATGGATACGCGGGGTGGGCGGATGCGGCCCCCTTTGACGTGATTATCCTGACGGCGGCTCCCGGCGATATTCCCCCCAGGCTTTTTGAGCAGCT
>CAZPZJ010000240.1:2963-5153 GCA_964591055.1 uncultured Leptospiraceae bacterium
GTGTGGGGGGAGCTCTCCGACACGATCACAAACGGGCTTGTCCGGTAATAGTCGCGATACAATTCCATTACCTTCCCGGTGGAGATTCCTTCTTTGACAGGGGCGTACATTGTGGTCAGTATTCCCCGGGTAAGGGGGACGATCTGCGGGACGAAGAAGAGGCCGTACGCCCGCTGACCGACGCTGTTCAGGATGTTCTCCACTTCGACGATGTGCTGGTGTTTGCCTTCACGGTAGGTGTTGACATCTTCATATCTCTGTGGATAAAAGTTCGCCTCGCCCGGATTTTTTCCGGCCCCGGAAACGCCTGTTTTTCCGTCGCATATGATGGTGTCGGATTCGATTATTCCCGCAGTGACCGCGGGGAGCAATCCGAGGATCATTGAGATGGCAAAACAGCCGGGATTGCCGACGATTTTGGCGGTTTTAATGCTGTCGCGGTATAACTCGGGAAGTCCGTACACTGCGTGCGCAAGCATCCCCGGAGCAGAATGCTCATCGTCCATGCTCTTGTTGCGGGCGTAGCGCGAATAGTCCTCAATCGTTGAAAACCTGAAGTCGCCGCTGAAATCGATGACCGGTATTCCATGTTTGTAGAAATCCCCTATCATAGTCATCCCTGCGCGGTCGGGGGTGGAGAAGAAGGCGATGTCGGTCGAGCCGAAATCGGTTTCATCCGTATTCCGGACAATAATGTCGCAAAAGCCCCTCAGGTGGGGATACACGGCGCTTATAGGCCTGCCGGAATTGTTTTTGTCGATGAGCTGATGGATCGACAGATCGGGATGACTGCGCAAAATCGAGATCAGGCCGAGACCTCCAAATCCGCACGCGCCGACAATTGTTGCCCTTTCCATTGTAAACACCGGTATTCCGTTTGATATTCCCAATTCAGGGTATTATTGAAAGTGAAAAAACCGGTGCATGTCAAATGATTTTTGAAAGAAAGATTAGACCCGATACATAAAGAAAAAACATTGAAACTTATTGTCCGATTATCTATAATAGCCGCCCGCGCGTCCATTCGTAAAGGATTGCTCCGGTTATTTGGGTGATCCGGCATGGACAATCGTTCGGGAAGGTATTTTCCAAATTAATATGAACAGGAAAGGGGAGTGAACAGGCGCGGGGAGGGTGTAACGGCTGTTGTGTTGCTTGCCGCGGCCTTTTTTATTGTCGCTAACAGAGGGTATAAAAGTCCCCGGATGTCGCTACCGTCGGCCGCGTATGCGGAAAGCGATGACAGCGCGCGCTTCATTGCCCTTCATGAGCACTACCTGAACTGGCGTGACGGCCTTTTCGGCAGCAGGAGCTATCACCGGCGGGTTCTGAATGACCACCTGGTGGGGCTCCTGGGAAAATCGGTGAAGACCGGGTACGATTATTACCTGGAATCACCCGTGAAAGCGGACGATACCAGGCTGAGATTTGTCCTGTTTCACGGCTCCTGGCTTTACCTTGACGGAAAGGTGTCGAAGGAGAGCGTCAGGGAGGCGGTAGGGGATGATCCTTCAATTCTCCTGAGCTGGTGGAGGTCGAGGAAGCTGCTCTCGGTCTCCGGCAGGATCAAGAGGTTCAGGATCGACGACTGGGAGAGGAAGATTTATATTGTACTTGATGACGTCAGGGTGGCCGCGCGCGGTGGGGATGAAAGGCGGCCGGACCTGGAAGAAAAAAGGTAAAATAAGGATATTGATATGTGCGGTATTGTCGGTTATGTCGGGCACAAGAACGCCACGGAGGTGCTCATAAGCGGGCTCAAGAGGCTTGAGTACCGGGGGTACGATTCCGCGGGGATCGCCCTTCTGGATGGGGATCTTGTTGTCAGAAAAAAGAAAGGCAAGGTTAACGATCTCGTCAGTTCGCTGAATGTCGGTGATTACCTTGAATATCATACTGGAATAGGACATACGCGGTGGGCGACACACGGGGTCCCGTCGGACGAAAACGCGCACCCTCACTGCGATTGCAGCGGCAACATCGCCATCGTCCACAACGGCATCATCGAAAACTACAGGACGCTCAGGACCATGCTCGTTGAAAAAGGGCATGTGATGAAAAGCGAGACCGACACGGAGGTCATCGCCCACCTCATCGAAATGTATCACACCGACAACAATCTCCTCGACTCAGTAAGGCTCGCCGTCGCCAGGCTGGAAGGAACATTCGGCCTGCTGGTCGTGTCCAGGG
>CAZPZJ010000241.1:0-5136 GCA_964591055.1 uncultured Leptospiraceae bacterium
CGTGTCGGGGATTTTCATCGAAATCGGGCTCATGCCCAACGCCGATATGGTGAAGGGAGTGGTTGAGCTGAACCGGGCCGGCGAGATTGTGGTGGACTGCGCGTGCAGAACGGGCGCGCCGGGGATTTTCGCCGCGGGGGACGTCACCTCGGTGCCGTACAAGCAGATCATAATCGCCGCCGGTGAGGGGGCGAAAGCGGCGCTTTCCGCGTGCGAGTACGTCATGAAGGGCGAATGAAAGCGCATTTCCATATTATTCCGGTATAACAGAAAGGAGGAGCGGCCATGGCAATGTTCGATGACAAGGTGAAGGGACAGCTTGCGGGGATTCTCAAAGCGATGAAGGAGAAAGTCAACCTGGTGTACTTCACGCAGGAGATGGAGTGCCACACCTGCGCCGACACGCACCAGTTTCTGACGGAGCTGTCGGAGCTCAATGACAGGCTGAATCTGACGGTGTTCGACTTCGTCAAGGATGCGGAAAAGGCGTCATTCTACGGCGTCGACAAGATACCGGGCATCGTGCTTCTCGACGCCGCCGACAGCGACACCGGAATCAGGTTTTTCGGCCTTCCCGGGGGCTACGAAATCAATTCGTTTCTGCGAAGCATTCTCGAGGTTTCAGGCGTCAGGGAGCCGCTGAGCGACGCGGTGCTTGCGCGAATCAGGGCCATCTCGAAAAAAACGCACATCCAGGTGTTTATCTCGCTGGCCTGTCCGTACTGTCCGGCGGCCGTGAGCGCCGCGCACCGCATCGCGCTTGAGAACCCCGCCATCAGGGCCGACATGGTCGAGACATCGACTTTTATCCAGGAGGCGGTGAAGTTCAACGTGAACTCGGTGCCCAAGGTCGTCATCAACGGCGCGGTGGAATTTACAGGCGCACAGCCAATTGAAAAATTCGTGGAATACCTGGAGAAGGCGTAAAGCGCCGGGCCGGCCGCGATGCGCAGCCGGCATCTCCCCTACTGCACATTTTCGCTTGGGTGCGCGTCCTGCGTGGACGTGTACAGGGACTCCGTCTGCTCGGTTGTGCGAACATGCTCCCATATCTGGCGGGGCTCCTGGCCGATGCGCCAGAAGGACACCATGGTGACGCCGAGGTGCTTGTACATGGAAAGCTTGTCGAACAGCGAAACGGCGTCCTCGTAAAAAACCTTCACCGTCACTTTCCGCCCGTATTCAAGGTAGGGTCCGTTGTCGGGGTGGTACTGCGGGCGCGCCCTGCTGGAGGAGATGATATCGCGCACCTGGTTGTATCTGACGGAGCGGTGGCTGCCTATGTTCTGCCACGACCTCCCGTAGAGGGGGAGGCCCATGATGAGCTTTTCTTCTGGAATGTGGGATTTGGCGAACATCGCGATTTCACGGCACCATGGTATTGACGCCACCGGGCCGGGGCCGCTGGTGCTCCAGTGCTGGTCGTACGCCATGATCACGATGCGGTCTGCGATCGAGGCGACGGCGGCGTAATCGTATGCGTCGCTGGCCCTGGAACGGCGCGCCGGGAGCGCCACGCTGAGGGACTTTGATTCACCCAGACGGCTCTTCAGCTCTTGCAGAAACTCGATGAATCGCGGCCCATCCTGGGCGGGCACCGCTTCGAAATCGATCTGCACGCCGTGAAATGGCTGTGATTTCGCGACGATGTCGCCGAGAAGATTTTCGCGGTACGGCAGCGCGGGATCGAGCACGCGCCGCATCAGTGACGAGTTCGAGAGATCGAACACGACAAGATGTATGCGCGGAGTTGCGTGCTGAAGCCGGACTGAAGGGACCTTGGAGTTGAATCGGAGCCTGCCGTCCTCAAGCACGGCGGCCCCGAAGAAGCCGATGTCGGTAAACGGCTCGTTTCCCTGAATGTAGCGTTCCTCGCCGGACATGAGATATCCCCAGACTTCCCCGAAATCAACGATCGATTCGGGCTCAATTCTCCTTTCAAGCGAGGAGCTGATACAGGCGCTGAAGGTGAATATAAGGAGAAACGCGGTGAAAATCTGTTTTTTCTGGGGAAGCGGTGTTTTCATAAGCGCCGTAACCTTTATTTGATTTCAGGGAAATGCCGTGGACGCCGCCCGTTCAGCACCGCGCAAGCGGCTTTTGAAAAGCATTTCCCATGTTCCATTTTTCGGCAATAAAAAATTTTTGTAAGAGTGTTTTTCGTGCGGTGATGTTGTTGCCGTAATGCGGCGATTGTGCGTGAATTGCGCCAGGCACCGTGAAAACGGGCGCCGTTTCCACGATACACTGCCGGATTGGAGGTTCTGCATGGCTCGATTTTTTCTGATACTCGGTGTCGCCATGGTAGCGCTCGCGGCGGGCTGCTCAAAACCCGCGGGAGGAGCCATGGAGGCCCTCATGGCGGTGAAATCGCACTACGGCGAGGGCAGGGTCGAGCGTGCGCGCGATTACCTGAGCGAGGGAACGCGAAACGGGCTGGCTGATCTTGCCCGGCGTGCACCGGGCTTCGACGAAGGCGCACTGGGAATCAAAAAACTGTTCGAGGCGGGAACCCGGTGGGAAATTGTACGTGAAGAGAGCGGCCCTGACACGGGCGAAATCGAGGTGAAATACACCGATGCGCCCTCGCTGTCCATGAAAGGATTTGTATTCAGGTTCAGGCTGAAGAAGGAAGGCGGCGCCTGGAAGTTGGATTTCGAGGAAGAGATTCGGACGGTGCGCTCCCGCCTGTGATGCCGGCCTGTCCGGGATGCGCCGGGGCCTTCAGAACAGGGATATTCCGATGTTCAGGAGTATTTCGTCCCTGAGCTCGATCGCCTCATCGTTGTCGGGCTCGAGTTTCAGCAGGTTGAGACAGGTGATGTAGGCGATGTAGAGGTCGCCCGTCTCGCAGTAGAGATTGATCAGGTTGAAATACGTTTCAATCAGGTTGTCGTCGTATTCGAGCGACTTGTGATAGTAGTAGATCGCCGAGTCGAAATCACCAGCCTCCCAGTACACGCCGGCGAGGTTCGCCAGGATCACCGCGTCCCCGGGGTACATCTTGATCGCCTTCTCCAGTATGAGGGCGGAGGCGCGCAGGCGCCCCATCTCGCACAGCGATATTCCCAGCCCGTTCAGGATATCCGGATCGTACCCGTTGATCCTCACCCCGATGCTGAAAAGCTGGAACGCCTTTTTGTACTCCCCGCAGTCGACGCACTCATATCCGAAGTCTATGATGCTGTATCGGTCGGTTGAGAACACGCCCAGTTGCTCACTGGTGAGGATGGTTTTCAGCTGGTCGTGATATAATTTCATGTCCTTGCGCATGCGGCCCGGTTTCCGGTGTTGGTATCGGGCGGTGCGACGGCTTCCCGCCCGGAATCAGCGACATTTGGATGGAAAAATGAATCGGTGAAATTGTCAATACTTTTGGATTAAAAAGGGGCGCGGCTCGGAGGGAGGAGCTCTCCGCCATCGGGCCTGCAGGCGCTGAAACCGGCTTGACATTGTTATGAAAACTGTTATGCGTTAATGGACGGCGCGGATGCATGCGCCCCTTAAAAGAGAAGGAGGTCCTATGGTATTTGAGCGTTCGGCGGGGGTGCTGCTGCACATCACAAGCCTGCCCGGAAACCTTGGAATCGGCACGCTTGGAAAGGAGGCCATGGAGTTTGCGGACCTTCTCGTCAGTGCGGGACAGAGCTACTGGCAGATCCTGCCCATCGGGCCGGCTGTTTCGGTTTTCGGGTATTCTCCCTACGCCACCATCTCGGCGTTCGCGGGTAATCCGCTTTTTATCAGCCCCGAGTCCGTCGCCGGGGAGGAGTGGTGCGGCATGGCGATTGACGCGACGCCCTTTTCGCACGACCACAGGGTAAACTTCGAGCAGGTTGAGCGCTGGCGCGATCCGTTTTTCAGGGAGGCTTCGCGGCGATTCTTCCTGTCACCTGAAAGGGACGGCTATGGCGCCTTCTGTGAGGGCGCATCCTCCTGGCTTGAAGACTACGCGCTGTTTGCGGCGCTTTCCGCCCGGTTCGGCACCTGCTTCTGGCCGGAATGGGACGCCGATATCGCGATGCGGGAGCCGAAAGCGCTTGCGCGGTGGCGGAAGGAGCTTGAGGGCGAAATGGACTACCACCGTTTCCTGCAGTATCTCTTTTTCAGGCAGTGGAACGCGTTCCGGGAATATTGCAACACTGTGGGCATAAAGCTCATCGGCGACATCCCCATCTACATCGCGATGGAAAGCGCCGACGCATGGGCCAATCCCGGAATCCTTGACCTTGACGAAACGACAGGAAGGCCGCTGTGCGTGGCGGGGGTGCCCCCGGATTACTTCAGCTCCACCGGCCAGCGCTGGGGCAACCCCCTCTACCGATGGCGCGACGCTCGCGGAAAGCTCAATCCGGACACCGTGGTGTGGTGGAAAAAAAGGATTGCTCACCTCAAGGACATGGTGGACGTGGTGCGAATAGACCACTTCAGGGGGTTCGAATCGTACTGGTCCATTCCCGCGGAGGAGGACACCACCGTAAAGGGGGAATGGGTGGAGGGCCCCGGCATCGAATTTTTTCAGCGACTGAAAGACGGGCTGGGCGAGCTTCCGTTGATCGCAGAAGACCTCGGGGTGATCACCGGGGAGGTGCGCAGCCTGCGCGACGAGCTGGGGCTTCCCGGAATGAAAATCCTCCAGTTCGCCTTCGACTTCAATAACCGGAACGAGTACCTGCCCCACAATTTCGAGAACCACAACTGCGTGCTTTACACGGGCACTCACGACAACAACACCACGAACGGCTGGTTTTACGGGCACGAGCTCGACAACGAGGGGCGCGAGTACGTGATGGAGTACGCAGGATCGATCAAGTTCAATGACTTCCACTGGCAGCTCATCCGTCTTGCGTACCGTTCGGTCGCGAACTGCGTGATCATCCCCGCGCAGGACATTATGGGGTACGGGGCCGAGTTCAGGATGAACATGCCGGGCACAACAAATGGCAACTGGGGATGGAAGCTGCTTCCCGGCGCAATAACCCCGGAAATGACGTCGCAGCTGTGCAGAATGGCCGAGATGTACAACCGCGCCGGGAAAAAACGCTGCGAGGGGAACGGAGAATCGCCGGAGGTGGATCCGGTCAGAAGATGAAGCCCTTGGGGATCACCACGATCCCCTCGTCGGACACCGTGAAG
>CAZPZJ010000242.1:0-5066 GCA_964591055.1 uncultured Leptospiraceae bacterium
TCGAGCTCAACACCTACCTCAGGCACTGGGACAGGATCACCTTCCTTTCCAGGGAAAAAGACGGCGTCGACACCGACCGCTTCATCCCTATGCGCTCAGGCGAGTTTCTTGAAAAGCAGATCGCCGTCGCTTCAGGGCTGCTCGACCTCGGCGTCAGGAAGGGAGACCGCGTCGCGGTGTTCGCCGAGAATTCCATCCGCTACGCCATCACCGTGTTCGCGATCCTCAGCGCCGGCGCCGTGTTTGTCCCCATCTACCCCACCACCACGGCCGTCGAAGCGGAGCACATCGTGTACCACAGCGGGGCGAAATGCCTGTTTGTGGGCCACATCGCCCAGCTCCAGAAATCGCTCCCGTTCGCGGGCCGAGTGAAATCGCCCGTGGAAAAGGTAATCACCCTGTACCCGGACCGCTCATCCGACGGGCTTGTCGGCGATTTTGACGCGCTGCTCGCGCAGGGAGCGCGCGCAGGGCGCGCGGACGACATTGTTGCATCCGTCCACGCGCTCACCCGCGGCGACACGGCCGTGCTGCTGTACACGCTGAGCAGCCTCACCAATCCCCGGGGGGCGCTTCTTTCACACGGCAACTTCCTGTCCCAGCGTGCGCTCTCTGACGTGTTCGGCATCACCCACGAGGATACGCGGCTGGCGCACCTGCCCTTCGGCCACATCTTCGGCCTGGTCGCGGACCTCTTCGCCTCGGCGGCATGCGGCTCCACGCTGTGCATCACCAGAACTTTCGACACCACCGAGATACTGCGCTACATCGGCGAGACCTCGCCGACCATCATCTGCTCCGTCCCCCGCCTCTACGAGAAGATGTATGTCGACTTCGTCCACATGATCAACAGCCGCCCCCGCCTGGTCCGCGGATTGTACCGCCACGCCATTCAAAAAGGCCGCGACTGTTTTGTGCGCGAATGCACCGGCGCGCACACGCCCGCATCCAGGCTTGCCGGAGCGCTCCTGAAACCGGTATACCGCAGCATACGCCGCTCCCTCGGGCTTGCCAACACGAGGCTCCTTATTTCGGCCGCGGGCCAGCTACCGACCAACATCGCGCACATCGCGGGGGGCGTGGGGCTTCCCATCATCGAGGGATACGGCCTGACCGAGACGCTTCCCATCATCAACGTCAATCCGCCCGGCAAAATCAAGCCCGGAACCCAGGGCCCGCCGGTTGACAGCGTGGTGGAAAAATTCTCACATGACGGCGAAATTCTGGTGAAGGGGCCCACGGTGTTTCAGGGCTACTTCAACAACCCGGCGGAAAACGAGGCCGCGTTCACCACCGACGGTTTTTACCGCACCGGCGACACCGGGCAGTTCGACGAGGACGGCTATCTGGTGCTCACGGGAAGGCTCAAGGACAGGATACTGCTTTCGTCGGGACGGGACGTGCGGCCGCGGAACATCGAGAAGCACTTCGAGCGGGAGTTTTTATTCGACTACTTCTGCGTGGTCGGGGACGGGCGCCCCTACACCGCCGCACTGGTGTGCCCCAATTTTTCTGCGCTGCGTCAGTACGCGCGCGACCACCATATCGAATTTGCCGAAGAGCGAGAGCTTGCGCATCATCCCGAAATCGAGCGCCTGTTCAAAAAGAAGATCGACGAGGTGAACGGCCTGCTGGCGAGCTACGAGCATGTGCGAAAATTCAGGCTCATGCCGGAGCGCTTTACCATTGAATCGGGCGAGATCACGCCCACCTTCAAACTGCGCCGGCTGTTCATTCATGAAAAATACAGGGACGTGATCGATTCCATGTACCCGTCGAGCGTGAAGGCGATCGACGGCGTGTGATGCGCTTATTCGGCTTTCGGGTACGATTCGCGCTCACCCTCGATCAGATCGAGCGCGCGGGGATAGAGCAGCGAAACCATGTTGTACAGCTCCCATGCGAACGCGACGAACCCGAAGTAGCCCAGCACCGGCATTTCGAAAATTTTCACATTGCCGAGAATCGGCACCGTGTAGTGCCACTTCGTGAACGCCCAGTAGTTCCAGAACTCCCACAGCAGCCCGTCAATGAGGCCCGCAGCCGAGAGAAGGGCCAGCGGCCTGTAGTCGCCCTTTTCCAGCGCGCCGAGCAGGCTGCGGTTGCCAATCAGGTAGTTGAGTGGCTCAAGCAGCAGCACGAACCCCAGCCACACGAAGGCCGCTGTAAATTCCGCGTACCACGTGTTGGCCGCCCACCGGAGGAAAACAAACAGCGCCTCGTCGGCCGCGCGGCCCGCGTAGTACATTGAAAACGGCACAATCGGAATGAAAAGGAAAATAAGGCCGGCAATGAACATGACGACCAGCGCCCGCCTGGAAATCCGAAGCCGGGCGCTGCGCAGCTCGCCCGGAAGCAGGTTCAGCGCTCCGTACGTCAGCAGCACGCCGGGGACGATGGTGGCGAACGACCAGACGTAGCCGGCGTAACGAAGCTTCAGGGATGGCACCAGGTTCACATAATGCCAGTTGGAGAGAAAGATGTTGAACCACTCGAACATCCACCAGCTTGCCACCGAAATGACGGCAAGCGGGACAATCGCCCCTGTGCGAATCACCGAACGCCCGGTGCGCCAGGCGAGCAGGCCATCGCAGGCGAGTATGAGCCCCGTCCACAGCGCAGGCGTGGCCCAGGTGGTGATGGCGGTCATGCCCAGGATTATGAAGATTTCCATAGCCGCTATGAACGCGATTCCCGCGAAAAAGTGCGCCGGAAATCTCCGCGCTCCGTGATTATTCGCCGGTTCGCCCATCACTGCCCCAGATAACGCTCCTTGATCTTCGTCAGCTCCTCGGCCATTTTATCGTCCAGGCCGGAGGCCCCCCGGTCAATGATCTTCATCAGGGTGATCGCGATGTTAAACGCCGCGTCAAGCGGAACGGTCAGGTCATCTCCCTTCTTGTCCACGGCGGCGGACGAGAAGACCGCTTTCACGTATTTGTCAAGCCAGAGAAACACGTCGTCAAGCTCGGTTCTCCTGTCGTCTATCTTATCGTCCATCGACGCAATCGTCTGGGCGAGGGTTTTCAGCGATCCCAGCATAGGTCCTCCCGGTGTATTTTCCGCAAGTAAACATTGAATCAGGCGAAATGGCAAGATTTTTTTCCCTGTCCGCCAGGGCGCTTTCACTGTAAAAATGATTTGATTATAATCAATTTTTTTCGTATACTGTCATAAATGAGACCGTCACAGCAGAAGGAGGACACGCGATGAGCGACGATCGAACGGTCCAGCCGCTGGAGGTGCTTCTTGTATCCGACCGTGGAGTGTTGGTTGACGAGGTAAGCGAGTGCGTATCGGCGGTCAACAGCGAGCGCTATTTCGAAACCCATCTTCGGCTTGAACGGGCCGCCACGATCCTCGACGCCAAACAGCGTATCGAGAGAAAGGCGCCGGACGCGGTGCTTCTCGACATGTGCATGGACAGGGTGAATCCTTCCGCATCACTCACTCATTTCGGGGTGCAGGCGCGCATTTTCCCGTTTATCGTTCTGGGAGATGACGTGCTGTACGCCGCGGCGCTCGATTCAATACGGCACGGGGCCCGTGACTACCTCATGACGGGGCGCCTCTCTCCCGACCTGCTCTACCGGACCATCCGCTACGCGATAGACCGCTGCCGTATGACCGCGATTCTTCAAAGCATGTCCCTCATGGATGAAATGACCGGCCTGTACAACCTGAAGGGATTTTTCAGGATGGTCGAGACCGCAATCGACCAGGTCCGCCGCAAACGGGGCTCCCTCTCAATGGTGTATGCCGGCATCGAAATGGATGACGCCACCCGGGCGGCAGCCGGTCCTAATGACAGCGCATGGCCGGTGCTCAGCGCGGTCGAGGTGCTGATGAAGAGCTTTCGAGGTTACGACATCCTCGGAAGGGTCAGCGACGATGAGTTCGCCGTCGCGGCGATGGACCTGAACCGCGTGAATGATCACGATCTCATAAACCGCCTCGAGTACAACATTGACACTCTCAACCGGACCGGAAGCGCATGGAGCCCCCTGGCCATGAACTACGGCATCCTGCATTTCAGCCCGACGGACGACAACCGCAGCCTCGCCGAAATCATCGACTGCGCCCGCAAGGGCATGTGCGACTACCGGACGCAGAAAGGTCTCAAGCCCGCCGCAGGCCTTTGACGGTCGTCATTCACGAGCCGTGACCGGCGCGCACCAGGTCAATCGTCGGCTCGCCGCAGTGTTTCGCGATTTCCGCCCTCACCCGATCCCGCAGGCTTACAATGCTTTCCCATCCCGCGCCTTCGGGCATCACCGGCTCGCTTATATGGATACTGATCACCCCCGGCCGCAGCAGAACGCTCCCGTCGCGGAGCATGGCGCGCGTCCCGCGCATCGCCACCGGAAACACCGGCGCCCCCGCCTCGACGGCCGCCTTGAAGGCGCCCAGCTTGAAGGGGCGAAGGCCCGCCGCGTAGGTGAACGTTCCCTCCGCAAAAAGGGCGAGGGACTTCCCGTCGAGAAGCGCGCGCGTCACGCAGTTCACCGACGCGACGCTTGCATCAAAGTCCTCACGCTCGATCGGAATGTGTCCCAGCTTCCGGAGGAACACGCCCGGCAGAAAGGTGTCGAAAAGCTCGCGCTTGCCGACAAACAGCGTCCCGGCCGGCAGCGCCGCGGTGCAGACGATGGTGTCGAGATAGCTGGAGTGATTGATCACGTACACCGCGCCGCCGCCCGCGCTCAGGTTCTCCCTTCCCTTCACGAACAGCGGACAGGCCAGGAGGAGAAACAAACTGCGGGCATACAGTTTCCCCACCGCGCGCGACATGCCCGCCGGCAGCGCGAACAGCACGGCGATCAGCGGCGCCCCCAGCACGCAGGCCAGCGCCGCGGCGTAGAGGGTGTAGAGACCCCGCCCGGACAGCCCGGCAAGGGCGGTCATTTTGATAATACCGCTTTTCACGTACAGGCTTGCAATCTGAAACCAGGCGGGCCGCGCCCTGACGCCCAGCCGCCCCTTCAGGAAGTCCTCCCTGCACTCGGACCGGCGGAGCTTGCCGCTTGAAGTCTTCTTGATCGTCCGGGGCGGCACCAGCACCACCC
>CAZPZJ010000243.1:0-5043 GCA_964591055.1 uncultured Leptospiraceae bacterium
ACGCGGTCGAGCAGGAAATCGGACACAAACCCGCCCTGCTGCCTGCGTATGGTGAGGTCGTAGTACGCGGTCTGCGCGGGCGAGGACGAGATGCTGTAGGGCCTGGACGTTCTCACGCCTGCCGTCTCCACCACCAGCCCCACGTACTGCCCCGCCTCGAACGGCGGCAGGTACCCGCTTTCCGATACCATGCGAAGGGTCTTCGTGCTGGGAGTCTCGACGATCACTTCTGAGACGCGAAGCTTCAGTGCGCGCGGATGAAGCATCTCCATCACCCGCGCGACTTCGCCTTTCATAGTCCGGTAGTCCGCGCCGTACATTCTCGCCGAGCGCACCTCGTCGAGCACGCGGCCGTATCCTTCAATCTTTTCGTGTATGGTATGCTCCGCCATGATGTCACCCCCTTTCCTTTCTGATCGCTTTCGCCACGGCTCTTGCCGTGGACGCTCCCGACATCAGCGTGGGCTGGAACCCTCCGCCCGCCGCCCACGCCCCCGCGAAGTAAAGCCCCGGGACGCCCGATTCCATCTGACCGAACAACCTCGAGTCGCGTATGAACTGGTCGAACCCATAGATGGAGCCGGCGGGGGTGTTCAGGTAGCGCATGTGCGTAAGCGGTGTGGCGACCTCCGCCTCCTCGATGTGCGAGCGGAATCCGGGAAGGAGCCGCTCCACGGCGGCCAGCATCTTTTCCGCGTACCGGTACTTGTATTCGCGGTAGAGGTGCGGCGGTATCGAAAGCCACGGCTCGCCGTATTTTAAATCGACCAGCGCGATCTGCGTGGTGCCGGGAGGCGAGGCCGCGGGATCGCATGCGTTGTAGCAGGTGAGCAGCATCTGGCCGGGCTCGTTGTCCAGCATGCGCATTTCGGCGTGCGCCCGGTTGGGGTCGGTGTGCGAGCAGATGAAGTTTGTGGGCTCGCTGATGCCGAGCTCTTCGTGCGGGCAGTCGAGCCCGAGGTAGATGGTGAAGGCGGACGGCCCGATGGTGTGCGAGGCAATCTGGTCGAAGAATTCCGGGCGCTGGTGCTCGGCGTCGATCATCTCGGCGCAGGTCGCGACGGGCGAGGCGTTGGAGATCACGTAGCGCGCCGCGATCTCTTCCCCCGTGTCGAGCTCCACGCCCGCGACGCGCCCGTCACGGACGAGTATCCTTTTCGCTGCGGTGCTGAAGCGCGCCTCGCCGCCGCTCTTCACGAACGAGTCCAGAATCGCGTTGGAGAGCGCCTGCGAGCCCTGCTTCATGTGGTAGGGCTTGAACTCGATGTAGGCGAACAGCATCGCCGCGAATTCCGTGAACGCGAGCAGGCGGGGCGGGGCGCCCACGTAGCTCCAGTACACCGACACCGCGAGTCTGAGCAGCGGGTCGGTGAGGTGCTGTTCCAGGATCGACTGCGTGTCGGCGAGGGCGTAACGGAAGTAGAGCGGGTACTTCTGTGGTGAGGCTTCCGGGTCGCGCATGTAATGCGCGCCGATCACCTCGTTGAAGAACCGGTACACCAGGTCGATGAACGATTCGATCCCCTCCCTCTCCTGCGGGAAGCGCGCGATGAGCGCTTCGGTGAAGCCCTTCCTGCTGGCGGGAAGGGTAATGTCCATCCGGCCGGGCGCCACGACGCGGTAGAGGTTTTTCATCTCGATCCACTCCACTTCGTTTGAGACACCCAGCGCGTCCAGCGTGGAGCGCAGCGGTCCGGGAAAGGAGGGATCGCCCATGCCGGAGAGCTGGTGCAGCGCCACCTCGAACTCGAATCTCCCCCGGCAGAAGCTGGTTGCGCACCCGCCGGGAATGTTGTGCCGCTCCACGAGGAGCGTTGCAAGCCCCTGCTTCGCGAGCGAGGCCGCGGCGGTGAGGCCGCCGTTGCCCGCTCCTATCACGACCGCATCGTATGATTTCATGCATTCCTCCTGGAAATGATGTGCTTCATTCTCTCTCGATCTGCTCCGTCATTACCATGTTGCGCCCCAACTCCTTCGCCCTGTAGAGGGCCCGGTCGCAGCGCTTTACGAATCCGGCCGCTTCCTCGCCCCTGTGGTACTCCGTTACCCCGATGCTCACCGTAATGATCACCCTGATGTCGTGCAGGGGGAAATGCTCCCGCCCGGCGAACCTTTCCCTGATGCGCTCGGCGACGGCCCGCGCTTCGGGCTCGCCCGTGTTGTGAAGGATCACGGCGAACTCCTCGCCGCCGTAGCGGCAGGGAACGTCGCGATCGCGCAGGCTCGAGCTGATGATGCCGCCCAGGATCGTAAGCACGCGGTCTCCCTCGGGATGGCCGTAGGTGTCGTTGAAGCGCTTGAAATGGTCCACGTCGAGCATGAGCAGCGACAGGGGGAGTTTCTCGCGCCGGGAAGTCTGGATGTGTTCCTCCATGCTTGAGTTGAAGAAGCGCCTGTTGAAAAGCCCGGTGAGCTCGTCGGTGACGCTCATCCTGCGCAGTTTTCTTTCCCTGTCTCTGGCCCGCTCTCCCTCCTCGCGCAAAACTCGTATCCTGTAACCCAGGGCGAACGAGAGCAGGACCGATTCAATCGCCGTGCCGAAAAAAAGCGCGTGCAGGGTAAAGCTGTTGTTGGGGAGTATTCCGTAAAACCTGAATATGAACACCGACGCGCTTGCCATGAGAACGCTCGACGCAAGCAGGAAGTAGCGCGCGGGGCGGAACCCGTACTTGATTGAAGATATTGAGGCGGTGAGCTGGACCAGGATCGATGCCGTCGCGATCATGTAGGAGGTCACGGTGGCGATCCATTTCCGTCCCGAGATATCCATGACGATAACGGCCCCCATCATCGCGATCAGCATGATGATGAGCACATCGTGCCGCCGCGCGGTGGTGCGCGTGTCGAGAAACGCTCTTGTGAAGGCAAGCACCGAGATGATCATCAGCGCGGAGAGGACCGTGATGTACGACGTTAAAAACAGGCCGGCCCGCGGCCAGAGGTAGGGGACAATACCGAAGAGGACGCACTGGTAAACAAGCTGCGCCAGTACGTACAGGACGTAGTACAGGTAATGGCGCTCGCCCACCTGCGTGTAGAGGAACAGGTTGTACAGCATCATCGCGATGAGCGTTCCCGTGCAGAAGCCGATGATGAGGAAGAGGGCGAAGCCCGTAGCTATGAATTGATCCCGCGTAAAAAGCGTTGCTCGGAACTGGAGGGAGAACGGCGTGCTGACCGCGATGGTGAGCGGCCTGGAGTCGTCGTAGTCGGCCGGGATCCTGAATGTCGGGTAGATGAACGGTATCTGGGAGGACCCGGACGCGTTTTGCCATCCTCCCTTCAGGACCCGGATGGAGCGCTCTCCCCCATCGATGACCGGCGCGTACAGCGTGATTGATCCCAGCGAGCTGTTGTCGAACACCAGGTACGCCGTGGTCCAGGGTACTTCCTCTGACGCCCTGATGTGGGACTGCACCCAGAGCGCGCCCCTCCTGAATCCGAACTGAAACGACTGCCTGCCGTATGGAGCGAGCGAAACAGCTCCGGACGCGATATCTTCGGATGTCACTTTTGCCTGAGCGTCAAGGTAGTGCAGGGCGGTTGTCGCCAGCTCGATCGACGGCTGCTCCGGGGAAAGTTCGACCTTCGCGGGGCCGGCGCTCAGCGTCGCGGCGCACGCGAGGAGTGCGATGATTCCCGCCGCGATGAAGCAGGCCGGAATCCGGAGGCTTGATTTTTCACGTCGCGCCATGGCTGATTATCTCACCGTTCGGCGGGACGGTCAATACAATTATCGCTGTATACACTTTGCGGAAAGGGGGAAGTCATCCACGAATGTACCTGCCTTTCAGGTAATACGCAAAGCTTTCGACGATCTCCCGTTTGATCTTCGCTCCGGAGGAGGCAGGAAGCTCATGAAGTGAGCCGGTGGCGGCGATGATGATGCCGTCGAATTCGCTGAACGGGGCGCGCGTCCCGGGCGCGGTGACAATCACGGGGCGGGGCATGATTTCAACGTGGAACGCTTTTTCCGCCATGATGCTGACCAGGTGGCAGCTTCGCCACAGGCCCGCGGTGAGCGTGTCAAGCGGCCTCCCGCCGCAGCAGAGGACGCCTTCCACGGCCCGGAGATCGCCCTCTTCCGCGTATTTTTTCATGATGAACGATCCTCCCGGCGAGATCACCAAATGCTCGACGTGAAACAGCTCGATCGTGATGTTGTGGAACACAAAACACGAGTCGTCGAGCTTTTCAAGCTCCGGGACGACGAGCGCGTTCATCTCCAGCAGGCGCCGGTATTGTGCGCGCCTGAAAATGAGCGTCCACAGAAGCGGGTGCATTTTGAAGTACGCCAGCATGAAAAGCGAGAAGACGATGAGAAACAGCACAATCAGCGCCGCGACGGAAAACTCCTGCCCGTAAGGGCTGAAGGCGAGCAGCGTCACGAACACCATGCATGAGGCGAGCGCGATGGCGGAATGCTTTTTTATCGCGGTGTTTTCGTGGGGGAGCGGGTTTTTTTCGGTATATGCCATTGCTGTGTACCGCCTTTCGGGCTGTTCTTGCGTGTTCCCGCCGGATTCCGGCGGCATTTCTGATTATTCCTCTTTGCAGATGTCCCGGCATATCCCGTATTTCGCCGCCTTGCGCACGATCGTAGAAGCGTTGACCTGGAGCTCGTCGGCCATCTGGCGGACGGTCATCCCGCGGCGGAACAGCTTTTCAAGCATCTGCTTTTCAACACTTTCAATGGCGTCCCTGAGCGGCATGACGGACGACACCTCCACGGCCCCGCGGGACGCGCGGGATATTTTCTGGAACGAGAAGGGGAGGCTCTCTGCGGTGATGTAATCCTCGGGCGTGGTGATGACGACACTCTCTATCAGGTTTTTCAGCTCGCGGATATTGCCCGGCCAGTCGTACTCCATGAACATGTCGACCACTTCGGGAGACATCCGCTTCGCCAGCTTATGGACGCGGTTGAGGACCTGGACGAAATGTATGGCGAGATACGGGATGTCGTCCTTCCTCTCGCGGAGGGGAGGCACGTCAATCTGCACCACCTTGAGGCGGTAGTACAGGTCCTCGCGAAACTGCCTG
>CAZPZJ010000244.1:0-5043 GCA_964591055.1 uncultured Leptospiraceae bacterium
TGATGCGCAACAAACACGCGATGCCGCGCACCGCGCTGCGCTACGCGATAGAGAAGATGCCAAAAGAGATGAAAGCCGAGGCGATGAAAAAATAATGGCAACTTTATCCGCTCCGTATGATTCTTCCAGCAGTGCGCCTCATGTACACTTGCCGCTTTCCGCCGGAAACAATGAGTATCCTTTGATACATCAGGGGGAGGAGGGACTAACATGTCGTATCTCAAAGAAAACCAGTATGTGAACTCTTCGAACTACCGTGCGCGCATCTATCTTCACTACCGGTTTAGCACAAATAAAAATCCCTGGCCACGGTGGGTTTTTGATTCTTTCCTGACCGATGAACCGTCCACAGTGCTGGAAATCGGCTGCGGAAACGGCATGTTATGGAAAACAAACGCGGACAGGATACCCTCCTGCTGGAACATCACACTGACTGATTTTTCGGAAGGCATGCTTGACGATGCCCGGAAAAACATCGGAGAAAGCGCCGGCAACATCACCTATAACGTTATGGATGCCGGGAGCATCCCGCATGATGACCGTACATTCGACATCATACTTGCCAATCACATGCTGTACCACATCCCGGACATGAGAAAAGTTTTTTCTGAGATAGCAAGGGTATTGAAGAATGATGGTGTGTTTTACGCTACCACAATGGAGCAGGACTATATGAAAGAGATGGGTGGCATAATCAGAGAATTCCGCTCACTCCCTCCCGGCGGGAAGAGTGCCAACAGTGTTATTGAAAATTTTTCACTCGAGAACGGAAAGGAACTCCTGAATGAATATTTCCGAAGCGTTGACCTGAAGATATATGAAAATTCCCTGTCAATCAGCGAAGCCACTCCATTAACCGATTATGCGCTTTCGCTCAATTCGATCACTCCCGGCAGGGTCGTGTTGGACGAGAGAGAGAAAAACAGATTCAACGAATTCCTTCGAATGAAAATACAGAAGGAAGGGGACATTTCCATATCCGCGAATGCGGGCGTATTCGTCTGTCACATCCGTTGAACTGGCACTGCAGGCATCCCTTAGAACAAAAAGCATCCCCCCCGGATTATATTTGACATCCACAAGAACCGGTTTTCTGATGTGCATTGCGCCGGGTCGCCGGTCATTTCACGATTACACTACCTGAAGATCAGGACATCATGCATATTATCTTTCATAAATATATGCTTTCCATGATCGTCTTCTGCCTGATCATTCCCGCTTCCGCAGCATATACGGCCGGTGGAGTTCCCGATGGCAACGGCCCTCATATCAATGACCTGCAACTCTTCGAGGACACCACCGGCGCACTTAACATCCGGGAGGTCTCCTCGCCCGCATACAGAAATAAATTTGTCCGGCATGACCGCATCCCCAATTACGGTTTCACGCGATCGGCCGTGTGGGTCCGCCTCACCGCTGCGGGCAATCCGTCAGTTGATACCGAAAGAATTCTCGAAGTGCTCTATCCCGCGCTCAACCTGATTGAAGTATTCATCCCCGACGGCCCCGGCGGTTACACGGTGAAAACCGGCGGCAGCAGGGCGCCTTTCGCCGGCCGGGAAATCGTTCACAGGAACTCCCTGTTCCGTGTCCCGGTGAAGGCCGGAGATGTTACGGAAGTATTTGTCCGGATGCAATCGGAAAGTGCGCTCAACTTTTCAATCAAACTCCATGACATCATCGAGTTCCAGCGCAGGGATTACATTGAACAGCTCTTCCTCGGCATGTTCTACGGCGTTCTGCTCATCATGCTGCTGTACAACCTGTTCCTTTACTTCTCGGTGCGCGACACGAGCTACCTTCTGTACGTGTGCTACACCGCGTCCAACATCCTGTTTTCGCTTTCCATCCACGGCCTCGCATACGAATTCCTCTGGCCCGGCGCGGGCGAATGGGCGGTGCGCAGCCATCCTTTTTTCACCGCCTCGACGCTTTTGTTCGCGGTGCTGTTCTCGTCCCATTTTTTGCAGATAAGAAAATACTCCGCCCCGTTCTCGAGGTTCTTCCTGGCCATGGCCGTCGTCATCGCCTGCGCCGTTGCGGGCGCGCTGTTCTGCCCCTACCGTTACTGCATCCGGGCCAACGTGATTCTGACGTACGCGACACTGCCGGTGATCATAACCGCGAGCGTGTACGCGATCCGCCGGGGATACCGCCCCGCCCGGTACTTTCTCGCAGGGTGGTCGTTTCTCATTGCCGGCTCGTTTGTGTACGCCATGAGCCACAGCGGCGTCATTCCCAGGAGCATCGTGACCGAGTTCAGCGTCCAGATCGGCACTGCGATCGAGGTCTCGCTGCTCGCCCTCGCACTGGGCGACCGCATCAACACCCTGAGAAAGGAGAAGGAGGATTTCGACCGCTACAGGGAGCTTGACCGCGTCAAATCCGATTTCATCGCCAACATCTCACACGAGATCCGCACGCCGCTCACCCTCATGCTGACGCCCGTATGGGCGATTCTCGACGGCAGCCGCACGGAAGCCCCGGACAGGGAGCTGTTTGACGTGATCGGCCGCAACGGCTCGCGGCTCCTCGCCCTCATCAACGACCTGCTCGACTTCTCCAAGCTTGACGCGGGCAGGATGAACATGAAGGTTGCGCACGCCGACATCGTAAAGCTTGTGCGCGATCACGCCGCGGCCGTCAAGTCCGCCTGCGACCTGAAACGCATCTCTGTCGGGATATCCTCCACATCCGAGCGCGTGATGCTCTATTTTGATCCCGAGAAAATGGACAGCGTAATGACCAACCTCTTTTCCAACGCCATCGGGTTTACCGGCGAGGGAGGAAGAATAGAAATACGTATCGATGAAAGCGACGAAGAGGTGCGGCTTGAGTTCGAAGACACCGGCTGCGGCATTCCCGCGGAGGACATCGATACGATCTTCGACAGGTTTTCGCAGGCTTCATCCGTGCGTTCCGACAGGCCCGGCGGCACGGGGATCGGCCTTGCGCTGGTCCGGGAATTCCTTGATCTCCACGGAGGCGGCATAACGGCGGAAAGCAGGCATATCCGCACCCATCCCGACAGCCACGGCACGGTGTTCCGCATTACGCTTCCTAAGGGAAAAACACGCTATGAAAACCGGGAAGACGTGACGTTCTGCGAAGATGTCGCTGCGCAGGGCGTTCGGTACGCCCGCATGCCGCGGCCGGCCACACCGGGCCACACGGCCATCGCCTGTTCCACCGGTTTCGATCGTGACGCGGACAACAGGCCGGTGATTCTCGCGATCGATGACAACGCCGACATGCACCTTCTTTTCAGGGACATTCTGCGCGATTCATACAATCTCATCTGCGCCACCGACGCTCAGTCCGCGCTGGACATGCTGAGCTCGATGGAGGAGCCTCCCGACCTCATCATATCCGACGTGATGATGCCGGGAATGGACGGCTACGAACTCACCCGGCGGGTGCGATCGGACCGTCGCTACGAGGGCATTCCGCTGATACTGCTCACGGCGAAGGCCGACACCAGCATGAAAATCGAGGGGCTCGAAACGGGGGCCACCGACTACATGGCGAAACCCTTCAACGGTCGCGAGCTTATCGCGCGCGTAAACGCGCAACTCGGCATGAAATCACTTCGCGACCGGCTGGTGCGCTCCAACAATCAGCTCTACGCAAAGCTCAGAGAGGCCGGCAAATCCTCCGACCGCCCGCCGGGCCCGGACATCGAGGATAAGATACGGATCGTCACCGATTTCATCAGGGAAAATTACACCGCTGATCTCTCTCGCGAGGGCCTTGCGTCCGCCGTGAACATGAGCGCCGACTACCTGAGCCGCATGTTCAACCGGGTGACCGGCATGCGACTTGACGAATACATCAATGAACTGCGCGCCGCGGACGCCGCGAAGAGGCTGGCGGAAACCGATGATACCATAATCGCGATCGCGATGGAAACCGGCTTCGAGAGCCTGCGGCATTTCAACCGCGTTTTCAACAAAACCTACCGGATGAACCCCACCGATTACCGCCGCACACACAGATAGGACAATTCCTGTCACGACAGCACATGTCCGGACTTTTTCACCGCCGCCTGGTATTCTTTTTTAAAAACTGCGAAGGAATCATCCGATTCCAGGCTTTTGCAGCGGTTCCGGCAATGCCGGAGAGGGATGGGAATGAAGGTAGTGGCAGGCTTTTCAGAAAATGATCTGATTTCATCACGAGCCGTATGATGACGCCCGATGCCAAACACATGAAGGGCGCGGATGTGTTCGCCGGCGGCTACTGCAAGCACAGAAGCCGTTACATCGCCGGTTACTGGAAAAACGGCGAATGGATCGAACTTCCAAACGGCTATGGCGCGTTCAGCGCGGAAGTTTTTTCACTCTCGGTCGAGGGCGGTGACGTATTCGCGGCCGGATACGCCATGAATCCCGGAAGCGTCATCATGGCCGGCTACTGGAAAAACGGAGAATGGACCGGGCTTCCCAATCCCTACGGCGAGCATGAAACGTTTGTGCTCAACATCATCGTTCATGACGCCAGCATCCTTGCGGCAGGCAGCTGCCTTGACAACGCCCGCAAATACAGATCGGGTTACTGGCGAAACGGCGAATGGACTGAGCTGAACGGCGGATCCGCCATTTCAAGGATCAATTCCACCGTCATTCTGGACGGCATTGTTCACCTGGGTGGATATTACAGCAACGGTCACTGCAGGGCGGGATACTGGAAACACAACGCATTGTCATGGACTGCTCTTCCCAACATGTACAGCCCGTTCAAGTCCGCCGTGGTCAATTCCATGACAACAATCGGCCCCGGCATCTGCGCCGGGGGATGCAGCCTTGACGGCAACGATGTGGGACATGCGGGATACTGGCTCAACGGCGAATGGACCGAGCTCATAAACGTCCACGGCAATTACTATGCAGAAGTGTATTCAATGGCCGCGAACGGCAAGGACATCTACGCGGGCGGTGCAAGCGACAACAGCCGCGCCGCATCAATCCCGGGATACTGGAAAAACGGAATATGGACCGAGCTTCAGAACGGCTACGGGCCTTACGGCGCGTATGTCACCTCAAT
>CAZPZJ010000245.1:0-4952 GCA_964591055.1 uncultured Leptospiraceae bacterium
AAATCGGATGCGAATTTTCTTTTATCTTCAGCGGAAATATCGATAATAATTTCGCTTATCCTCTTCTCTCTCCTCCTGACCTCTTCGGGAGCATGCTCCTGCGTCTTCCGCTCTTCAAACGCTTCTTCTTGTGGAGGCTGAGATGACTGTTCCTGCTCAATATCGCTTTGAAGAATCACAAATTCGTCGTCGAGCACCCTGCTTTCAAACACATCGTTTACCAGAGCGTCGAATGAGTGACGGTCCGCCCCGGACATCGCTTCCGGTTCGGAAATGCCATTAATCCTGTTTTTCTTTAAACCGGTTTCCGTTGAAATACCGAGAGATTCGCTGAAGAACGTGTCTGAGGAAACCTCCTCCACCCCGGGAGCATCGTCACTGTCAAGAAATTCTACCACCGGCAGATCATCTATTGCGCCGGAACCGGAATCGGCCGGTTCTTCCTCGGATGTTACCGATTGTCCGGTCCCGGATTCGTCGGCCATCTCATCCGGGACAATATCCGATGATAATCCTGTATCCGCATCAGAGAACTCACCGGTCTCAATCTCCACGGACATTTTTTCTATGTCGACAATTTGATCAATGACCCTGGTATCGCCGGATGATTCTATACGATAATCATCAGAAACTTCGATGGTTTCTGTATTTCCTTCTTCAATGACGGTTACGTGTTCGTATGTTCTTCCGGGGAAATCATCCATGCCGCCGGATTCAGGTTGTTCATTGACGCCGGCACCGTCATCAAAAACCTCGATCACGATATCCGGAAGATCGGTTATTTCCTCAAAACGGGTTTTTCGCTTCCCGCTCGCTGTTGGGCTTTCTAATGTTCTCATCGCTTCACAAATGCGCCCTTTTTATCGACCGATCTCCTGATCGGATTAAATATACCTGGAACTGCCGGAAATATCTAATGAATTACATCTTGTCCGCACACAGGGCTTTCAACCTCAGTATTATATTCCCCATGTTAATTAATCGACATTTTTTTTAAAGATAATAATGCTTTCACAGGGTATCCTGGTATTTTTCGCGCTCCCACCTAAAAGAAGAGGGGATACCTTCCGGCATCCCCTCGTTCACTTTCCATCTGATGATCTTCTTTACACTGTCGCTACTTTCAATCTCGCTTTCATCTTCTTGATTTCGAAATTGATCAGTTCGCGTTCGCCAAAGTCCCTTGGCTTCTCTATCGCCGAAAGCTCAGTAAGCTTCTTCTGAATTTCATCTTTCGAAAGCTCCTTCTTCAGCATTGCATCCTCAGCGAGCACTATCAACTCGTTTTCCCTGATTTCAACGATACCGCCTTCGACAATAAGACGCTCAATCACATCTCCCGTGTAAAGCCTGACTTCACCGTACCCCAGCTGTGAAACCAGCGGGATGTGATTATAAAGGAAGCCCCTTTCTCCATCGTACGCCTGAACGACCGCGAAATCGACATCGCCCTTGTACAGGACTCTGTCCGGCGTAACGACTGAACAGGATATTTTCATTGCCATAACAATTACCTACCTGCTTGCCAGTTTCTTCGCCTTCTCGATAGCTTCCTCTATAGTGCCAACCATATAAAAAGCCTGTTCGGGGAGATTATCGTGCTTGCCGTCGAGAATTTCCCGGAAGCTCCTGATTGTGTCTTCCAGCTTCACGTATTTTCCCTGCATACCGGTGAACTGCTCGGCGACAAAGAATGGCTGTGAAAGAAACCTTTCGATTTTTCTCGCCCTTTGCACAAGAAGCTTATCCTCTTCAGAAAGCTCTTCCATGCCGAGAATCGCGATAATGTCCTGAAGGTCCTTGTACCTCTGGAGAATCCTCTTCACTTCCATCGCCACATCGTAATGGTCTTCACCGACAAGCTCGGGCGCCAGAAGCCGTGACGAGGAATCGAGCGGATCAACGGCCGGATAAATTCCCTTTTCTGCGATCTGACGCGAAAGAACCGTCTGCGCGTCAAGGTGTATGAAAGCCGTCGCAGGCGCCGGGTCGGTCAAGTCGTCAGCAGGAACATAAATTGCCTGCACCGACGTGATCGAACCGTTCTTGGTCGATGTAATGCGCTCCTGAAGAGCGCCCATTTCTGTCGCGAGAGTAGGCTGGTATCCCACCGCGGAAGGCATACGGCCGAGGAGCGCGGACACTTCCGATCCGGCCTGTGAGAAACGGAATATGTTGTCAACAAAGAGAAGAACGTCCCTTCCTGAAAGGTCGCGGAAATATTCGCACATGGTAAGCGCACTCAGCGCAACGCGAAGACGCGATCCTGGGGGCTCATTCATCTGGCCGTATACGAGGCACGCCTTGTTGATAACGCCTGATTCCTTCATTTCAAGCCAGAGGTCATTCCCTTCACGGGTCCTCTCACCCACACCGGCAAACACCGAATAGCCGCCATGCTGCTGGGCCACGTTGTTGATGAGCTCCATGATGATAACCGTCTTACCCACACCGGCACCGCCGAACAGTCCGGTCTTTCCCCCTTTGATGTAGGGAGCAAGCATGTCGATAACCTTGATGCCAGTTTCGAAGATCTCCGATTTCGGCTCGAGGTGATCGAATCTGGGAGGATCCTGATGGATCGGGCGGTATTCCTTCGCCTTTACCTGGGGACCATTGTCGATTGTCTTGCCAAGCAGATTAAAAATTCTTCCGAGTGTCTCCTCTCCTACGGGAACGGAAATCGCGGCTCCGGTGTCCCGCACTTCGGTTCCGCGCTTGATTCCATCGGTCGATCCAAGCGCAACGCAGCGGACCCTGTTGCCGCCGAGGTGCTGCTGCACTTCACATGTGAGCTCGTACTTGCTGCCCATAACATCAACGTCAAGCGTCAGGGCATTATAGATTTCAGGAATATTGCCTTCGGGGAACTCAGCGTCAAGCGTAGACCCTATAACCTGAACAACCTTTCCTATATTCTGACTCATAACTTACCCCTTTAATTGAAAATTTGCTTTTCGTAATAAATTACAGCGCCGCCGCACCGCCGACGATCTCAGCAATTTCGTTGGTGATCTTCGCCTGCCTGGCCCTGTTGTAACTGATAGTAAGATCCCTTACCATATCCGAAGCGGCGTCTGTCGCGTTTTTCATCGCCACACGACGCGCAAAATGCTCTGAAAAATTCGTCTCCAGGAAGCTCGTGTAAAGCTTCACTTTCACGTATAAAGGAAAGATCGAGGCCATAACGTCATACGCGTTTGGCTCGAACACATAGTCCATCTTGAATTCTTCACGCGAATCAATAACGTCCTTCTTGTCCGGCACTATCGGGAGCAGCCTGGTAAGCGCGGGTTTCTGGGACGATGACGTGAGGATTTTGGTATACGAAAGATGCACCTCGTCTACCTCGCCCGTAGTGAAGAGGGATATGAGCTCGTTTCCAAGCTCGCTCGCTTCTTTGAACGTAAAACGCTCTTCCGGGTTTGGCATCGCTTTGTAGCTTTCTTTACCGATGAACCTGAAATAGTTCATCCCCTTTTTCCCGATCATATACAGCAGAACATCCTTGCCTTCCTCAACGGAGAGCTTGCGCTGAAAATTCATGGTGTTTTCAATCATATTTGTATTGAATCCACCGCACAGCCCCCTGTTCCCGGTCAGCGTAACAATCATAATCCTGCTGGGATTTGCGCGCTCAGTCATCAGCGGGTCATAAATGTCGTCAACCGCCGAATCCCGGATGTGCGAAATTATAAGATCGAGTTTATTCGCGTACGGCTTCGTCATTTCAAGACGCTGCTGCAGCTTTTTCATTTTAGCGGTCGACACCATCTCCATCGTCTTGGTGATCTTCTTGGTGTTGCCGACCGACTTTATCCTTTTTCTAATTTCTCTTGGTGTTGCCACGGCTTTTATCCTTTTCTATAGAATTTTCACTGACAGCCGTTTACTTGTTGATCTTGGTCAGATAAGCCTCAACAAACTCACCAGATATCTTATTCACCTGATCAAGGCTCTTCAACTCACCGGTGTTCCTGATTTCGTCCAGAAGCTCCGGATGCTGTTCGTTGAGGAACTTGATGAATTCCTTCTCAAACGCCCTGACGATATCAACCGGAACCTTGTCAAGGAATCCCTGGGTGCCCGCGTAGATAATCAACACCTGCTCGGCGACATCCATCGGTTCGTACTGTTTCTGCTTGAGGATTTCCACCATCCGCTGGCCTCGATCAAGCTGTTTCTGCGTCGCGGGATCGAGTTCCGTTCCCAGCTGGGCAAACGCTTCGAGTTCACGGTACTGAGCAAGGTCAAGTCGAAGTGAACCAGCGTATTTTTTCATCGACTTGATCTGTGCATTACCACCCACACGGGAAACCGATATACCGACGTCAACGGCCGGGCGAACGCCGGACGCAAACAGGTTCGGCTGAAGGTAAATCTGCCCGTCGGTAATCGAAATAACGTTTGTGGGGATATACGCTGAAACCTCACCTTCCTGAGTTTCGATGATGGGGAGGGCTGTCAGCGATCCGCCGCCGCGCTCGTCAGAAAGTTTCGCCGCCCGCTCAAGAAGCCGTGAGTGGCAGTAGAAAATGTCGCCGGGATACGCCTCACGTCCGGGAGGACGCCTGAGGAGCAGAGAAAGCTGCCTGTACGCATTCGCCTGCTTCGAAAGGTCATCATAAATACAGAGGGTCGCCTTCCCCTTGTCATACATGAAGTATTCGGCCATCGCGCACCCGGAATAAGGAGCAATATACTGCAAAGGCGCGGGGTCTGATGCCGAAGCGTTCACCACGATCGTATAGTCCATGGCTTTGTACTGTTCAAGCTTCTCAACAACCGCAGCCACGGTTGAAGCTTTCTGCCCGATGGCCACATACACGCAGACAACTCCTTTTCCGCGCTGGTTGATGATCGTATCGATCGCGATTGCCGTCTTCCCGGTCTTTCGGTCGCCGATGATGAGCTCTCGCTGGCCTCTTCCAATCGGGATCATCGAGTCGATG
>CAZPZJ010000246.1:0-1192 GCA_964591055.1 uncultured Leptospiraceae bacterium
GGTCCTCACCGTCCTCGGCAAGCTCCACAATGCCCTTCGCCGAAACGGTCGCGTCCTTGAGCCGACGGTCGCTTCCCTGCACCGCCACGCCCGCCCGGTCCTCACCGTCCTCGGCAAGCTCCACAATGCCCTTCGCCGAAACGGTCGCGTCGCGCAATCTCCTGTCGTCACCCTGCACCGCAACGCCCGCCCGGTTCTCTCCGTCCTCGGCAAGCTCAACAATGCCCGGATACATGACGGTCGCGTCGCGCAATCTCCGGTCGTTTCCCTGCACCGCGCATTCGGGGGCATTCTCCCCGTCGGCGGCAAGCCGTACAATGCCGGAGGATTTCGCCGTCGCGGGCTTCAGCCTTGAATCATTGCCCACCACCACGGAGTTCTCGGAATACACGCCGTCGGGGCAGAGCTTCGTGATGCCGTAGCCCGTGACTGTCGCCTCGGTGAGACGTGAGTCGTTGCTCTGCACCACCGCGCCCGGTTTTTCCTCGCGGTCATAGGCGAGCCGCACGATTCCCGCGCGAAACTCAGAGGCCGGCTGGAGCCTGGTGTCCGACGCCTGTACCGCAAGGCCTTCCGCGGCTTCACGGTCATCGGCGAGCTGGATGATCCCCTTGAAGATGGTGCTCGCGTCTCGAAGCCGGCGATCGCTGCCCTGCACCGCAGTGCCGAACGTGTCCTCCCCGTCCTTCGCGAGGCGCACAATCCCCGCGTTGAACACCGAGGCGTAGGGGGTGATCTCCCCGATGTTGTGCGTGTGATAGGGGTTTACATAGGCCGCAGAAAGGTCAATCCCCGCAAGCCTCGACCCCCAGGTGTTGTCCTCAAGTTTCACGTCGTGCAGCGTGATCTGCAGAAAGCGGGCGGGGGTCGCCTGGAATTCCCAGTAATAGAGCCGGGAGGGCTCGCTGGCGAAGGAGACCTCCTCGATCACGGTGGTCCATATCGAGCGGTCGGTGCTGCACTCAACCAGGAAGTGTTCAGGAAACGCGTGCGGCGTTTTTGCCGCCGTCATCAGGGAAATCCTGTTGATCTGGGACACGGTCCCGAGGTCGATGCCGATCACCTCGTGCTCCGCTTTCTGCCGGTGCCGCGATTCCCAGTAGGTGTCTCCCTTCCCGTCTTGAACGCGGGAGATTTCGTGATCGTAGGAAACCGCGCCGCCGCATGTCAGCTCCCGGAAGCCGGAGATCCC
>CAZPZJ010000246.1:1292-4911 GCA_964591055.1 uncultured Leptospiraceae bacterium
ATCTCCACGAAGTTGACCGGAAGCACCTCCCCGTAATCGATCACGAAACGGTCTTCCTGGATGGAGTGATGCCGCTTGGAGCTCCAGTACCCCTCCTCTTTGAGGATGTTTTTCACGGAGTGCTTTTCATCAAGCTCGCTTGATATCTCGCACACCGTCCCTTCGTAGAGCCTTTTTCTGCTGATGTCGGTATAAATCATCAATCATTACCACTTCTTATAAATATAATCTTCGTACGCCGCAAGGAGAAACATTGTGGCGCGGTCAAAATAGGTCACCACACGGTTATTGAGCTCGATGATTTCCGGGTAATGCGCCTCTTCGCTGGCGATCCTGTCGCGGATGAAAAGCCACAGGTGCCTGCGCTGCAGAACGAGCGCCTTGTGCGCCTGGGTGAACGGCACTCCCTGCGCGACCCTTTCCTTGCCGAGCTTGTAATAGTATTTCTCGATCTCCTTCTTGGGAAGATCCTTCACGATCCATTTCGAAAGCTCGCGGTAAATTCTGTTGCCGCTTTCATAGATGTCATGGCGGTCAAGCTTTCGGTACGCCACCGTGTCAGGGTTTCTCAGCAGGTCGTTCATGTACTTCTCGGTGATGACCTGGTGGTTTTCCTCGATGATCTCCACGAACTTGCTGGCGATGATATTCTTGGATCTCAGCATGGGGCCCCCCTTTCATATCGTTCAGCCGGACAAGACCGGCGCCGGAAAGCTCATCAGAACAGAGACGCGGGATTACATTTTCTTTATATCGGGCAGTTTGATGATCGTGAGCGCTTCGTTGAGGAATTTCTTCATGTGCTTGAGGGCGTCAAGCACCACCCAGCCCTCGAAGGTCTTGAATTCCTCGTAATCAGCGTAGGCGATCTTGTCGCCCGGATTCGTGATCATCACCCCCCCGAAGTCCGATTCGGAGATCAGGGCCGTGACAAAGTCCCTGGTGCTCTTGAAGAAATCGTTGACATCGTACATGAACACCCTGGCCTGCTTGATGCGCATCATGTTGAGCTGGTTGCCGTATTCCGACGATTTGGTCTTGTTGATGTCCTCGATGGTCTGAATGAATATCTTGTAAGACCGGTTGCACTGGTCCAGCTTGCGGTACAGCGCGTCACGCTCTGTGGAATTGGAAAAATCCAGCTTGGTGTGCTGGTCGGAGATCACCCCCCAGATACGCTCCTGAAAGAACCTGAGGATGCTCGCGGCCTCGTTGAGTTCCTGGTCGTCCTTGTAGGGGGATATCTTCTCAACGGCAATGCCCCTGATCGCCTCGAAGCGGGAAAACCCGGCTGCGTCGGGAGCGGCGCCGTTGTCCGAAAGCAGATCGTCGGCGATAGCCTGTTCAACCTGCTTCACGTCGTCATCGGGATACATCTCCGCGAGTTTTTTTCTGAGCGAATCGATGTCCCTTTTCACCCTCCCCCGCTGCTGCGGATCGGGCGTGCTCTTCAGGACGCCCTCGAGCATCCTGATTGATTTCACGATCTTCTTGGTTTCCGTCTTGAGGTCCATGGCCCCGCCGTCACATAAAAAGTACCCGCTATGATCGGCGTCAAAAATAAAATAGTCAAGCAAAATTAGCGCGGGCGGGGACGATAAATGGGACATGCCCTGAACACAGCGCGCCTCCCGGTGCGGACCGGAAGGCGCGGAACAACACGACCCGGAAACGGCTTCAGGGCTACTTTGAAACCCTGCCGATGGAGTAGTAGGTGAATCCCATCTCCAGCATGCTTTTCACCTCGTACTGGTTGCGCCCGTCGAACACCACCGGGCTTTTCATGAGCGTTTTCATGCGCTCGAAATCGGGCCTCCTGAACTGGTGCCATTCGGTGACCAGCAGCAGGGCGTCGGCCCCGTTGAGGGCGTCGTAGTAGTGTGTCACGTACTCGATGCCGTCGTCGCCCAGCACGCGCCTGGCCTCGCGGACCGCCACCGGATCGTACGCCCTGAACGACGCTCCCTTCGCCCGAAGCCCCTTTATGATGTCGATGGACGGCGCTTCGCGCATGTCGTCGGTCTGCGGCTTGAACGAGAGCCCCCATACGGCGAACGTTTTCCCCTTCACGTCCCCGCCGAAATGGCCCAGCACCCGGTTGATGAAGCGCACCCGCTGCTCTTTGTTGACGTCCTCAACGGCAGTAAGCAGCTTCGGGTCAAGCTTGAATTCCTTCATGGTGTGGATGAGCGCCTTGACGTCCTTGGGAAAGCACGAACCGCCGTATCCCACGCCCGCGTAGAGAAACGAGCGCCCGATGCGGGAGTCGGAGCCGATGCCCTCACGGACCTTCTCGATGCTGGCGCCCGAAAGCTCGCACAGCGCCGAAAGCTCGTTCATGAAGCTGATGCGCGTGGCGAGCATCGCGTTGGCCGCGTACTTGGTCAGCTCCGACGAGGTGATGTCCATGATGACCACCTTGTTGCCCTTGCGCTGGAACGGCTCGTACAGCTCCTTCATCAGCTCGGCCGTGCGCACGTTGTCGGTGCCCACCACGACGCGGTCGGCCCGCATGAAGTCCTCGATGGCGTCGCCCTCCTTTAAAAACTCGGGGTTGGAGACCACATCAAATTCCAAATCGCTCCTTCCGCGCCTGTCGAGCTCCTCGCGCAGCGCCGCGCGCACCTTCTCCGCCGTCCCCACGGGCACGGTGGACTTGTTGACCACGATCACGTACTTCTCCATCTTGCTCCCCACCTCTCGGGCCACGTCGAGCACGTACTGCAGGTCGGCCGAGCCGTCCTCGTCGGGAGGGGTGCCCACCGCAATGAACACAAACAGCGACTCCGAAAGCCCGTCAGAAAGATCCGTGGTGAAGCGGAGCCTTCCTTCCGCGAAGTTGCGCTTCACCATCTCCTCGAGCCCGGGCTCGTAAATGGGGATGACCCCCTTTTTCAGGTTTTCGATTTTTTCCCTGTCGATGTCCACGCACCACACATCGCTGCCCATTTCCGCGAAGCAGGTGCCCGTCACAAGCCCCACGTACCCGGATCCGACAACCGTCAATTTCATACCTTTCTCCTCAATTATGTATCATATCGGGGCGAGCGCGCGGCCCTCCCTCCCTGATTGCTTATCCTTCAAGACTTTCCGGCCCGCTTCCGGATCAAAGGGTTTTTGCGCTGTCCACGATCAGCGTCACCGGCCCATCGTTGACGAGGGCGACCTCCATGTGCGCCCCGAACAAGCCCCGTTCCACCAAGGGCACGAGCGCTGCGCACCTGCCGGCAAACTCATCGAACATTGCCTTTGCCCTCTCCGGCGGCATCGCCCCGGAAAACGAGGGCCGGCGGCCCTTCCTGGTGTCGCCGTACAGGGTGAACTGGGGCACCACGAGCAGCGCCCCGCCCGTTTCGGCGAGCGAGAGGTTCATCCTGCCCTCCCCGTCGGGGAAAATCCTGAGCGAGACGATCCTGCCCGCGACATAGTCCATGTCGGATTCCCCGTCGCCGTCCGCGAACGCGACCAGCACCATTATGCCGGCGCCGATCGACGCGATTACGTCGCCATCGACGCTCACCGACGCCGATCGCACGCGCTGCAATACCGCCCGCACTGTCGATCGCTCAGGCGAGCTTGCCGCGCAGCACGTTTTCCGGCTGGACGCCCACCATCCTTT
>CAZPZJ010000247.1:0-2811 GCA_964591055.1 uncultured Leptospiraceae bacterium
TAACGGCGAAGAAGGGCATGCGGGTGCCGGCCCGGGTGTACGCCAGCGAGGAGATACTGCACGGGATGGACCAGGCGGTGTTCGAGCAGGTGACCAATGTCGCGTTTCTTCCCGGGATACGCAAATATGCTCTGTGCATGCCCGACGGCCATTCCGGGTACGGGTTTCCCATCGGGGGCGTCGCGGCTATTGACCCGGATGAAGGAGTGATCTCCCCCGGCGGGATAGGCTTCGATATCAACTGCGGCATCCGGCTGCTCGCCACCTCCCTCGGCGTCGATGAGGTGCGGCCACGACTGGAGGAGCTTGTCAACGCGCTCTTCGCGGCGATTCCGTCCGGCGTGGGCGGCGAGGGGCTTGTGAGGCTGTCACGCCCGGCGTTCAGCCGGGCGGTCTCAGAGGGCGCTCCCTGGGCGCTGAAAAACGGCTGGGCGGAGCCGGATGACATTGCCCATACCGAGGACGGCGGAAGCATTGAGGGGGCGGACGCCGACGCTGTGAGCGAAAAGGCGTTTGCGCGCGGGAAAAACCAGCTGGGCACGCTCGGCTCGGGCAACCACTTCCTGGAAATCCAGGTGGCGGAGGACGATCACATCTTCGACAGGAGGCTGGCCGCGGAGTACGGCATTACCGGCGGGGGGCAGGTGTGCGTGATGATTCACTGCGGCAGCAGGGGTTACGGTCATCAGATCGCCACCGATTACCTGCAGCGTTTCTCGTCGGTAATGGGAAAAAAGTACGGCCTCTCCATGCCCGATCGCGAGCTCTCCTGCGCGCCGTTTCGCTCGGAGGACGGTCAGGAATACTACCGGGCCATGAACTGCGCCATCAATTTCGCCTACCTCAACCGGCAGATCATCATGCATACGGTGCGGGAGGTGTTCTCCCGCGTGTTCAGGAAAAGCCCGGATCGGATGGGAATGCGGCTCGTGTACGATGTGTGCCACAATACGGCAAAGCTGGAAACGCACGTGATTGACGGAAAATCAGTCGGGCTTCTTGTCCATCGGAAGGGGGCGACGCGGGCGTTTCCTCCCGGCCGAAAAGAGCTTCCGGGGGCGTATCGCTCCGTGGGGCAGCCGGTAATCATCGGCGGGAGCATGCAATCCGGCTCGTACCTTCTTTCCGGCGCGGAGTCGAGCGCCGACTCGTTTTACACGACCGCGCACGGCAGCGGCAGGCTGATGTCGAGGACACAGGCGAAAAAGAGCTTCAGGGGCCGCGACCTCCTCGAGTCGATGCGGGCGCAGGGCATTTATGTGCAAACAGCGTCCCTGTCAGGGCTTGCGGAAGAGGCGGGCGAGGCGTACAAGGACATAGACCAGGTTGTCAGGGCGTCGGAGTCGGCCGGGCTCAGCAGGGCCGTGGCGAAGCTCGTTCCCATCGGCAACATCAAGGGATGAAATTCCGGATGTGGCGGGGCATAGAGATCATTGAGGATGTTACGAGCGCCGATGTGGCGGTTCGGATATCGGCGGGGAGCGTTGAGGATTTGTTTACACGGGCCGCGGAATCCCTGCTTATCGTCATGCTCGATCATCCTGAGCGCGTTGACGGCCGGGAACACAGGAATTTTTCATTGATTCACGATGAGCTCGAGATGCTGCTGCACGCCTTTTTGTCGGAATTTCTATTTTTCAAGGACGCCGAATCGTTGCTGCTCGCGCCTGAAACGGTGAAAATCGACCGGTGCGATGGCGGATATCATCTCGAATGTGGCTCTCGCGGGGAAAAAATCGACAAAAAAAAGCACAGCTTCAATGTTGACATCAAAGCTGTGACTTTTCATAGGCTTGAGGTGAAAAACAATTATGACGGGTGGACCGCTACGATCGTGTTTGACGTCTGAAGGCGCACCCTGCTACCACTTGACCACCTTGAACTTGTCCATGAAATAATCGTAGGGATTTTTTCCATAAACTTTTTCAAAATCCCTGCGGTAGGGAGCCGCGTTCGCGAGCGCCTTTACGAGGCCCTTGATGGTGGCTTCGGTTTCTGAGCTGAGCACATTGGTGGTGTCAAGGACGTTGGATTTGCTGATTCCCTGAAGCAGCCGGTCGACATACATTTTGCATTTCTCCGCGTTCGCGCGGGTATGTTCGGTGATGAGTGGCATATTTAATCTCCCTGTTGTTGTATTCTGAGAAACGGCTGTCTGCGCCGGTGGAATAAAGGTATTATACCATTGATTCTTTCTTTTTGATGATGTGAGCCCCCCCCTGAAAGCGTCAAGAAAAATATTGCATGCGGGGCTAAAAATAGTGTTGGACGTGTTTTCGCGGATGTCATAGTTGAACCTTGTGTTTGACAAAAGGGACACTCGGAGGCGCATTCGAATATGGCGGTAATTATTGACGGGAAAAAGGTGGCGGCGGAGCTGCGCGTGGAGATCAGCGGGGAAGTCGCAGAATTGAAAAAGAAAACCGGGAAGACTCCAGCCCTCGCCGTGGTGATGGTGGGGAGCGATCCCGCGTCGCAGGTGTATGTCCGCAACAAGGGCAAAGGGTGTGAAGAAACCGGGATGCAATCAATTCAGCATGTTCTGGACGAAACGATGTCCGAAGGCGAACTGCTCGCCCTGGTCGACCGGCTGAACCGGGACGTGTCGGTCAACGGAATTCTGGTGCAGCTGCCCCTGCCCCGGCACATCAACGAGGAGAAGGTGATCAACAGCATTGATCCGAGGAAGGACGTTGACGGTTTTCATCCGGTAAACGTGGGAAAGATCGTTATCGGAGATCCCACCGCCTTTTCGCCCTGCACGCCGTATGGATGCCAGGTGCTGATCAACCGCCATATCGACACCACGCG
>CAZPZJ010000247.1:2911-4885 GCA_964591055.1 uncultured Leptospiraceae bacterium
CCTGCACGCCGTATGGATGCCAGGTGCTGATCAACCGCCATATCGACACCACGCGCGGGAAGCATCTGGTGATTGTCGGGAGAAGCAACATCGTGGGAAAACCGCTCGCCAATCTCATGGTGCAGAAGAACGCGATGGCGGATTGCGTGGTCACCGTGTGCCATACCGCCGCGCCTGATCTTGGGTACTACACAAGGCAGGCCGACATCCTTGTTGTCGCGGTGGGAAGGCCAAATACTGTCAGGGGCGACATGGTGAAGAAGGGGGCGGTGGTCATCGACGTGGGCACCACCAGGGTGCAGGACCCGGCTGATCCTTTGAAAACGAGATTTGTCGGGGACGTGCATTTCGGGGAGGTCGAAAAGGTCGCCTCGGCAATTACTCCCGTTCCAGGCGGTGTGGGGCCGATGACCATCACCATGCTCCTGAAAAACACGCTTCGCGCGTTCAAGCTCCAGAACGGAATGGCGTAACATGAGAAACGCCCCGGGCGAACCGGGGCGCCTTCCGACATCGCACTGACGGCAGTTGATTGCTATACGCCCGCCTCAACCCGATCCCTGATTCCGTTGACCTTCTTCTTGTATTCAAGCTTGTTGAGCGCGTCGACGAAGGAAAGAATGCCCGCCACCGAAATGTCGATGTTGACCCCGTTCCCGAACACCTTGAGAGTCTTTCCCTCATACTCGTCCATCACGGTCACCGTGACCTCGCACAGCGCATCGGAGCCCCCGGTGATCGCGACGAGATTGAAGCTTTCGATGCGCGCCTTTGTGCCGGTTATCTTTTTAACAGCATTGATGCCGGCGTCCACTCCGCCGTTTCCGTTGGCCACGTCAAATATCTCTTCGGAGGCGCTGTCGCGGTCCTTGATGGTCACCAGCGACATTGGGGGCGAGAACATCCCCGTGGATATCTGGACGTTGGTGACTTTGTAGCGGCCCTTTTCCTTGTAGAGCGTTTCGCCTATCAGAACCTCGATGTCCTCGTCGTAAATCTGCTTTTTCACGTCGGCAAGCGCCTTGAAGTACTTGAAAAACCGTTCGAGGTCTTCGCCCTCAAGATCGTATCCCAGATCCCTGAGGCGGTCGATGACGGCGTGCCTGCCCGAGTGCTTGCCCAGCACCAGCGTGGATTTTGTAATGCCCACGTCTTCGGGGCGCATGATCTCGTACGTCATCTTGTTTTTCAGCATGCCGTCCTGGTGTATCCCGGATTCATGCGCGAAAGCGTTGGCCCCCACGATCGCCTTGTTCGGCTGGACGGTCACGCCGGTGATATGGGTGAGCAACTTCGATGTGGCGAGAATCTGTTTTGTGTTCAGATCACAACGCACGTTGAAGAGGTTGTTGCGCGTCCTGAGCGCCATGGCGACCTCCTCGAGCGCGGTGTTGCCCGCGCGCTCGCCGATGCCGTTGACCGAGCACTCGATCTGCCGCGCTCCGGCCTGGACGGCGGCAAGGGAGTTCGCGACGGCGAGGCCGAGATCGTTGTGGCAGTGCACTGAAATAACGGCGCGGTCGATGTTGGAGACGTTCTGTTTCAGGTAGCGGATGAGCTCGCCGTATTCGGAGGGGATGGAATACCCGACCGTGTCGGGGATGTTCACGGTAGTGGCGCCGGCGTCGATGACCGCGGAGACCATTGCAACAAGGTAGTCCCAGTCGCTGCGTGTGGCGTCCATGGGGGAGAATTCAACGTTGGTCGTGTACGATGCGGCCCGACTGACCGCCTGGATGGCCTGGTCGAGCACCTCATCCCTGGATTTTTTGAGCTGGTAGTTGATGTGGATGTCGGAGCTCGATATAAACGTGTGGATGCGGGGATTTTCCGCGTGTCGGATGGCTTCCCAGGCGGTGTCGATGTCGTTGGAATTCGCCCTTGCAAGCGCGGCAATCTGCACGCCTTTTACGGATTTCGCAATTTTTTCAACCGCCTCAAAATCACCGCGCGATGCGATGGGGAAACCGGCCT
>CAZPZJ010000248.1:0-4846 GCA_964591055.1 uncultured Leptospiraceae bacterium
CCGATCTCAACAAGGAATGATGTTCCTCTTACCGCGGCCAGCATGGTCGGAGTATTCACCGTGTAGGGAGTGCCTTTGCGTAACACCTTGTGGAAGGTCGCCCCCTGCTGCTGGGAAAACCCGATGGAAAGAACCCCATTGGCGACTGTATCTATCCCCGCCAGCTTGATTGTGCTGTTTGCCTTGACCGTGAGGACCGCCGTATCGCCAAACTGGATGACGCACATCGATTTATCCTGGGTGACGAGCGTTTTATTCAGCGTAACCGCGTCACCCGCGCCCACCGGCACCTTGTCGATCAGAACCGTTCCGACGGAGTAGGTGATGATCCCCTGCAGCGGAGCGGCTTCACGGTTTTTGCATTCCGTCAGCAGCAGCGGAATGCAGAGCAACCCCGCCATCACTATCGCCATGAAAAATTTTGAAAGTCCGCACCCCATTCTCATTGCTTTCATTTGCTTTTCCCTCGAAATACATAATTTTTACCCGGCGGCTCTTATCACTGAAAGAAGCGCAAGCGGCAAACCATACTTACCTCGCTCTATTGAACGACTCCTTGAGCGTGCAGATGTAATTGCTTATAAATATTTTTTAAGCTCGATTTCAGGTATATTATTATACACATTAAAACATATCAATAATAATTAAATCTTTTTGTCATTCCCTGTCATCTCCGCGACGTAGCCACCCGCCTGTGTCAACACAGGAAATCCCCGGCGGACGCGCCCATACACATTACCGCGTTTGAATCCTGATCTGTCACATACAGAATAGTCGCGCTCTCATTGGCCGCCGACCTGCAAGGAGCCGAGTATGTCGAACAGGCGCCTGTGTTCTGCCCGGTGATCTCATTGTGATGGAGACCGTTTCCCGGATCGAAGGGATTGCCCCGTGCAGGAGTACAGCCGAACGCACGCAACGCGACAGCCAGCATTACGGCGACAGTCACGATCTTTTTCATTTTCATCCTTGGATTTGAAAAGGACTGCTAAATAATCGCATTAATCGTAGATTATACAATATTCCTTTTATTAATGCAAGAGGTGCGGCATGAACCGTGCTTCCGGAGGAATGAGCTGTGCGTTAAAATGTAATGTTTTCAGAGACCGAACAGGCTGTACTGGCAAATATCCTGATAGTGCATAATCGATATTGAGGGATTTCACTGCGGGCCGGGAGAAGGATGCTCAGGAAGGCAGCTCCTGCCGGCTTGCAATCCCATTTGCGCCCGCAGAGCGTTGCGCAAGATCGAGCGCCGCCGCAACAAAAAAGCGGAACACCGCCAGTCCCGCTCTCTCCCCCGCATCTCCAGCCGGACCCGAACCTGCGGTCTCCACGATCGGAGCCCGGCATTCTATCCGACTGAACTACGGGGACTGATTCATTCAGCAGGTCTGATTGCTGCGGGGGCGCGGAGTTGCCCGGGGATGCGCGGCGCGCTTACCGCACCGGTCGGGAGATGCGGTGTATGAATTCGACGGTGCAGCAGGCGCTGTCGAGAAAGGTGTGTGTCATCCACGGAACGCAAAGATAAAAAAATGCGGCTTCCCCCTGCATGTAGCCAGCCTTTCCCCTGATTGCCGGGAATACCTGTAAAAAAGCCCCTTTCAGGGGGCCTTAAAATTTAGGTTTTACCGGCTGGTGTCAAATAATTACCATCCACCTCAGGAGGATGGTGGGTGGGAATGGTGTTGTCTGTTCAAATGAAAAAAGCAGTTCTTAAAGGTTTAGCAAATACGACGCGGCAAATGTTACACCGTGAAATATGTCAGTTTCGCTTGTGGACTCATCCGCATTGCCGTCAGCATTGAGGTCAACTTTATCGACCTTTACTGTGAGGCGGCGGTACTGGTATCCCAGTTCGAGAGTTACCCTTTCGCCGAGTTTCATACCCAGGGCGATTTCCGCGAAACCCATGAAGGCCATCTTGATTTCTCCGCCGTCATTGGTAATGGTATTGTTGAAGAAACTGCCTGTTATGGCAAGGTCCTGTTCAACAGCTCCTGCAACAGGGCACCCTGCGCCTATATTGCCGGTGAATGAGAACATGGTGCCGAGAGGATGCCGGTAGGAAAGCCCTGCGTATAGCATCGCCATCCATGCGTCAAGTTTGAATTTTAGTGAGCTTGACATTGATGATGACTGGTAAGTAAATGAGTAATTTGATTCAAATTCAGAACTATATGTTTGATAAATTGCACCGGCAAGGACACCGATATTTTCTGTGAGCATGCGGGTTGCCCGCAGGTCTATGTCACGGTATTCGATTTCAAAATCAGTACTGATTGGAAGTGACTGTGTTATGGAACCAACAATCGGAAATGTTGCTGATACTCTGACAGACGTATCAACAGTGGTGGAATAGGCTCCGAAGAGCATTGATGATAGCCGGAAATCCCATTTCTTATCTTCTGTCTGATACGAAACACGGGGACCTGCAAGGAAGCCGCTGCTTTCAGGGTCTCCTACCTCAAGCCCTTCATAACTCGTCATTTCACCCAAGTTGAGAACACCCTTATCCAGTTCCCGTCTCAACTGTGCTTCTACCATCTGGGCATTCATACTTGCAAGTCCCGAGTCCCACTTCACATACCATGCCTGGGCCCCTACAGAAAGAGTGCCTGCAAATGCGGAAGTGCTGATCAGCATTCCGCACGCAAGAAACAATCCAATAATAAAATATTTTTTCATTGTAATTCTCCTTGAGAGTAAAATTTAGGAAATTACCCTGCCCCGGAGCGCCTTGCCCTATGGCGAAATTTCTCTTACCGGCAGCGCCTCTCCCCTGATTCCCGGGAATCCCTGTAAAAAAGCCCCTCTCAGGGGGCCTTTAAAATTGCACCATCCCCAAAAACGGCATTTTTCCTAAAATGATCAAAATATCCCGCTTCCGCAGTACCATAGTGTGTATACATCGCGGACCGGGACGGGTCAATTCTTTTTTAACACCTGGGAAATTCCCCTGCCCCGGAGCGCCCTGCCGCATGAGGGAATAATTCTTACCGGCAGCGCCTCTCCCCCGATTCCCGGGAATCCCTGTAAAAAAGCCCCTTTCAGGGGGCCTTAAAACTTATTCACCATCAACCGCAGCGGCCTTTTCACATGGCTTGGCACATTAACGGGGGGAGCGGTGAAAGCGCAGCAGGGGATTGTCCAATGTGGAGTCAGCGCTTTCCCGGGGTCAGATCACCAAACGTGGAAATGCTGTTTGAAGAGTTGAGATATTGCGCATCTTGAATGACAGGTCCCCTAATTGCTTCCTGTTTCACACAAGCGAATACTACAGAAAGGCCGTGTCGACCGAGCCGTTGTAAGTGACCGTTTTCACATCCTCTCCCTCGTCTATGGCCGCCTGTATGCACTCGATGAGAAGATCAGTGATGTTTCTGCCCGTTGAGGTGAAGTGCGTCTCAGAAAGGGGCGCCCCGTCCGGCATTTCTGTACTTTTCAACTGCACCGCGATTATTCGCATTTCATCGAGGGCCCGCCTTGTATCTTTCCTCTTTATACCCCTGACATAAAGCCCCCCAATTATCAGGGGAAAAGCTTTGCGCAGTTTTTTACCGGGAAACGCATGCTCGATGCTTTCGAAGTAACGATCCCATATCCCCCTGCCGCCAATTTCATCGATGATGCGTCCTACCATAATGCCTATTGTTGCGCTTCCGCTTTTCATCTCTCTATATGTCCGCCTGTTTTATAATAATTCCGTCTGTGATACACCTGCGCCGTGGCGGAATTCATTTCCGGGAAAGAAAACCATCAAACCACAGTGAACAATCCCCGGACCTTCGCCTGAAAGACACGTGTTCACTTCTTGACAATCCCTGAGAGACCTGTATACTGATTATTCAGGGAACGTCAACCAACAATCGGAGACAATCATGATAAGGGCCTGTATATCCTTCACAATCATTGCACTCTTCCTCTCCCTGGAAGCAAGGGCAGATGAGCGGCTTGACAGGATCAGGGCTCTTTATGAAAAAGCGGTCGGTATGGAAAGGGACCCCATGGGATCGGAAAGAAGCCATACCGCAACCATGAACACAATCCTCCCCGCCATCGGACTCCAGACCACAACAATCAGATTTCTCTACGAAAGCAGACAAATCAATGCCCGCACAGACCCATACCTTCTGGAAAGACGTCTCATAAAAACAACCGTGAGGTACAACATCGCCGCCAGCGTACACTACACCATCGAGTACCTCTACGACGACCAGGAGCAGCCGGTATTCTTTTTCTGGCAGGAGAAAAGCATGCAGCCCGAGTCCGATGAGAAAAGAATCTATTTCCATAACGGAAAAATATTCATGACTAACATGCGTTATCATGATTCAGGCGGGGCATTCGTCAGATACATCAGAACCGGAGGTTTCTCCCGGAATGAAAAAAAGCAGGGGAATTCGGCTTTCATGAAGGCGAAACAGTATTTGCGCCATTTCCGATTCCTTGTGGAGTTGGAACACATAAAATAGTATGGTTCAGGGAAATCCCGACGAAAGGCGTCACCGTTCAGGCCGGGGACAACGTGATTGTTCCCCGTCCGAAAGGACGGCCTTCGCACCCATGCGGTAAATGATTAATGGGAAAGCTGCATCATCAGGTGATATAATCGGGATTTACTTTTCATTGAAATAATAATATAGAGGATGAGATGAAACGAAACGGTATTGCGGCGTCTCTGATAGTATCAAAAATTTTGGAATTTACCCCGCCCCGGAGCGCCCTGCCGTATGGCGGAAATTCTCGTACCGGCAGCGCCTCTCCCCCGGTTCCCGGGAATACCCGTAGTCAAGACCACCCGCTTAGCGGGTGGCTTGGACTCGCCCTATAAGGGCGATTA
>CAZPZJ010000249.1:0-4828 GCA_964591055.1 uncultured Leptospiraceae bacterium
CGCTCGCGGAAGAGCTCGTAGGCGCGCTCGCTCACGTAAAACGATGAGTCGGGGTCAGAGCCAAGTTGCTGCTTGGTGGCGCGCACTTCATCGGCGCCCAGCGGCGCGCCGTGCGACTCGGCGCTTCCCTCCATGCCGGGGCTTCCCTTGGCGATGCGGGTGCGCGCGATAATGAGCGAGGGCTTCGCCGTTTCAGCGCGCGCGGCGTCCAGGGCGGAGGCGATCGCGGCATAGTCGTGGCCGTCAATGTCCTGAACGTGCCAGCCGCAGGCCAGAAACCGTCCGCGGATGTCCTCGGAGAAGGCGAGCTCGGTGCCGCCTTCGATGGAGATCCCGTTGGAATCGTAGACGAAGATGATGTTGCCGAGCGCCATGTGTCCTGCCAGCGAGGCCGCCTCGGAGGAGATTCCCTCCATCAGGTCGCCGTCGCTCACGATGGCGTACACCGCGTGGTCGATCAGCGTTGACCCGGGCGTGTTGAACTCGGCCGCGAGCAGGGCCGAGGCGTACGCCATGCCCACCGCGTTGGCAAATCCCTGCCCCAGGGGGCCCGTGGTGGTCTCGACGCCGGGAGTGTGCGCGAACTCGGGGTGCCCGGGGGTAAGGCTCTGCCACTGCCTGAACTTCTTCAGGTCATCGAGGCTGATCGGGTAGCCGGCAAGGTGGAGCACCGAATACAGCAGTATGGAGCCGTGCCCGGCTGAAAGCACAAAGCGGTCGCGGTTCATCCAGGCCGGATCGGCGGGATTGTAGCGGATCGAGTGCGTCCAGAGCACGGCCGCGATGTCGGCGCACCCCATGGGCATGCCGGGATGGCCGGAATTGGCCTGCTGGACCGCGTCCATCGCGAGGGTCCGGATTGTATTGGCTATGAGTGAAAGGTCGCGTTCGTTGATCTGCATTGTATCTCCGGTTGTCTGGGTTTTCGGGAAAGGTTCACGTCACATGGAATCAGCAAAGGAAAGTCCCCGATTATTGCAAATACTTTTTGGTTGCGCGCATGTTTCCTCGTAGCACGCCAAAATGTTCTTGCAATATAATTGCACATGAATCAGAACATCGGGACGTGTCCGCGCCGCCGCTCCCGCCCGGGGCGCGGCAGACTGAAGAGTGAATTGAACGATGAAAAAGATAAAATCCACGCGCGATGTCAGGGTCAACACGGTGATCCGGGTGTACAGGAAGGGCTTCGGCTACGCCAGGCTCATCGTGATTGACAACACCGACCACTTCATTTCCGTTTCGGTGGGTGAGAGCTTCGTCAAGAGCGTCATGCCCGGCGACGTGCTCGACGCCTATCTGTGGGTTGACCACGGCGCCTCTTACGAGTTCCAGCTCGAGGTGATCGGCAAGTTCGAGATCGACCTGCGCCTTGTGTTCTTCAAACACTGCGATGCGATGAAGTGGAGCGCCGAGAGGAAGTGCCTGGTCGCGTCGGTGGAGATGCCTTTCCGGTTTTTCATGTTCAACGTGGACGACGCGGCCAAGGTGTTCAGCTCGGTGGAAGTTGAAAAGCGCTCCGGAATGATAGTCTCCCTGAGCGACCGAGAAGCAACGGTACGTTTCAGCGGGAAGATGGAGCCCAGCTCATTCCTCAAGGGCCACATTACCATCGACGATGTGGACATCCCGTTCATGGGAAAGATCGGGCCGCAGGATACCGGAGACCCGGCCCTTCACAGGGTCGAGTTCACCGGCATGAGCGAAAAGGAGCGGGAGCGCATCCTCGACTTTGTGCTGTCCGTCTACAGGGAATGAGCGGCCGGTCGCACCGCCGGACTAGGCCCTGCCCTCGATGAGGTCGTTGAGTGTCGTGCTTCCGATGATCTTGCCCCTGGATGCGTTCATCTCGTGGAGCACCTTCTGCATGTATTTGCGCACCGGCGCCGAGGCTGGCGTCGTGGGCGGGAGTTCCATCCCGACATTGTGCATCATCGAGATCACCGGCGCAAGCTGCACGTTCTTCGAGGAGGTTGAGGGGAGGTACCGGTCCTCGCCGTTCTCGATGATCAGCTTCTCCGCCCTGAACAGCTCCACGTAGTGGTCCACTTCGCGGTCGTTGTTCATCGTCAGCTTGAGAAGCTCCGCGTACGACGTTTCCCCCTTGCCCTGCTCGAACCTGCTGAAGATGAAATGCAGAATGGCGAGTCCGTACACCACGTGGATGTCCTGTATTCCTTTGCGGCCGATAACGAGCCTGAGATAGGTATGGGGGTGCATCAGCGTGTAGGAGACCTCGGCGCCGAACAGCATGATGAGCGCGGATGCGTACACCATCAGGAGGAAGATGGGCACCGACGCCAGCGCGCCGTAAATGGCCACTGATCCGCCCGCGAAGTACTTCACGTACACGATGAAGAGCAGGATGAAGATCACCCACACGGTGCCGGTAAACGCCGCGCCGATCGCGGCCGGCTTGAAAGGCACCTTGATGTTGGGCAGGATCATGTAGGTGACCAGGAAGAGCAGCCAGATGAACACGAAGGGCGCGAAGAAGTTGAGGAGCATCACTACGAAGCTCTTGCCTTCCACGCCGCTCCAGCTCCTGCCGGCGTTTGTGGAGCTCATGACGAGCCCGTTGTCCCCGGAAATCCACAGTTTCCCGCCGGTCTGGTTGATGCTGTTGATGCGGCTGTCGGTTATGGAAGCGCGGGTCCAGTGATCGCCGCCGTCTTTTGTCCTGATGAGTATGCCGTTTTCCCCCGCCACAATTCCCTCGTCGCGGTTGACGAAGTGCACGGTGAGATAGTTGTTTTCCTGGAATTTCTTGGATGACCACGTCTTTCCGCCGTCTTCGGAGTTCATCAGCACGCCCTCGTCGCCCACCATCCATACCGTGGCGGCGTTCAGGAAAAACGCCCTGTTGAGGTTGACGTGCCGGTTCTTTCGTCTGGCCTCATCTATGACGCTCATGGTCCAGTCAATCCCGGAATTGGAGGAGGTGAGCACCGTCCCCCTGTCGCCGGTGATGATTCCCTTTTCGCCCTTGAACGCAATCGAGTTGAGGCTTGAGGAATAATCCGCCCACTCCCTGACCTTCCATTTCCTTCCGCCGGTTTCGGTGCTGAGAAGATAGCCGTTGTCGGTCACCAGAAATCCCCTGAGCGGCGAAACCATGTGGATGTCGTTGAAATTCAGCATGCCGAGCCGCTCAAGCGTCCAGGACTCGCCCCCGTTCTGGGTGGTGAGCAGTATGCCTCCGCGCCCGACGATCCAGCCGTTCCTGCCAATGAACTGGATGTCCCTGAATGTCGATTTCTTCAGGTCAAGCGGCTCGATCCTGAACTCGTCCTCGATGAAGCCCGCGGCCGGGCTGTCGAACCGGTAGACTTTCTGGTTGTCGAAATCGACCCTGGTGTAATCGAAGTTTTTGAACTTGAGGCTGTCCGCCTGGGTGTTCCGGATGGTGCCGCGGTCCCCCGCCAGCCAAATACGGTTTCCTTCAACGAAGGTGGAGAAATAGCTGGGGGACGAGAACGTGTTGGATATCTGGGTGGCTACCGTGGTGGCCGAGATGAGCAGGATGGGGCCCAGGGTGAGCGCGGCCCAGTAGTAGATCATCCGCAGCGCCATGGCGCGGCTCTTCTTCACCTCCCAGATGTCGTTGAGCGTGTTCTCCAGGGTGCGCAGCACCGCCGTCGCGGTGAAGACCATGATGATGGCGCCGATGCCGCCGATTTTCCCGGCGTTGTCGATCAGGCCTGAAATGGAGTTCAGCACCGGGTCGATGTTGAGCCGTATGTTGTGCTCAAGCATGAACAGCGTAACCCTTCGGAACAGCTCCTCCTTCTTGTTGCCCACGCCCGAGAAGATGGAATAGAACGTGATGGCCACGGTCAGCGTGGGGATGAGGGAGATGATGGTCGTATAGGCGATGGATGACGCCTTGGTGGTGCAGCTGTCCCTGACGAACTTCCTGGTCGAGACGATGAACACCTTGACCATGTTGATGATTTTGGTCAGCAGAAGGTTGTACGTGTTCTCGCCGATGTACGCCGCGTTGAGAAACTCCCTCGCCCTGTTGATGAATTCGACAGCTCGCTCCCTGATTTTGCCGGTGAGCTTCTTCCTGGTTTCCGGTTTATTACCGGGTTTCGGATCCGTCATGATTGCGCTCCTGAACGGGATATGTAAGCGATTATACTACAGGACCGTCGGCATCCGGTCAATGATATTTTGGAAAGGGCCCTAACAGCTGTTACAATCATGGTTTTTTTACTTGTTAAAATTTACATATACGTTTAAATGGGTTCATGCCGACAAATGGCAGCGGTAACTATCTTTATTCTCCAGTAAAGAGGGGGTAAGTGTGATGGCAATTAAAAGAAAGGCCGCCGTACTCTGCGCGGCGGCGCTCGGTCTGGCGATCGTGATTCCGTCGATGTGCGCGCTCTACGCGGCTTCGGTGGGGCAGGTGATGAACAATGTCTCTCTCAGGGACTCGAGCGACAATCCGGGCGCCAGAATCCCTGATTTCGGATCAAAAGTGGTCGCGGTTTTTTATGTTGATCCCGATAACAGCGACCGCAATGAGCCTCTCAGGGACGCGCTCAAGGCGGCGAATCTGCCCGTGGCGACTTTCAGGGCCGTAGGCGTTGTCAACCTCGCCGAGTCGTGGAAGCCGAATGGCATTATCCGCACGATGATCCGCCAGAAGGAGCGCAAATACGGCTCAATCGTATTGACCGATCCCGACAGGACGCTGAAAAACGCCTGGGGCCTCGGTGATTGCGACGGGCGTGACATCGTGATCATTCTCGGAAAGAACAGGCAGGTCAAGTATATCAACAACGGGAGCGTCCGCGGCGACGAAATCAACAGGGTCCTC
>CAZPZJ010000250.1:0-2612 GCA_964591055.1 uncultured Leptospiraceae bacterium
GTAGCCGCTCTCCTCGCAGCACACCGGATACTCTCTCATATCTGTTAAAATTGGATCGTCCATATCTTAACATATAAGCATAAAATGCGCAAGAAATCAAGAAATTATTATGAAAGTACGGGGATGTTCGGATTAATTATTGAGGAGAAAGAACCCTCCCCGCCCACTGCGGTAACTGCGGGGAGGGATCGAGGATGAATGATTTAAGCCGTTGTGTGTGTGATGTTCAAAAGGATGCCCTGAACGGATTTCAGGCTTTTCCGGATCCGTTCAAAAAGCGAGCTTTTGAGCATGTATAATACTCTCCACTACCAGAACAATCTTTTTGTATGATTGCTGCCGCCTGTTCTGCGGTCACAAGTTTGGCGGCGTACTCGTCACGCCATGATGCGCTGAGATCAGAATCAGCGGTCATGCGTGTGCATTCATTTTTAATCACTGTAAAATTCGTTTTCATGACCTTCCTCCAGATCGCCTTACAGGAAAAAAGAGAAAGCGTTGCGACGTCCTTTGACGTCCGGACGCCGCACGCCCGGCCTAAATTAAGCCGTACACTTCCGGCGAAGGATGTTCATTTAAAGCCATCCGGCCTTTTTTGCCTGGAATGTCAGCTCGTCCCTGAATTCCGGGTGGGCGATCGCTATCATCTGCCTCACCCTGTCCCTGACGCTCATGAATTTCAGATTCGCGACACCCCATTCGGTGACAATGTAGTGAATATCGTTGCGGCCGGCGCTCACCATTGTGCATGGCGGAAAGTCCGCCATGATTTTTGATTTAAGATTACCTTCCCTGTCTCTGTACGTAGAAGTCAACGTCATGATACTCCGCCCGTTTCTGGCGAACCTGGAAGCGAGAAGATAGTTCATCTGGCTTCCCATTCCGCTGTACTGCCTGAACCCGATGGACTCCGAGGCCACCTGGCCGGTGAGATCCATCAGGAGTGCGTTATTGATTGATACCAGGTTGTCGTTTTGCGCAATTGTCAGAGGGTCGTTCACCCAACCGATCTCGGCAAAATAGTAGTTTTCATTGCGATGGATATAATCATAGAACTCGCCCGTGCCGGCGCAGAAGGCCCCCACCACCATTCCGGGCATGAATGATTTTCTTGCGCCGTTCGCCACGCCGCTGTCGACAAGCTTTCTGATCGATGGAGTGATGATTTCGGAATGTATTCCAATGTCCTTCCTGCTCCGAAGAAGGTCCGTCACCTCTTTTCCCATGCCGCCGAATCCGAGGTGAATCGTTGACCCGTCCGGCACCAGATCGACAAGGTTTTCCGCAATGAGCTTTTCCGCATCGGAGATTTCAACTTCGGGAATCTCGAACAATGGCTGGTGGTTTTCAATGATGCAATCCACCTCGGAAACGTGGATTTTAAAATCATCGCTGTTGATCCACGGTGCGTGTCTGTTGACCTCCACGATAACGGTTTCGGCGTCCGAAATCGTTTTATCATCAAGGAACGCTGCAAAACACGACCTGTTCATGTAGCCGTTTTCATCCGGCTCCGTCACCACCGTTGCCGCTCGATTGAACTTTTTCGAACGGCAGTATTTTGGCATGTCGCCGAGGTGGATTGGAACGTACTGGGCGGTTCCCCAGTTCATGCACACGCGCTCCACCGGTCCCACATACACCGATTCGATGTGAAAGCTTTCGCCGTGTTCCGGTTTCATAAGGTCGTACAGGCCCATGGTGTATCCCATGGAAAGCAGCACATTTTTCACCTCACCCGCGCGTTTCCCGAGTGCGATGGAAAATCCCGGCGGACAGCTGGTCCCGCCGCTCATCGCGATCCTGTCATCCGACTGAATGCGGGCGGCCGCATCTTCGGCAGAGCACAGTTTGGACCTGTACTCGTCATGCCAGTTCGCGTATTGCCTGCCCCGCTTCGATTTTATTGTCTGTGTTTTAATCACGCCAATCCCCGGAACACAGATGGTGAACGCATCTATCGTCTCCGTGGAAACAATACAGCAGGCTTTTCGCTGGGGCAATTGGCCGGAGTGCAAAAAGGATGTGTGACAATGTTGAAAATATCTGTATGATTATTTACTACATGGCCGTATGATGTTACTGTCCGTTTTTCCCGTTGGTCTGCGACCAGTACAGCACGTACCTGTTGAGTTCCGCGTTGTTTTTCAGGTTCAGCTTTTCCTTGATCCGCTCCCTGTAGGTTGAAATCGTCCTGCTGCTCACGCACAGCATTTCGGCGATCTTCTTGTTGGGCAGCCCGCGTCCTATGAGGTTAAACACCTCAAATTCCCTCTCCGAGAGCGTTTCAACCGGGGAAACGTTTATGTCCTTGCCTCCGCTCATGTACCGGTTGAGGAAATGGTCCATCATGTCGTCGCTGATGAACATCTTCCCTCCGAGCACCCGCCTGACCGCCCGGATCACGTTGTCGGTACTTTCCTGTTTGGTGATGTACCCGCGAGCGCCCGCCTTGAGCACTCTGTCGGCGAAAATCACCTCGTCATGCATTGAGAGCACCAGCACGGGCATTTCCGGATACTTCTTGTTAATCTCCTTGGTCAGCTCGATCCCGCAGCTTTCCTTGAGAGTGATATCGACTATTATCAGGTCAGGGGATGTCTGCTCGATCA
>CAZPZJ010000250.1:2712-4812 GCA_964591055.1 uncultured Leptospiraceae bacterium
TCGTTTTTTCTTATCTCGAACAGGCCGTTGAGTATCTCGGCCCTGTGCCGCATGATCTTGAGCCCTTCGCCCTTGCGCCTTGACTGTGACGGCGGTATCCCCGTGCCGTTGTCGCTGATCTGCAGCAGGTAGTTTCCATCCTGGTCGCTGAACAGCGTGACCTTGATGCTGGTCGCCCGCGCGTGCTTGGCGGCGTTGTAGACTGCCTCCTGCGCGATGTAGTAGATGCTCGTGGCGACCGTGTTGTCGTAGATCATTATGGCGTGATCGTATGAAAAATCGCATTCCAGTCCGTACATGGTTCGTATCCTGTCAGCAAGGTTCTGTATGGCCGAAATCACCCCCTTCGCGTCCAGGTCGACCGGGCAGAGCCCCTTTACCAGCCTGCGTATTTTCATTGTCGCTTCATTGAGAAAATCCTTTATCTTGGCGACCTCGGCCGCCTCCTCAACGCCCTTCTTCTCTAGGCGCCCCTGGAGCACTTTCGCGAAGGCGCCAATCGCGAGGATGTGCGGGCTCACGTCGTCATGAAGATCGCGCCCCACCTGGAGGCGGATCCTTTCGGCGATGTTGATGATCTCACGCTCAAGCCTGCTCCGCTCGGTGACGTCCCTCGCGAGGACAAGTATGCCCGATTTTCCCCTGTCGAGGCGGATGAGGTTTGACATGGTTTCGATCTTTACCCGCTCTCCCTCCCTGTTTTTAATCTCAGCCTTGTGGCGGTAGACCCTGCCCGCCTCGATGATGCCCTCGTCGAGCAGCCTGACCATCGCGTTGCGCCTTTTGGTGTAGATAAGATCCGGGATCCTCATTCCCACGATTTCATCGACGCTCATCCCGGTCATCTCACAGCCGGCCCTGTTGACGTAGTTGATCGTGCCGTCCATTTCGCATACCAGGATGATGTCGCCGGCGTTCTCGGCGAGCAGGCGGTAGCGCTCCTCGCTTGCGTGAAGGGCCTCTTCGGCGAGCTTTCGCTCGGTGATGTCGTTGAGGAAGATCAGCATCGCCTGCTTCTCCTCCCACACTATGGGCACGGAATATATCTCAAGCCATCTGAACCTGCCGGATGAATCGGCGATGCGCACCGGCTCCCCGAACCCGGGTACGCGGCCATTCAGCCGCTCGATGTACTCCTTCATCATCCTGACGCGTGATTCGCCGTCTATCATGTCGAAAAAAATCCGCCCGGTGAGGTCTTTTTCATGACAGCCGTAAATCTCCGCCATTTTTGGATTCGCGTAGCGCACAATTCCGTCATGGACAATGACGATCGCCTCCTTGGCGTTCTCTACCACAAGCCGGTATTTTTCCTCGCTGGCGATCAGCGCCTTTTCGGCGCGCTTCCTGTCGGAGATGTCGACAATGGACGCGATTCTCTGCCTCGTGCCGGGAATCATTGCAATGGTCATGAATACGTCCCTGCATGAACCGTCCTTGTTCTTGAGCCTGAATTCGTGTGTGCGCGGCGCAAGATCGGGATTGATGTTGCGCAGCCTGTGGCTTTCCATCAGCTTCGGCAGGTCCTCCTCGGCGATGAAGGTCCTCCAGCTCATCTTTCCTTCCACTTCGTCCTTGGTGTATCCCGAGATGATCAGGCACTCGCTGTTGGCAAGGGAGATGGTGGTGTCCTCTTCGAAAAAAATCATTGCGGTGCCGGTCGTTTCGAAGATGGTCCTGTATATGTTTTCAGAGCGCTTGAGCTCGTCCTCGGCGCGCCGCCGCTTGGTGATGTCCCTGAAAAAGGCAAGGATGCCGTTCTTGTTGTTGAAGGGGAAAAAGGAGGTGGAAATCTCGACGTTGATGACTTCTCCGTCGATGCGCGTCACCTTGTCCTCGGCGATCAGGTAGCGGCGGACGCCGCTCAGGAGTAAATCTATTCCCTTTCTCAGTGCGGGACGGCTTTCAATGGGGGAGAAATCCCATATTGAGCGGCCTATGATCTGGTCCATTGATTCCGCGGCGAGGAGCTTGCCCGCGGCCCTGTTGGCGAAGATGATGACTTCATCGACATAGATGAAAATCGGATCAGGGGATGCTTCGATAAGACGGCTGTAAAAAAGGTCATTTTCGCTCTGGGCCACCTCCCTGCCGTCCTGC
>CAZPZJ010000251.1:0-4810 GCA_964591055.1 uncultured Leptospiraceae bacterium
CGGGCGTGTCGAAAAACGCGAACAGCTTCAGGTCTTCGGGGGATATCAGCCTGTGGTCGACAAGCATCTGGAAGTTGATCAGGCTGTTCCAGTATTTCCGGTCGAACAGGAGCACGGGGATTTTGTGTTTTTCAAGCTTTTTCGTCTGTTTGAGCGTGAGCACCTCGAACAGCTCGTCAAGGGTGCCGAAACCGCCCGGAAACGCGACCAGCGCCTTGGCGTGGTACATGAACCAGAGCTTGCGCATGAAAAAGTAGTGGAACTCGAAATTGAGCTCGGGTGAGATGTACGGATTGGGACACTGCTCGAACGGAAGCGAGATGTTGAAGCCTATCGTTTTTGCTCCAGCCCTGGCGGCCCCGCGGTTGGCGGCCTCCATGATACCCGGGCCTCCGCCGGTGCATATATTGAAGTCCATGTTGTCCGGAAGCGTTTTGGCCCACTCCGCGAGCAGGAAGGCCAGCTCCTCGGCCGCCCTGTAGTATTCCCTGTTTTTCATGTTTTCCGGGTCGTCCGGGTCAATTCGCGCCGATCCGAAGAAAACGACCGTGTGGCGGATGTCCATCTCCGAGAGCCTCTTTTCGGGCTCAATGTATTCGCTGAGAATGCGCAGCGTGCGCGCTTCCCTGGACTGGAGAAAATCAGGATTCTTATAGGCTTTCAGGGCTTTTTCAGTCATTCCGCGTATCTTCTCCTGCGCTTGAGGTTGAGTATGGTGCCGTCGGTGAACTCGCTCACGTTGCTCGCGAGCACCCTTTCCCTGTCTATAAGATCAATGGTGACCGCGTCCATGAACGCGAGAATGATTTTAAACCCGGCGCCGATTCCCTTCAGCGTGATCTCGTTTCCGTTCACCCTCACGATTATTCTCTTCTTCTCGGCATCCGTTGCGTAGCGGACAATCTGGTCGTGATAGTCCTTCGAGAGATTGTTGGGAACAAGGCCGACGAGGTGCTGGAGGTCGAGCCCCCTGCCGTGGTCTATGATGGTGGCGTCGAAATCCCCGTCCGTGATGGTGTAGCGTATGGTGATTTCCCGGCGCTCCCGGAGGTCGGGATTGTTTTCAATCTGCTTTTTCCGGATTGTCTCCTGAATGGCGTTGGTGATGGCTTCGTCCATCGAGAGGATGATTTCGTTGATCTCGTCCTGGGGGCAGCGCATGGACCGCAGATCGCGCAGCAGCGAGCTGATGACAGTCGGAACGACATTGGTGTTGGCGTTGAAACTGTCGAGGTAATTTATTTCATGTTTCTGATATTCGGGCATCGTTCCATGCTTTACCGTCAGGATCGGCATGCGGCCAGGTATCCCGTTGCCGCACAATAACATATCGGCCGATTTTGTATAATGTTTAAACATAACCGGCCTGATTGCAGCAACATTATTTACGCTTCGGGCGATGTCGGTGTTACCGTGATTCCGCGGTGGCGGCGCACCTGAATCCGAAGTGGTGGTAGGGATGGTTGGTCGCGTGGTGCGGCCTCCGATTTGAGCCAAGGGCCCATACGCCGTCCCACCACCATGAGCCGCCGCGCACCACCTTCATGGTCCGGCCCGGGCAGCGTTCATCGCCGTTGCAGGGCCCTTTGGGGTCCTTGCCGGCGCAGGCCTCGCCGCATTGCCCGTAGCTTGGCGAGTACCAGTCGTTGACCCACTCCCAGGAGTTGCCCGCCATATCGTGGAGCCCGTAGCGGTACGCGGGCCGTGAGGCGACATCCCAGGTCCTTCCGGTTCCGCAGCCCTTGACGCCTTTTACCTGGATGATCGCCTTCGAGCAGTCGGGATCGCCGTTGCCCCAGGGGTAGAGCTCGCCGTTATCGCCCCTTGCGGCTTTTTCCCACTCCGCCTCGGTGGGAAGACGTTTCCCGCGCCAGCGGCAGTAATCGCGCGCGTGAAACCAGTTCACGCCCAGCATGGGCTGGCGTGGATTGCTGTAGCCGCGGTAATTGGGCCGCGCCCTGGGGCAGCCGCCCGCCCTGAAGCATTCCTGGTACTCGGAATAGGTGACCTCGTTGGTGTCCATCAGGAACGTGCTGACCGCGACCTTCATCTCGGGCGATTCGTCGCGCACCTTGCGCTTGCTGTCCTCGTCCTCGGTGACGCGGTTGCTTCCACGGATGAACTCGCCGCCGGGAATGCACTTCATGCCGCCGGGGACCTTCACTTCCGCGCAGTCGAGGTATGGTGATCGCTCGCGGCAGCTCACAAGCGCGAACGACGCGAAGAGCACCGATGTCGTTATTGCCGCTATGGCGGCGCAGCACAGTGCGGATGATGGTTTCATGTCATTTTCCCTTCGGGCCTTTGTCTTCAGGCGTTTTTTCCTGCGGGGCGGGCATTTTGCTGACGACGCTTATGCCGTCCTGCCGGTTGACTTCACCGGTTTTCAGGATGTCGACGACGTTGAATTTTCTGTTCGTGTTGACAAGCCAGCTCTGGAATATCCCGGCGGGCATCACGCTGTAGTGAAAGCCCTTGTCGCTGCACAGCTCCGAGTCGGGAGACCAGGGAAGGATGCGGCGGTACACCGAGATGGTCCGCAGCACTTTCGATTTTTCGTCCACGGGAAGCGATGAGAAGTTTGAGATAAAGGACGGGGAGTACGCCTTCATGTACTCCTCGGCGTTGGAGAAGTACATGATCCTGATCGGCACGCTCATGCGCTTCGCGGTGTCCGCGATGCCCCTGACCGTCACGTCGCCGTTCAGGTTGCCGCGGACGGGATTGATCCTTCCCTTGAGCGCCAGGTTTCTCATCCGCTGGTAGAGGTCCTGATCGTTGAGCCATATTTTGTAATTTCTCTTTTTCACAAGACGGTCAAGTGTTCCGAAGCGCCAGGGTATGTACTGCCGGCCGATTTCCCAGGTCTTGCGGTAGTAGGCGAGATCCGGGCTCTGCGCGTATTCGCCGTTGATGATCTTCGTCGCCTCTTTTCTCGATTTTACCGACCAGAGCTTTCTGAACTCGACGGGAGTGGGAGCGTTTTTCAGGAAGGCGATGTGGAGCTTGTTCGCGGCGACCACCCGGCCGGTAAAATCCATAAGCCACACCCACTCGGAATCGGCCCACGCGGCAAGCAGAAAGTTCTGCGTGCCGCCGACGCCCACGTAGCCGCCGCCGATGTCTTTGATGTGCGGATGAAAGAGCTCAAGCCGCGCCTCGTTGGATATGATCGTGTTTCCGACGTCCCACCTAGTCTGCTGGAGTTCTTCCTGCGGCGTGCTGCGGAAAATACCCAGCAGCGGGTCCTCCGGAGCCGGCGTGGGGACATCCGCCCGCGTGTTCCGCTGGCAGGAGAACAGCATCGTGATGAAAGAAAGGATTATGAGCGCAATGCGCGCCCTTCGCGCCATTGCGTCGATTGTGCCCGGTACAAGCTTGTTCATGTGCATCCCCGTGTAATCGCGTTTTGATCGAACATCCGTTTCCGGTAGTCGGCGCAGCGGCGGAAGCGGTATTGAATCCGTAACGTGCGCGGTTGATTGATTAAAACAGGCGCACGATGCGGTCATGGCCCCGTTTCGTGTCGAGACCACCACATCGATTTTTTACTGTCAAGTGATTTCCGCCGGCAGGATCGCTCATTGGGACGTCCTTGCGTGTTCGGCGAGCCCGAAGTGCCCCATCATCCCGTGCCCGCTCATCATGCGCAGCAGAAGGCGCACGGGAAAGCCGATCACGTTGGAAAGCGAGCCGTCTATCGATCGGATGATGCGGGAGCCGTTCTCCTGTATGGCGTAGGCCCCGGCCTTGTCGGCGTAGTCGATGCTGTTCAGGTAGCTCACGATTTCGTCGCGGCCAAGATGTTTGAATCTCACCCCGGTGCTTTCCGATTCGCACAGGGACAGCGCGCTATGCGTCAGGGCGAGGGCGCTGACAACCTGATGGGCGCGCCCCTGGAGCGCGGTGAGAATTTCAATGGCGTGGCTGAAGTCGCGTGGCTTGCCGATGATGGCGTCGCCGAGGGTGACGATGGTGTCGCAGGCGATCACGAGATCGCCGCTCCCGGCGACGGCTTCGCGAGCGGTGAGCGCTTTGAGGAGGGCGACGCGTTTGGCGTAGTCGGCCGGTTGCTCGTCCCGAAGAGGGGTCTCGTCGACCTCGGGGGTGAACACCGTGAATGTCTGCGTCAGAAGGCCGAGCAGCTGCCTTCGCCGCGGCGATGATGATGCGAGCACGATGCCCATGGCGTTATTTCATCATCACCTTTTCGTTGAGCTTGTAGACGTCGGACACGTTTTTCACGGACTTGATCCTGTGGATGATGTCCTCAAGGTGTGTCGTGTTCCTGACCTCAAGAACTATCTTGAACACAAAATGCTGGCTTTCGATGACCTGGGCTTCGATTTTCAGGATATTGGATTTCGCGTACGATATCTCCTCCGCGATGTCCTTGAGCAGGTTCTGCCGGTCCAGCCCGTAGACGGCTAGCTTGACGGGATACGTGTTTTCAGATTTTTCCGGCTCCCACTGAATGTGGACGATGCGCTCCTTCTCGGCCCGCAGGCGCTTGAGCGAGGGGCAGCTCTTCTTGTGGACGGTGATTCCGCGGCCGCGTGTGATGAAGCCGACGACGTCATCGCCGGGAATGGGCTGGCAGCACTGCGAGAGGCGGATCAGTACGTTGGAGGTGCCGTTTATGGTGAGCCCGGTTTTCGCGCTCTTCCCCACCTTCCGGATTTTCAGAAGGTCGTTTTCGGGGATGTTGACCTCAACCTTCTTTTCCGGGCGCGGCTGCTCCTGCTTGACCTCGGGGGTCTTCCTGTCGTCCTCGTGCAGCTTCCGGATGGCGTTTCGGATCTTGTACCGC
>CAZPZJ010000252.1:0-4782 GCA_964591055.1 uncultured Leptospiraceae bacterium
CAGGTGCCCCGGCGAGGTGATGAAATCGACCTCGGGGATGAACTTCTGGGGGTTCTGCAATCCCACCAGGATCATGCGGTTGCACAGCGACGAGAGGTCGTTGTTGCCCCCCGAGCCGGTGAGCCGCGTCCTGGGATTGAGAAAGTCTTTGCCTATCTGGTGCGTGTTGATGTTGCCGTACATGTCGATCTGGGCGAAGCCGAGGAATCCCTTGTTGACGTAGCCGTTGTACGCCTGTCCGAACGAATACGCCATCTCGAGGATGATCGGCGCCCCCCGCCACGTGTACGGGCAGGCGACAGACCAGGGCATGCCGCCGTCAAGCGGGTCCTGCGCCCCGGACTCGAACACCATCGTGATCCCGGGCGCGTGCGTTTTTTTTGCCAGAAGCGCGGCCACCATCGGCAGGCCCGTGCCCACGTAAATCACCTCGTGGTCCTCGATCTGCCGTGCAAGCACGTAGGCCAGCGCTTCCAGCGGGTTCGCCTGTTTGATTGCTGTCATATCTTGCATCCTCCCTCGTTGCGATCAGTAGAAAATCTCGGGGTCCATGCCCGGGCGCCAGTCGTTCCACGAATTGACGTAGCCTTCATCGTCGTTGATCTGCTCGGTGATCCTGGTCTGCCTGCGTGCGTTCGCAATCCATACCGTCCCCCCGAGCTTCTCGACGAAGTCGTACTGGTTTTTGCAGTCGATGAGCCAGTAGTCGAAAAACTCCCGGGCCGTCGCCTCCTCCTCGGTGACCTTGAGCATCTTGGTCCACCACTGCCGCGCGAAGTAGTACTCGCCCGGCATCATCCCGGGCACCGAGCCGAACGGCAGCTCGACCACGGCGTCCACGTAGTTGAAGGGGATGAGCGCGCCCTGCTTGATATTGCGCATCTCGGACGGCGGCACGATCTGCTCGGTGGTGATAATCACCTTGCGCGCGGCCGCGGCGATCGCGATATCGTTCACCGTGGGGCCGTAAAACCATGCGTTTCCGAACCTGTCGGCCTTGTGCGTGTGGATGATGGTGAAGTCGGGATAAAGCGCCGGAATGACCACCACGGGATCGTGCTTCGCGCAAAGCGGGTTTTGCACGACTTTAAGGTACGGATTGTATTTGAGCATGTCCGATCCCAGCATCTGCTTGCTGTAGACCGCCGGCACGCCCATCTGCGCCGCCTTGAATCCCAGCGCCACCGCGCCGTGGCTCCACTCCGAAACGATCTTCACCCTCTTCTTCTTGTAGTTACGGGAGTAGTCCTTGTCGTAGCCGCGCATCTCCGCCCCGGCGTACGAAGCGTGCGTGTATGCCACGGTCCCGTAGTGCACCGAGTAGGTGTGCGTCGCGTTGGGGGCCCCCACCGCCGACAGGCCCTTTTTGCCCTGGCGGATCACCTCGTACCAGCCCTGCAGCGGGCCGCGCACGTAGCCGAAACCCGTGTCCGCCCAGATGTCGCCGTCGCTGACGAACTGCTGCACCGCCTCGGCCATCGACATGCGCTTGTCGCGGTGCGACGGGTCCTTCTTCATGTGCGCCTTCCTGGCCGACTCGACGTCCACAAGCGGGTCGAGCATCGAGGTGTCGGTGATCTCCAGGTTTTTCAGCGCCTCTTCGTTGTACGCGAATTGACTCATTGTCCTTACCCTCCGTTTCCGCCGGATTTTACTCGTACACTTTCTCTTCGACCTGGTCGGCATGCACCGCGTCGGCCTCGACGTCGCGCACCGGCTCGTTCGCGAGCACCTTGAAGTATTCCTTGTACCACTCGTTCTGGATGATCATCTGCTGGATCTCGTTGGTCCCCACCCAGATCATCGAGAGGCGGATGTCGCGCAGGATGCGCTCGATCGGGTAGATGCTGGTGTAGCCGATGCCGCCCATCACCTGCATGCAGTTGTTGGCAACTTCCCAGGCGGTCTCGGTGATGAACTTCTTGGCCTGGGAGGCCATGCGCCGCACGCGGCCCGCCGTCACCCTGTTCGAGTCGGCCGCTCTCGCCGCCGCGTAGCCGATGGCCCGCATCGCATCCATCTTGAGCGCGCTGTCCGCCACCTTGAAGCCGACGGCCTGGAACGCCGCGATCGGCTGTCCGAACGCCTTGCGCATCGAGGTGTAGCGCGTGGCGATCTCGAGCGCCGGGCGCACCGAGCCTATCGTCATGAGCGCCGTGCCCAGCCGCTCGGGGATCATGTTGGTCTGGAACACCGGGAAGCCGCCGTTGACGCCGTTCAGCGCGTAGCGCTCGGGAACGCGCACGTCGTTGAATATCACGCGCCCCGCGCCCCCGCCGCGCACTCCCATGAGCCCGTAGATGTACTTGGACTCAACGCCCGCGTCGCGCGGCACCATGAAGCACGTCATGCGCTCGTGCGCCCTGGCCGTGGGATTGGTCGCGGCGTACACCATGAACCAGTCGGCGCCCTCCGCGCCCACGATGAAGCGCTTCTGGCCGTTGATTATCCAGTCGCCCCCGTCCTTGCGCGCCGTCGTCGCCGCGCCGAAAAAGTCCGATCCCCCGCGGGGCTCGGTGAGGCATTCCGCCGCGTACACCTCGCCCTTCAGCAGCGGCACTACGATCGCCTTCTTGAGCTCGTCGCTGCCGTACTTTGCCACGGCCTCGCACACGATGTCCGCTCCCACGCCCCACAGGCACGCCAGGCTGTAGCTGGCCACGCCGATCTCCTCGGCCACGATTCCGTCCTCCACCCAGCCGAGTCCCCGTCCGCCCAGCTCTTTGGGAAGGCGGATTCCCAGCAGGTTGCGCTTTCCCGCCTCCTTCAGGTATTCGTGGGGAAAGTGGATCTTCTCGGCGTCCATGTCGAGGATCATCTCCTTGGGAACCCATTTTGTAAACGCCCTCGCCTCGTCGCGAAGCTTGAGCTGTTCGTCCGTCATCATGAAGTCAAACATTGTAAGCCTCCTTTTGCGTGTGTGTTTGTTGTACTGTCGCGCGGGCCGTCATATCCTGCTGGACCTGCGCCATATCTTCTGCTTTTCAGCCGCGGCGATCAGCCCGTCGCGGAAGTCCGGGTGCGCGATCGAGATGAGCTTCTCCGCGCGCGCCCAGGTTGAATCGCCCTTGAGCGACACCCACCCGTACTCGGTGACCACGAAGTTCACCATCTGCCGCGGCACCGTGACGATCGTGCCCGGATCGAGGAAGGGAACGATCTTGGAGTGGGTCACGCCGTCCGACGTGGTGTAGGTGGAGGGAAGGCAGATGAAGCTACGCCCGCCCTTCGACCAGTAGGCGCCCAGCACGAAATCGAACATGCCGCCGTTGCCCGACACCTGCTTGAATCCCATGCTCTCGGCGTTGATCTGGCTGTAGAGGTCCACCTGGATCGCCGAGTTGATGGAGATCACGTTGTCGTTTCTGCAGATGATGTTGGGGTGGTTGATGTACTCCACGTTGTACGAGGCGAGGTGCGGATTGTTGTCCATGAACCCGTAGAGCCTCCCGCTCCCCACCGCGAACGTGTAGGCCATCTTGCCGCGGTCGATGCTCTTTTTCGATCCTGTCATCTTTCCCTTCTCGAACAGGTCCACGTACGAGTCCACCAGCATCTCCGTGTGGCAGCCGAGGTCTTTGAGGTCCGAGTCCGCCAGAAGCTTTCCCACCGCGTTGGGCACGCCGCCGATGCCGAACTGCATGCAGCAGCCGTCATGCACGTGCTCCATCACGTGGCCGGCGATCATCTTCTCCGCCTCTGTCGGCTCCATCACCGGCGCCATCAACAGGTCCGGGTTCTCGCCCTCGACCACGTGCGTCACCTTCGAGATGTGGATCTTCTCATTGGCCCCTCCCAGGCAGCGCGGCAGCTTCTCGTTCACCTCCACGATGACCACCTCGGTGCTGGTAAGCGAGGTGTGCGTCGAGGAGTTATGAAGGCCGAAGTTGAAATAGCCCTCGTCGTCCATGGGGCACACCTGCACGATGGAGGCGTTCCTTTTCGGGGTGCCCACCACCACGGGATCGGCAATCTTGTCGCCGTAGTAGCGCTCGCACTCGCTGTACATAATCGGGTTGTAGAACACGTTGCCCATCTGGTCGGCCAGGATGCGGCTCAGGGGGCTGAAATGGAAGTCATTGTAGGTGAACACCTCGCCCTTCGGGTCCTTCGTCAGCACTTCAGGCACCGGGGGAAGCGTCACCGCCGCCAGTATGGTCACGTCCTTCAGCTCGTCCTTTCTCGCCGCGAGCGCCCTGTCGCTGGCGACCGGCTTGCCGTTGAAAAATCCGTAATCGATCCAGAAGCCCGGCCGGATGGCGGCCGCCGCCTGTTCCGCCGTGCACAGCTTCCTCTTGTACTCACTGATGTTGTCGTTCATGCCGCCACCTCATGCGTGTGATATCATGCGCTTCGCGCTCACTGCGCCGCGAAGCTCTCGTCAAGAATGCTGATGAATCCCAGGTTTTCACTTTTGATCGCCCTGGCCCTGGCGTGCGCCTCGGGAAGCATGTGGCTGATGTAGTATTCCGCGGCGATGATCTTGCCCTGGTAGAACGCGCCGTCCCTGTGCTCACGCAGAAAGGCGCGCACCGCCTTCCCGTCCGCGGCGTCGACGCCCGCGTCCTTCAGGACGGCGGAGAGCTTTTCACGCGCGATGCCCGCCTGCCAGAAGAGCAGCCACGCCATGGACACCGTACCCATCAGCATCAGGAAGGGGTACGCGTTGCCCACCGGCACCATGAACTTTCCCTCCTTGCCGCACTGCGCGAAGTACATGCCCATTTCGGCGAGCAGGTTCACTGCGTCCTGGACCTCCTTCGCCATTCCCGCAAGCTCCGG
>CAZPZJ010000253.1:0-4782 GCA_964591055.1 uncultured Leptospiraceae bacterium
AAAAGCGCTCCACCAGGCGCTTCGAATAGGCCATCACGTTTTCAACCAGCTCAAAATTCAAAAGCCCGCCTGTGTAGAAGGTGCTGTTTTGGCCCTGGAGCCGTTCAAGTTTATCATAAAATCCGTTCCTGAGCGCTTCTCCGTTCACATGGGGAAAGTAATCCCATTTTTTCAGTTCGATTATTTTAATCAGTTTCCGGTTTGCCTTTGTAATGTTTTCGCGCAGTTTCCGGATTATCTCCTTTTCCGACATCGGATTTTCGCTGTACGAGTAGAAGACCGCGATATCGCTTTCCCCCCACACCTTGGATATCATGAAGGGGCAGCCATCGTCCGGGAGATCGATTTTTCTGTTCTTCAGCAGTTCCAGGAAGTAGTTTTTGCTGAAGTCTTTCACTTCACATGCGATGGTGTAGTAATTGTTGTGAACTACCGCACTGAAAAGGCTTTTCTCTTCACCGGACAAATCCATGAAATCGAGGTTTTGCATTTCCTGCGGGATGGCGAGAATCAGAAAATCGCACGCGATGGTCTGCGTGGTTTTCGCTTTACCGATTGTATATTCAATCCGAACGGGGTCTTTGTCCCCGGCGATTCTGGTGACAGACCTGATAGTGATTCCAGTCCTGACGTCGGAGAGGTCCTCCGCAATGGCCTCCATGAGACTCTGCAGGCCGTTGATCAGCCGCTTGGTCCATCTGGGACGGAAATTAAGCACATCGGCCAGGCCCAGGTACATCAGCGTGGAAAAATTGCGGAAGTTCATGTACTTCAGGACATAGACCGCCGGTACGCTGTCGAGATATCCGTAGCCGAAGCAGGTGATTGGAATAAGAAACAGATTCTCAAGGCTTGTGAGGCGTTTTTGTGCAAGCCATTCATGGAATGACTGCGTCATCTCTCTGTTGATTTTTTTCAGGCCCGGACGCCTGAAGGAGCGGTGGTATTTCAGCAGGTAATAGTAGTATCGCAGCACTGATACGGCCAGGACAAGAAGATTTTCGCCCCTGATGATGTTTTTCATTCTGTACTGGTAGCCCGTTTCCCGGTCGAGGAGCATGTTCACCGGTCCCGGCTGCAGGTCAAGCCCGTATTCCCGGGCCAGGCCGATGGTAATGCCGTAGTCCCGTGTGATCGCGATCGCCCCCATGCCCGCCGCCTGTCCGTATATCTTTTCAGAGTAGCACATTCCGCCGACATAGTCGTTCTTCTCCAGGACCGTTACACGGGAATAGCCCTTTTTTTCCAGAAAGCGCGCCGCGCTCAATCCCGCGGCCCCGGCCCCGATAATGCAGATTCTCGGATTTTTGTCTTTTTTCATTATGTCCTCCAGCAATTGTACCTGTGTTCAGAATGGTAGCGGGTGATTGCGGGCGGTCAATGCAAAAACGTCGAATGTGGCCGGAAGTGGTTCGTGTTATGCGTGTTTCATGTAAATTAATGCCTGCAGGGGCGCCAATCCGAAAAAGTCATTGAAATGAAATCAGGCATAATGGCAGATAGGAATCAGGTCACTCCTGTGCCGCCGGTGCGGGTCCGGTTGTTATAAGAAGGATGATTTCAGGGGCTGTGATACAACGATTCCGTACACATTCCGCCGCCCTCGCGCTGGCATGCGCGCTCTGCGTTGTGCTGAGCGCATCCCCGGTGGCCGGCGTGCAGGTGCTGCTGCCCGAAGGTGAAAAAAGCGTTGCTCTGGCGCCCGGGTTTGAGTATTTCGAAGACGCTGAAGGCGCGCTGACGATCTCCGATGTGCTGAAGTTTCGTGAAAAAAGCCGCTTTGCTGTGAAACGGGGCGGGGCGCTCAATCTCGGTTTTTCTCATTCGTCGGTATGGATAAAAATGACGCTGGTCAACAACGCCATGCGAAGCGCCGGCGATGACGACTGGTTTCTTGAAATAGCGAATCCCCTCCTTGACAGGATCGATCTTTACCTGTTCAGCTCGCCGGACTCGTACAGGATCATCAGCGCCGGTGACCTTGCGCCTTTTCAATGCCGGCAGTTCAATCATCGCAATTTCATATTTCCCGTCAATTCACCCCCCGGCTCCACAAGGGATGTGTACCTGAACATCAAAACCTCAAGCTCGATGCTCGTCCCGGTTGTGCTTAAAAATCGAAAGAGCTTCATCGACGGCCTGTACAACGAAACGCTCCTCTTCGGGGTGTTTTACGGCGTTATCGCCATCATGATTCTGTATAACACCTTCCTGTTTGTCTCGATAAGGGACAGGAGCTATCTTTACTATTCCATCTATGTGCTCTCGTACTTTGTCTACCAGTTCTCTATGGACGGGTTCGCGTTCCAGTACGTCTGGCCGGATGCCGTCTGGTGGGCCAACAAGTGCATTCCCTTCCTGACGGGGATCGCCTGTATCTTTTCCATTGGTTTTTCAAAAAGCTTTCTTTCCGCCGGTACATTCCTTCCGCGGCTGGGGGTGTGGCTTTCGGTGCTTCAGGCCGTCTTTTTATCATTTATAATAGCGTCCCTTTTCATGCCCTACCGGCACTCGATCAGGGGGGCGGGCATCCTCATGATGGTGACGGCGTGTTCGCTGCTCGTGGCGGGCGTGCTCACGTTTATAAGGGGGGGGAGGTCGGCCAGGTTTTACATCGTCGCGTGGACGGGGATGTTGCTGTCTTCCGTGGTGTTCGGGCTCACGAGATTCGGGGCGCTGCCGAACCTTTTCATCACCCAGAACGCACAGCACCTTGGCGCGCTGTTCGAAGTTGTGCTCCTCTCCTTCGCGCTGGGCGACCGGATCAACATCATGGAGAAGGAGAAGGAGGATGCGCAGAGGCAGGCGATTGAAAATCTGCACAAGGCCGACGTGCTCAAGGATGAGTTTCTGGCCAACACCTCGCATGAGCTTCGCACGCCTCTCAACGGCATCATCGGTCTCGCGGATTCGCTCATCGACGGCGTGGCGGGTGCGCTTTCCCCCAAGGCGGTGAGTGATCTTTCGATGATCTCATCGAGCGGACGCAGGCTTGCAAACCTCGTCAACGACATCCTGGACTACTCGAAGCTCAGGCACAGGGAAATCGAGCTTCGAAAAAAGCCCGTGGACGTCAAAACCGCCGCCGACGGCGTGATCGAGCTCTCGCGTCCCCTTGCCGCCGGCAAAAACATCGTGCTGGTCAATGCGATCGCGCCGGGATCGGGCTTTGTGCTCGCCGACGAGGACCGCCTCCAGCAGATACTGCTGAACCTGACGGGAAACGCCATCAAGTTCACGCACGCCGGCACCGTGGAAATATCATCGAAGGCCGAAAACGGGCGGATCGCGGTGTCGGTGAGCGATACCGGGATAGGGATTCCGGCCGATTCGCTTGACAGGATTTTCGAGTCGTTTGAGCAGGTGGACGGCTCCATTTCGCGCGAATTCGGGGGCACGGGGATCGGGCTTTCGATCACCAGGCGGCTTGTCGAGCTGCATGGCGGCGCAATACGCGTGGCTTCCCGGCCGGGGAAGGGATCGGTGTTCACCTTTACGCTGCCCCGGGCGGGTGATGCGGGTGAAATCCCGGCTGTACCCGTGGCCGCACCGCGCCCCGCAGATGATGTCGCCGCGAAAACTGCCGATGAGGCGCTTTCCGCCCGGCCCCCCGCGCTGGAGCAGGAACCTCCGGCCGGCGGTCGCAACAGGGACCGGGCCCTTGTCCACATCGTCGATGATGATCCTGTGAACCTCCAGGTGCTTGAAAACCACCTGATGATCAACAATTACGATGTCGTCAGATCGCCTGACGGGTTCGACGCGATCGAGAAGATCGGGAAGGGCGTGGCGCCCGACCTGATGCTGCTCGACATCATGATGCCCGGGATGAGCGGCTACGAGGTGGCAAAAAAGATAAGGGAGAAGCATCAGCTCTTTGACCTTCCCGTGATGATGCTGACGGCGAAGAACCGGATTGATGACATGGTCGCCGGCTTTACCTCCGGCGCCAACGACTACCTGACCAAGCCGTTTGACAGGAGCGAGCTTCTGGCGCGGGTCAAAACGCTTGTAACGCTGAAAAGGGCCGTCAGGGAAAGCCGCAGGCTGTCCGAAATAGACAGGGACATGGAGGTCGCCCGCAAGATACTTCAGACTGCCATCCCAGAGGGCGTGCCGGTGATGTCGAGCCTCGACATCGCGGTCAAATACATCCCGATGGAGAGCGTCGGAGGGGATTACTACGACTTTCACGTCATCGACCATGACTCCATCGGCGTGTTCATTTCCGACGTGTCAGGGCATGGCGTCACGGCGGCTCTCATCGCGTCGATGGTGAAAATCGTGTTTAACATGGTCGAGCCTTTCGCCGACGATCCGGTACGGCTGCTCAACGAGATGAACGGCATGCTGATGGGCAACATCGAAACGCATTTTCTCACCTCCGGTTACGCCTATATAAACATCGCGAAAAAAACGCTCTCATACGCGCGCGCCGGCCACGAGCCCGTGATCGTGCGCAGAAAGCAGACGGGTGAATACGAGAAGCACATGCCCGGGGGCAGGGCAATCGGGATCGATGGCGTGCTCAACTGCAAAGTCGCCGAAGTCCCCATCGAATCGGGAGACAGGATCGTGCTGTACACCGACGGCATCATTGAGGCCATGAGCCCCTCGGGGCAGATGTACGGAAGCAGAAACTTCATGAATACCATTAAGTCGTCGGACCACCTGGGGGCGCAGGAGCTCGCCGACCTTATACTCAACCAGCTTTTCAAATGGACGGGGCGCAGCAAAAATCTGGACGACGATTTTTCGCTGGTCATCGTTGACGTCAGGTGA
>CAZPZJ010000254.1:0-4755 GCA_964591055.1 uncultured Leptospiraceae bacterium
ATTGGTGTCCTCGGTGAGGTCGTCATTGCCCGCAGGGCCGTAGTAGCTGTGCCGCCTGGTGAGCGCGTACCCGTAGTAGACGGTGTAGTTGAAATAACGGCTCACCTCGTGCTCAAGCCTGATCTCGGCGGTGTCGCGGTTGATGGTGCCCATCTCCGCGATGTTGACCGCGGGATCAAACGGCTCGCGGTCAAGCTCGTTGCCCCCTCGCCGCTCCTCGTACGAGGTGGAGCCGTTGAACGTCACTTCCATGCCGGGCATGATGTTGACGAAGGCGCTGCCGCCCATCGCCTTGCTGAGACGCCGGGCAAGGTCGCTGTAGCCATCGTCGTTGGCGTCCCACGCGTCGCGCTCGCTCTTCTGCCCCCAGAGGATGATCCCTCCCCTGCCGCTGTCGGTGACGGCCGAGACGTCGCCCGACACCGTATGCATGTTCGCGTAATCGCGCGAGCCGTCCACGTTGCCCGCGATCAGGTCGTAGCGCGCTTCAACGCTTCCGCCGTTGCGGGAGGGCTTTCGCTGGATGACGTTGACCACGCCGCCGATCGCGCCGCTGCCGTAGAGCGCCGAACCCGCCCCGCGTACGATCTCGACGCGCTCGATCATCGCAGCGGGAATCTGCTGCAGCAGGTACACGCCCGCCAGGCTCGACACGGTGGGAAGGCCGTTGAAGAGAATCTGCGTGTAGTTGCCGTCGAGGCCGTTGAGCCTCACGGTGTTCATCTCGCAGTTCTGGCAGTCGTTTTCAACAAGCACGCCGAGCTCGTTGTTGAGCGCATCGTAGAGCGTCGTGGCCGCCTTGGCCTCGATTTTGCTGCGGTCAATCACTTCGGTCTTGACAGGAGCGAGCCTCTGCGCCTTGCTGCTCATGGTCCCGGTCACGACGATCCTCGCGTCGCGGCTCTGCGTTTCTCCCTTGCCCTGTGCGGACGGCGCGAATTCAACATTCAAGTCCTGGGCTGACAGGCCGTGCGCAAACACGAACATCGACGCAAGGCACACCACGCCCGCATACTTCAGTTTATTGGTCATAAAGTACTCCATAGTGTTTTTATTGAGTAAAAGCTGAGTCGAATCAGGAAGGACGGGGCGGGGGCGGGGCCCGGATGGCGAGCGGATGGCGGAGCATCGCCGTTTTCAACGAATCGGCAGGAGCGGCCACCACCTCGACAAGCTTCCAGGTGTTGAAGACGACTTCCGCGAAATGCGCGGTATCCTGCGCGCTGGCGTTGTAGTAGAGCCGGCAGTACAGGTCATAATCAGTCCCGTCGTGGGAGTCGAAGCACTCCCTCGGCACGGCCGACGTCAGGAGCAGCGGCAGCAGCGAGGCGACAACCAGCCATGCCGCGAACGGCCGAAAACGCCGGTGTGAGGCACTGTCCTGTCGCGCTCGCCGTTCCATCATCTCATCTCAGGTAGTATTCTATGTTCAGGTTCAAAATGATCTCGTCGTCCGGCAGCCCCCGGGGAAACGGCTGGAACGGGAGGGCGCGCCTGACGCTGTCCACCGCCGACCCGGTGAGCTTCGCGTAGCGCGCCTGGCGCGTCACCACGGCCCTGTTCACCTGCCCGCTCTTCTGCAGATACAGCCTCATGCCCACCGTCCCTTCATGCCCGAGCTTCTGCTCGGAGTCGGGATATATCTTATGTGACTCGATTTTCGAGATTACGTAATTCACATAGCGCTGGCGCATGTCCTCGACCGAGAGGGTGTCGTCCTTCTTCTCGTCGGTCGAAACGTCCGCAACCTGGTCCTGCCGGTCGAGCGGAATCGTCGAGACGCGCTTGATGAAATAATGACGGTTTCGCTCCGCCGTGACGGCCGTTCCCTCAGTGCTGAAGTCAATGCCGGTCAGAACTCCCGTCAATACCGCGAGCAGCAGTACGGCGCACTGGATGGGGACGAACAGACGGCCGCGCTCAATGGAGTTGAGCAGCCGCTCGCATCTCCCCGCCGTTCGCGACGGAGGCAATGTAACAGAGTAACAGGTTGAAAGCGTGTTCATTTTGTGTGCTCCACAGAAAACGATGTCGCTCCCGCGCACTTGGCGATATCGAGGATTTTTACGAAAAGGTCGTAGCCGATCCGCTGGTCGCCCTTGAAGATGACGTCATACTTGCCCAGCGCGTTCATCTTCTCCTGCAGCGTTACCTGCAGGGCGTCAAGGTTGACGGGGTCCCTGTTCACATAGATGTTCGCGCCGCTGTCGACGGTGACCACGAGGTCCACCTTCTCAAGCTTCTGCTGCGTCATCGCCTTCGGAAGCTCCATCGTGATCGAAGGCTCGATGAAGTTGGAGCTGATCATGAAGAAAATCAGCAGCAGAAAGATGATGTCGACCAGCGGGGCGATGTCGATGTGCGGCCGCTCCCTCTTCTTCCTGATGAATTCCATGTCAGCGCACCTCGTCCCTGACGATCTCTTCTGCGGGCTTCACGGCGGGAATGATGTCCCCGGCCATTTTCGGCTCATGCGTCCCTTCCTCCTCGCAGCGCCCGCCCGCGCTGCAGAAGAACCGCTCATTGAGGTGCGTGATCAGATAGCTCATGCGGCTCGCGCGCGCGGACACGATCTTTTCAAAGTAGAGATACGAAAGCTGCGCCGGAATCGCCACGATGAGCCCCGCAGCGGTCGTGAGCATGGCCTCCCAGATGCCGCCCGCAAGCGCCGTAACGTCCACCTGCCCGCCCAGCCGGGATATCACCCCGAACGCCGCGATGATGCCCGTCACCGTGCCGAGCAGCCCCAGCAGCGGTGAAACGTGGCTGATGGCGGAAAGGCCCTGGAAGTGCCGCTCCATCTTCTCTATCTCCTCCGAGCCGGTGCGCTTGAGCGCCTCCTCCCTGCTGCGGGTGCCGCTGTCGATGTTTTCAAGGTACACGCGCACAATCGTCAAAAAGGGGCTCCTCCGCCAGCGCTGGGCGTTGAAGCGGTTTTTCAGCGAGATTGAAGGGCCGCCTTTTCCCCCGCTGAAAGGGTTTTCCAGCAGTGCGGCGTTATCGAATCCTCCGCTGTCGAGCTTTTGCACCAGGATGTCCCGGAACAGCTCATAACGGGTGCCGGTGATAAGGAAGTACAGGGCGCGTTCCACGATGATCGCGATGGCGACCAGCGCGCAGCCCAGGATGGGCCACATGACAAGGCCGCCTTTCTGCATGAGTTCAAGCATATAGGTCTCCAGATATAGTTGGTTTACTGTTCTCCCGCCCGGACCGCACGCGGCGCAGCGGGAGTAATGCCCTACAATCAGCGCAAAACTGCGCACGCATGATCCGCCGGCAGGGCGTTCACGCGTCATTGCGCCATACATTGATCAGACGATAGAAGGCGGCGCGCGGATCTGGTCGACAGACCGCTGGTACTGCGGGTAAAAGGTAGTGTTATTCTGTATTTCGAGGGTAGAGAGAGAGAATCTGTTTTCGGGAACATACGCCGTGTTGTAGTCGTCGCCGATTGCGAAGAGGGTTTTACAGAAAATATCGACGCCGGTCCCCATGTGCGGGTCGTACACTTCCTTGGCGACGCAGAACGTCATGCAGGAAAGCACGAGAAGAATGATCGCGACAGGTTTTCGGTATCGTATGCGTGTCAGCATGTTGTTTCCGGGCTTCCGATCCATCCCTGTTCACAAGGTAGCGCCGGAGGTAAAAATCGTCAATAATAATTTCTATTTAATCAAATAATATTAGTGTATTCTAACTTTGCCCGGGCAGGGCCCTTTTCGGCGCTTTCCGCCCCGGAAGGGGCCGTTCATCCCTTTTCCACCCCCCTCCTCTCCAGGTAGCGCTGAAACGCGGCCCTGCCTTCCCCGTCCCAGTAGCGGTCGAACTCCTCGCGGTCGGCGCCGATCCCGTCCGGCAACTCGCCCGTGGATCGGTGGTTGCGCGAAAGCCAGCCGTGGGCCCTTTCCCGCCCGTAGCGGCCGTGGTGCGACCCGAAGCCGCCGAACAGGATTTTCGCCAGCACCACGAGCGCAAGCGCCTGCAGGTAGCCGATGGCCGGGAGGCCGAAGAGGCCGGGCATCAGCCAGTTCCAGAGCAGCCTGACCACGACGGCGAAGAGCAGCGCAAACAGCAATGCAATCCCGATACCCGCCGCGATCCATCCCGCAACCCTGAAGGCGGTGCGGGGCCTTTTATGAGCGGTGTGTCTGATGTCCATCAATATCCTCCAGTTCGATGATTTCCCCGGAAAGCCGCTCCCTGATCCGCTTCATTGCGCGCGATTTCCTGGCGAGGAGCGTTCCAAGCGGCACTCCCGTCTCGGCGGACACCTCGGCGAACGTTCTCCCCTCGAATTCCGTCAGCAGTATGATCGCGCGCTGGTCCGAGCCCAGGGAGTCGATCGCCGCGAAAAGCTTTTCACGCATTTCGCGCTTGTCGCTCTCCCGCGCCGCGTCATAGCGCGCATCAGCGAGGAAATCGGCAAGCGTGGCATCATTCTCCCCGACCGGCATGTCGAGCGACACCTGGCGCTTCCGCCTCCTCATGGCGTCAATCACCCTGTTTTTCAGCGCGCTGTACACGTAGGACGCCAAATCGTCCAGCGGAACAGTGAAATCGGCCAGCGAGAAGACGCTCTCCATCACGTCCTGGACGATGTCCTCGCCGTCGCGGTCCGCGGCGTCCTCGATGCGCGACCTGACGAACGCCACCATGCGCGCGTACTCATCCCTGAAAAACGCGGCGATTGTGCTCTTCCGGCTTTCCGGTGCCATGGCTCTCCTGACGCTTCAGGCGCGGATTTATTGCGCG
>CAZPZJ010000255.1:0-4751 GCA_964591055.1 uncultured Leptospiraceae bacterium
CCGGAGCCGCAGATGCCTTTCGGCCTGTGGCCCCCTATTGTCGAAAATGACGACTGGCCTGTCATGCCGTCAACAGTGATTGCGCTGATTGCGCCGGCGGTTGCCCTCATGCCGCATTCGATGCCGCCGCCCTCAAACGCCGGCCCGGCGGAACATGCGCAGGCGAGCAGAAACTCCGAGTTGCCGATGACCATCTCACCGTTGGTGCCGATGTCGATAAACATGCACACGTCGTCGCCGTCAAAGGCGTCGCCCGCGGCGAAAAGTCCCGCGGTGATGTCTCCGCCGACGTAGCTTCCAACGGCCGGTGCAAAAACAACGCGGGCGTCGGGATTGATGTCGATGCCGGCGGTTCGCGCGTCGAGGCCGGGCACACCGAGGACGCAGGGGGCATAGGGTTCGAGGCGGAGGTATTCGGGCTCAATTCCAAGAAGGAGATGCACCATCGTCGTATTGCCGGAGATCACCGCAGCCGTGATTGAACGGGGATCGATGCCGTGCTCTCCGGCGGTTGAGTTGATAAGCCGATTGATGGACGCACACGCCCGGCGGCGCAGATCATCGAGGCGTTCGGCGGTTTTCGCGTAGTTGATCCTGCTGATGATATCCAGGCCGCATGATATCTGCGAGTTGTAGCCGCTGCGGGTGCCAATGATCGCGCCTGATGCGGTATCGACCAGGCGAACCGACACCGACGTAGTGCCGAGATCGATGGCTGCGGCATAGCAGGGTGTGTTCCCGTGCCCGGGGACGCAGTCCACAACATGCATTGTATCGCCATCCCGTGAGATGACGGCGCTGATGTTGAAATTTTCTGAGCGGATCACGGACGGGAATGAGCGGAGCACATTCAGCGGCACTTCGACATGCTCTGCGTTCGTAAGGCGGCATGTTTCACCGGTGAGCCTTTCAAGGTCTGAGATGCCGTCGTCCAGCCCAGGAGCCGGAAGCGCGAGTCGAAGAACACAGGTGAGAGGATCATCCGGCGCGGTCGCGTGAAGGGAACCGATAAATGCGCCGTCATCCGCATCCTCAAAACGGTCGTCGGAAGCGAAGTCGTGTTCCGGGATTTCAATTTCCAGATCGAATTCCCCCACCGAGGAGCGGCAGGCGTACACGAAGCCTTCTGGAAGATCGATCGCTGTGGCGCCGGCGCCGTGATGCGCGGGCGTTCCATGAATCACTCGAACGGCGCATTTGCGGCAGCTTCCCTTCCCCCCGCACGGCGCCTGGATGGTGGCGCCCGCCCTGAGCGCCGCGTCCAGAAGGCCAGTCCCTGTGGGAACGTCAGCCTGCGCACCTGAGGGCATGAAGACGATTCTTGGCATGCCTTTTATCCCGCGAACCGCGCCTTGATGAATCCTTCAAGGTCGGACGCTTCCTGCGGGCCTACGAGCACCGTCCAGCCCTTGAGATTTTCCTCGAGCTCGCCGGAGAGCTGCGACACGTAGCCGGGGATGACCATGGTGCGGCAGGTGAGCTGCGATTCTATGTCGTTCTCCCTGATGAACTTCGCGATGGACGCCGCGCTGAACTTGCCCGCGGCCCAGGCGGTGAGCACGCTCATCCCCTCGCACTCGGGAATCGCCAGCCATGCGGAGACGCCGCTGTTCTCAATCTCTCCCGAAACCACGAAGAAGGTGAGTGAAAAATTGGTGGTGACGAAGAGCGGGGACGAGGGAGAGGGCTCGCCGATGGCGTAGAGCTTCGGCTCCACCTGGATCGGCTTCTGCGGATCGGTGAAGATGTTGAGCCGGAGCGTCATCAACGAGGCCATCTGCGCTGCGTCAAATTGCGGAAGCACGCATAATCCGCCGTATTTCAGAACCTCCGTCGCCGCGGCGATTGTCCCGTCGAGCATGTCGCCGTCATCGATGAACCGCATCATGGGAAATCCCGTCGGACGGAAGCTGTCTTTTATGGCGCTCCTTCGCGCGATGGTCGCGGTCTGGAAGCGCTCGGCGAGTGAATGCGCGTTGAAGCGAAGCACCATGTCGTTGAAGCCGTTTTCACGCAGCGATGATGTCAGTGCGGCGATGCCGTCGGCGTCGGGCGCGGTGACGGCGAGCGCATGTGAGTGCTCCTTTGCGGCCTCGACCAGATCGAGTGCTGATAAAGGAAGGTCTGCGCACAGGAGAAATTTCTTCCCGGAAAAGAGCCGTGCGGCCTGGCGCAGCGATTCGATGTCCGGGCTTCGCAGCACCAGCGGTTTCCCCGTTTCAAGGTGCGAACGCCCGGCCAGTTTCAGGAACGCGGCAGTGTCGCTCCCTCGCTGCGTGACCGACACCATGTCGATGGTGAACGACTCCCCCACGCGCTCAAAGAGGTATGACTTCACGGCGGAGATCGTCCCGGCGACGTCTTCTTCGGAATCGGTATCGCAGACATTGACCGCGAAAATGGTCGGGTGTACAAACGTTTTCTCGTGCCGGTACAGCACCGTTTCATCGCCGCTGACGCATTTACCTTCAGGCCCGAACGCGACGGTTTTCACCGGGGGCTCTGTGGCCTCTCCCAGCACGCGCTTCGCCTCGTCGGACGCGTAAGGGCACAGCGCGAGATCCGCCTTCTTGGCTGCGAGCTTCATTGCGAACGCCATGCAGGTGTTGGAACCGCACTCCTTGCAGTTGGTGCCCGGAAGCAGTTTCTGTATTTGAAGTCCTGTCAGCGCCATGTCGTTATCCTTTGCTCTGTAGTGCCATTCTGCCTGAAATAAGCGCGGGTGGCATTGATGGCATTCCTCCCGCCCGAAGAACCCGGAGACGTTTCCTGTGTGCTGCGCGCTTCTATCCCCGCATCAGCCCTGTGATTGCCCGCTTGAGCGCGACGGCGGCTTCCGGATTATACATGATCAGGATGTCGGCGCCCGCGTAGAGAAACCCTGTCGCGGTGGAAAGCTCCCACATCGCTGCGCGTCTTTCGAGATCGCCCCATGCGGGGAAATCCTCCTCAGGCGCACGTATCTCCTTGATCCTGGCGCACTCCTGCCCCGGCGAGACGATCATGGGGCTTGCGAGCATTGCGTCGCCCGAAAGGCCGGTGAGGCGTATTCGCTCCATCACAGAGTACGTGTATTCAATTCCGTATCCCATCGCACCGGTCATGGGGTCGATGACGATCTGGTTGATCCTGCAGTCCATGTTGGTGAGCAGGATGTTGAGCTGCTTGGAGATGTTCACGTCGATGGGGCTCTGCGCCACCACGCAATGGCCGTAGGCGAGCGCCGCGCCCGCGATGGTGCGGTAGTTGTCCTGCTCAACCCAGTTGAGAAGAAGGTTCTCTCCGGCGCACCCGCGGGCGATCTCCTTCATTACCTCGTTGTTCCGTTCAAAGTGGCTGTGCCCCGTGATGATGAGCGGCACTCCCACCGCGCCAAGCACCGATTTCACCGTCTTCAGTGCGTCAGACGGCGAGCGGTCTCCACGCTCGGGGTGGGTGCCGTCCAGGCGCACGCTGATGACGTCGGCGCCGTATCGCTCTACGCAGAGTTTTGCCATCGCCGCGGGATCGTTCAGCGCATCCCCCCAGTAATTTTTGAGCACGGGCGGATACTTCTCGCTGACGACATCGAACACCTCCATCGCCACGAGGGGCCGGTTGGGCATCTCGCCTTCAAAAAAATGGAAGGGCATCGCGTTCGCTCCGCCGATTTCGTAGCTGACGGTTCGGCTGCCGCCTTCCGCTTTCGTGGCGCCGATTTTTACCCGGTGTGTGGCAATCTCACCTGGCTCTTTCCGTACGGGGATTGAGGCGATTGCACCGATGCGCTCACGAGTAGCTGGGAGCGATCTTTCAGCTTCGTCAATGCTGACGGAAGGAGCACTTTCTTTAGCCGGGGAAACCGGTTGTGATGAGGCCGCCTTGCGTGGTATGGAAGGGCTGTTCCCGAGAAATTTCTCCCCGAGCACGTCGATGATTTCCGATACGATCTCAGAGGTAAGGTCCCTGCGTATCTCATCGCGAAGCTCGCTCATGAGGGCCTTTTTCAGCCCGTTGATGTCGGCGGCGCTCAGTTTCACGCCCGCTTCATCCTCCACAGGGGCCGCATGGGTGGAGGCAGGACGATCTTCATCACGGGGTGCGGATTGATTGCCCGCCTGCGCCCCGGGCGCCTCACCCGACTGCGCGGAAAGGGCCATGTCGTCCATCTCAAGCGCGGGATGATTCACCTTCTCCATGTAGGCGCGGATCTCCGACGGGTCAACCGATATGCCCTCGTCGGCGATTTTTTCGAGCAGGTCGCCGCAGCCTTCGCGCTCAAACATGCCGCGAAGCTCGTCGCCGAGAAGCTCCTTGAGGTCCCTGGTCATCCACACGATCCTTCTGTGCCCGCCTTCCGTGAAGAGAAATTTACGGGAGGTGAGAAACACCTTGCCGATTCCCATGAAGCCGGGCGTCTGCATGCCCCCGCCCACGTTGCCCGCGAGGGTCGAGAAAGTCATGCCGACAGGGGTGTCGCCGGTGTACTCGCGGTTTACCGCCATGACGCCGTTGCATTCGGGGACGTAGGCGCAGATTACCTCGAAGCACCCGCAGCTCGTCATCGGGTTGTTCATGATTGAATACAGGCTGAAGCTTTCCACCGTGCGGTGTGAGTTTGAATACACGTATTCGTCCACACCCTTCCAGATGCCGCGGACAGGGTCGATGAGCTCGCCTTTTTTCACCGGCTGGTTGGGGCCGGTCTCGTCGATTTCGTAGGCGGCCTTGCCGTCCAGCCAGTTGTAGGCGCCGCACAGCCCCAGGCGCTC
>CAZPZJ010000256.1:0-4687 GCA_964591055.1 uncultured Leptospiraceae bacterium
TGCGCCCGCAGCCCCACAGCCACGCGCCTGTCGGATTTCCCCGGTAGCGCTCACGAAGCATTGCGATTTTGTGTGAATCAGCAATCACCCTGCGCGAAAGCTCCATGATACCTTTAAGCGTCTCGCTGCCTTCCCCTCGCGGGAGATAGCGCTCGTATTCCAAATCCTGGATGTCGTGCGGAGGGGTCGTTTCGGGAAGATGCTTGTGGGGATAATTTTTCCATACCAGGATATTTCTGTAGGAAACACCCGCGTACAGCTGAAGATGCTCGCTGTTGATGCCGGCCGCTATCTCCGCGATGACCTCCCTTGTGAGATTCGTATCAATGTGGTCCGCGCTGAAGTCCCTCAGAACCCCGCCTTCAAGCGTCACCAGATTACACCTGAACGCGACATCCTCAGGACCAAGCTCAATACCCATGTTCAACGCTTCAAGGGGGGCACGCCCTGTATAGCAAGCCGAAGGATCGTAGCCCAAAATTGCCATGTTGGCCGTATCGCTCCCCGGCTGCATCCCCTCAGGCACAGAGCGAGCCAGGCCGAGGATCCCCATTCTCGCCACACGGTCCATATTCGGGGTTCGGGCGGCTTCCAGCGGCGTTCTGCCTCCAAGCGAGTCGATAGGATAATCACCCATTCCATCGCCAAGCAGGATCACTATCTTTCTCGCGCTATTCATATTCCATCCTTATCGTCGCACCGGTCACGGCTTGAGTGGTTTTCGCTGCAGAATGCCTGTTCATGACTATTTCAAGAAAGCCCGAGCTCCCCGGCAGCACCCCGAGCGACTGATCGGTGAGATCAGAAAAAGTCCGGCATGTACGGGCCCTGAAACGCGCGCTCCCGATCTCAACAGTTACGACTGCGCCCCAGCGCCTGTCGAGGGACCGGGAAGGGATAGAGGTGATCACATTGCCAAACCTGTCGACATGCAGGATTGCGCCTGTATGGATGCCGCCATCGCTTTCATACGGAGCGAATTGCGTTCGCACCCAATCGTCGATTTGCGGACCGAAGGAATCCAACGCCGTACCGCCCGATATGCGGGCCGCAACCGGCGCGAAAACATCCCTGCCGTGGAACGTCGAAGAAACAAGCTGAAATGCGATTTCATCTATGGCATGCACCCTGAGCTCCGGCGATTCAACGGCTGAAAGAACGCCGTTATCGGGAAGCACAAAGGAATAACGCCCGTCGGTTGATGCAAGGCACCTGCGCGGGGAGCCGACTCCCGGATCGACGACAACACAAAACACGCTCCCTGCGGGGAAATACCGCACGGACGAATACAACACGTACTGGGCTTCGGGAATGGAAAACGACTCGATGCTGTGGGTTATATCGATGATTTCAATATCAGGATTCTCGCTCCTGATGACCCCCTTCATCACCCCGACGTAACTGTCCCTGTGCCCGAAATCAGTTATCAGCGCTATCAGCACGTCCTTCCATCCCGGCTTTCATGGGTGTTCCGTAATCCACATGGAACCATCCTGATAATACTCTTTTTTCCAGATGGGCACTGTTTTCTTTATCGTATCTATGATGTACCGTACTGATTCAAAGGCCTCCGCGCGGTGGGCGGAGGAGACAGCGATGAGGATGCTCGGCTCGTCCAGCGTCACAATCCCGTAACGGTGAACCACGATGCAGTCGTTCACCGGCCAGGTGCGCTTCACGTGAGTGACGATATTCTCCAGCTCCGAGAGCGCCATTGGCTGGTACGCTTCATATTCCAGGTATTTTACCGCCTTCTCTCGCGATCCATTGCGGGGTTTGCCTATGAATGTGACGATCGCGCCATCAGTTTCGGAACCGCACTTGCTGATTTCCAATCCGACATTTATGGGCTCTATCTGCAGGGAAATATAATCCACATCATCCTCCACTGACGGGAGGGAAGATAGCGACTTCATCACCTTCGTTCAGCATGCAATCGACGCTGGCATATTGACCGTTGACCGCATAAAGGAGCCTGTGTTCCATAGCAGCCGCTTCATCGTTGCCGGCAATAACCTTTTGCACGAGCTCCGATAATCTCTCTTCTCCATGCAGCGTATAAATCCGCTCCTGAAAACCGCATACATCCTTTAAGAGCGAGAAAAGTTTAACTTTCACTTCCATCGATACATCCCGTATATAACGAAGACGCTTTGGAGTGCGGAAACGGTGCGGTCATGCCGTCTTTTCGCAGGGCTATCACTTTTTACTTCTTTTCATCATAAAGAGGTAATGCTTGATATACGGCTGAAGGCTTTCGTGAAAACTGTTTACATCTACTTCCTTCGCATTTTTCAGCACCTGGGTAAGGCTGGCTTTAGTAATGTCCTCATCACACGTGTCGATAATTATCCGGAACCTCTTAATCACTTCCTTGTCAACAGCATCAAGGGATATTTTATTCATTTCCGAACTGAGGCGCAGCAAGTTGGTCTTTTTCCTCGCCTGGGCTTTTTTGCTGCGGGTTTTCTGTGTCTTGTTATCCGTCATTCTTTGATGTTCCTTGGAGTTATAATCAAAACGATAATAAAAAAATATTCACCCCGTGTAAAGGAAAATTTTCACGCCGGGCAACCCTGAAAACCGGCCCTATCGCGTAAAAATCGGTTCCGGAACAGCAAGGCCTACTAATACAAATCGGGAGAGGCCGTGGCCTCCCCCGCTGAAATCCCGATTACACTATCGCATCACTGCGCCTTGAGCTGGATGTTCGCCTGCGCCACCGCAAGTTTTGCGAGCGGTATTGCATATGGCGAACACGACACGTAATTGAGTCCCGCTTTCATGCAGAAATCAATGTTCTCGGGATCGGCGCCATGCTCACCGCACAATCCCATTTTAATATCCGGCCGGGTCAGTCTCCCCCTGAGTGCAGCCACCTGTATAAGCTCCTTTACCTCTTCCCCAAGCACTTTAAAGGGATTGTTTTTAAGAAGGTCAAAGAGCGTATAGCTTGGGAAAAAGGTGTTGGAGTCATCCCTGGACAGGCCATATGTTGTCTGTGTGAGGTCATTGGTCCCGAAACTGAAAAACTCGGCATACGGTGCGATCCTCCCTGCGCCAAGCGCTGCGGCCGGTAATTCGATCATTGTGCCGACGCTGTAGACCAGATCATCAATGCCGTATTCCTGAATGACCTCCTCCTTGATATCCCGTATCCCCTTGATGGTAGTGCCTTCGATCTTTTTCCCGTTCTTGATGAACTTGAGCTCCTGTTCGCTCATCACGATCGGTATCATGATTTCCGGCTCTACTTCAATGCCCTCCTTGCGCAGCATACATGCGGCCTCGAAAATCGCCCGGCACTGCATTTCATAGATTTCGGGATACGTGATCGCCACACGGCAGCCACGGTGTCCCAGCATGGGATTCATCTCTGCGAGATCCTCGCAACGCGCCTTGATTTCGGACGGGCTGGCCTTCGGATTCCTCTTCTTCATATATGCGATGAATTCCTGCATGCTGGAATCGGTCCGCGGTAAAAACTCATGAAGCGGCGCATCAAGAAGCCTGATTGTAACAGGGTTCCCCACCATGATCTTGAAAAGATCGTAAAAGTCCGAACGCTGCATCGGGCGCAGATCATCAAGCACCTTGCGTCGCTCCTTTTCATTCTCCGCAAGTATCATCTCGCGGAATTTCATTATCCTCTTCTCATTAAAGAACATGTGCTCCGTGCGGCAAAGCCCTATTCCTTTCGCGAGGAAGTCTTTTGCGACCTTCGCGTCGCGGCCCTGGTCGGCGTTCGCCCGAACATCAAACCTGTCTATGAACTTTTCAACAATGTTAAGGAATTCGAGCAGGCCGTTTTCCTTGAAATTTGGCTCAATCAATCCGACCTTGTCCAGAAAGATTGTCGGCGGCTCGTAATACGGGACATTGATGGAAACATAATCCCCTTCCTTGATGGTCTTGCCTGCAAGTGTGAAGGTGTTGCCCCGTATTTTCATTTCAGGCTGCACCATCGCGACCTTTCCAAGGCTTCGTGCAACAACCGGCGCATGCGACGAAAAACCGCCTTCTGTCGTGATTACACCTCGCGCAACTTCAATCGCCTTGACGTCCTCTGCATAGCTCGCCGGCATCACAAGGATCATATTGGTGTCGCCCCCGTGCATAATAGCGCGCCGATGCTCCTCAATAAGCCTGGGGGTCGAGAAAAACACCCTGCCAATAGCCGCGCCTGTTGAGCCGGCGATGCCTCCCTTTATGCTCTTGACTCCCTTTACGGTTGTAGGATCAATCACGGGATGCAGAAGCTCGTTGAGCTGATTGGGCTTGATGTTTGAAATCAGATACTCCTCTGAAATGATTTTTTTCTTGCACAGATCGAGCAGCGTCTTTATATGGGCCTGCGTTGATTTTTCATCTACTTCCTTCTGCTCAACCAGCCAGAAATCGCCTTCCTCTATAGTGAACTTGATTTCGCGGATCTCCTTGAAGTTCTCTTCCAGCTTTTTGGCGATATCGCTGAATTTATCGAAATACTTTTTGTCAATCTTCGTGATGTCTTTCGGCTTTCCACGGTCGACGTCAAACTCGTTCTGAAGGAAATCCCCCTGGATGAGGCTGTCCCCCATGACAATGTTTCTGGTATAATAGTTCCCCGCATAGGAATTCTGGCCATAATTTCCGTAGACCATGACCTGCACCATCAGCGAAAGGGAGTTGTCAACGTCGATATCAC
>CAZPZJ010000257.1:0-2887 GCA_964591055.1 uncultured Leptospiraceae bacterium
GAGCGGATCATTACGAATTCCATTGAGGAATTCGCCGAATGGGGCTACGAAAAAGGTTCGACCGACCGCATCATAGCGCGATGCGGCATATCGAAGGGCGGCCTCTACGAATATATAAGCTCCAAGGAGGAGCTGTTCCTGTTTGTCGTCGATCACACGTACGGACTGCTGTATGATTACATTATAGAGAACATAACCGCCGGCGGAAAATCGATACCTGCGGACGTTCTCGACCGTTTTTCACTGGTATCGTCTACCGCGATTGATTTCTACATCGACAACCCTGCGCTTATCAAGCTCATCGTCAAAACGAATCACGTGGTTGACCTGGACATTGCCGCTAAAGTCCACGCGATATTCATCAACCGGTTCAGGGGCGTATTCGGGGACGCGGACGAATCCCGACTCGCGCACAGCGGCGCACGGATACTGGAACTCATGGAATGGCTGCTTTTGAAAACCAGAAACGACTTCATGGAAAATTTCATCCGCGGAAAAAATACAAAAACCATACGGCGTGATTATCTGCGGGAATGGGATTTCATCATCTCCGTCATGAAAAACGGCATTTATAAAAAGTGAAAGGAGGCTGACGATGCTGGGTTTTGAAAGTCCGGGGATTGTTCTCGCCTATCTTCTTACACTCGCTGCGGCGCTGCTGTGCGTTGTGTATGGAATGATCAACTGGAACAAACCTGATGTAGGGGAAGTTGACAGGGAAATCAACGAGGAAATCGACTGGGAATCCCACGATCCCGAGTCCATGGAGGAGAGGTAGACCATGAATATTTTTCTCATAACTATCGTAACGCTGATATACCTTATTATCACGGCCTATCTCGGATATTTAGGTTTCAAGCATACCCGCGACACCACGGATTATCTGCTCGCGGGAAGGAAAATGCATCCGGTCATAATGGCCATTTCATACGGCTCAACATTCATCAGCACTTCCGCAATCGTGGGGTTCGGCGGAGCCGCAGCAGTGTTCGGCATGGGGGTTCTCTGGCTGACGTTCCTCAACATTTTCGTCGGCATCTTTATCGCGTTTGCTGTTTTCGGGAAGCGGACAAGAAAGATGGGACACAACCTCGACGCCCATACCTTTCCGGAACTGATCGGCAAGCGCTTCGACAGCAGGTTTCTGCAGGCGGCCGCCGGAGTCCTTATCTTCATAGCGATGCCGCTGTATGCGGGATCGGTCATCATCGGCGGGGCCCAGTTCGTTTCACAGACACTGTCCATTTCCTACGAGGCGGCCCTTTTCTTCTTCGTCGCGATTGTGGCCGTGTACGTCATCATGGGAGGACTGAAGGGTGTCCTTTACACCGACGCGTTCCAGGGCACCATCATGTTCATCGGCATGACTCTTCTTTTGATCTTCACTTATATCAAGCTTGGCGGAGTAATCACGGCCCACAGGTCTCTTTCCGATCTGGCTCCCATTGCAATCAACACATGGGGAGCCCAGGGCCACGCAGGCTGGACATCAATGCCGGTATTCGGCTCAAGCTTCTGGTGGCAGCTCATCTCTACAATCGTCCTTGGCGTGGGAATCGGCGTACTTGCACAACCCCAGCTCGCTGTCCGCTTCATGACCGTCAAAAGCGACAGGGAGCTCAACCGTGGAGTGCTCATCGGCGGCGTGTTCATCCTCATGATGACCGGGGTGGCGTTTATTGTCGGCGCTCTATCAAATGTATACTTCGTCAACAATCCGACATTCGGCAAGATTGCTATCCTGGCCGCAGACAAGAAAGTGGATAACATCATACCCGTCTATATCAATTCCGCGATGCCCATATGGTTCACCGCCGTTTTCATGATAACGCTGCTCGCTGCTGCGATGTCCACGCTGAGCTCACAGTTCCATACCATGGGATCCGCGTTCGGCAGGGATTTTCTGGAGAAAGGCATCAAAGTAAAAACCTCCAGCACTATCATGACGACAAAGTTGTCCATGGGGATCGCCATCATAGTCAGCACCTTTCTCGGCTACTTCCTTCCCCGCTTTTTCGAGCAGGGCTCGGCAATCATCGCTATCGGCACGGCAATATTCTTCGGTCTGTGCGCTGCGACGTTCCTTCCGCTTTACTGCGGCGGTCTCTTTTCAAGGAGAATAACAAAAGCAGGCGCACTCGCAGGCTTTTTCAGCGGCCTTGTGGTTGCCGCGTTCTGGATCGTGTTCGTGCACTCCAAGGAATCCGCTCCTCTCGGTATCTGCCAGGCGCTGTTTTCAAAACCCTCGCTGGCTGCGGGCATAACCGTGCAGTTTGTGGATCCAATAATCGTATCGCTGCCGGTATCGGTGATCTTCACCATTGTAACCAGCCTTTTCACGACCCCTCCGGACAAACAGCACCTCGACAGCTGCTTCAACGGCATCTTGTGAAAACAGAAGGGGCCGGCAAACCGGCCCCTTTCATATTTCATCATGTAAAATACGTCTATCCTTCCACGTCATTGAAGTTGCTGAACTCCTCAACCTCATTCTTTACTTCGACGCCACGCAGATAATCAAGTACGGAACGGATCATCTCTCTGGCTTCGACGACGTGAACGGATTCAACCCCACCGTTCTTCATGTCGCCAAAGGCGCTTTTCATGTGATGGTCAGCTATTTCAAGTTTCGCAATTGCTTCAGCCAGCCTGTCATCATCATGGGGTGTTCTTTCAAATACCCTTTCTTTTGAAGTTCGGTCGGGCATGTCAGTCTCCTTCCGTCGTTCGTGTTCTTGCGTGTTTCATAATAAAATCTACCCTTCGATTACAATTACAACACGCAACAATGATGATTCACAAAACACATGTACGCCCGGCAGGAGTCGAACCTGCGACCTGCGGATTCGAAGTCCGACGCTCTATCCAACTGAGCTACGGGCGCATG
>CAZPZJ010000257.1:2987-4583 GCA_964591055.1 uncultured Leptospiraceae bacterium
GGTTGCGAGCTTGAGCTTAATGTCTTCAACCTTCAGAAAAGGGCATATGAAACCGCGTTGAGGAGAATCGCCCGTAAAAGCAAGGATCCCGCGGTCGTCCAGATCGCCAAGGATGCGCTTTCCGAAGGTCAGAGGCTTTCGGAGCGTCTGACAGAGTAATTTCCGGAGGGAGTCTCCGTTATTGTACGAGGTGTGATTTCCTCTTCCTTTCCAGGATCATGGACATTGACCTCATGAAGCCGTTCCATTCGTATTCCGGCATCTCCGCGTAGCTTTCCAGAAGGTAGCCCCAGTCAACGTCAAATCCGAACCACTCGAAGAGCTTTCTGTATTCATCCCTGCGCACATCAGCCTTTTCCATTTGTTTCTCCTGCCGGGATTGCGTGCGAACGGCACCTTCACTTTGCGCCAATATAAAACCCGCAACCGTTGATTGCGGGTTTCAGCCTGGGTGGATGACGGGGCTCGAACCCGCAACCACTGGAGCCACAGTCCAGGGCTCTGCCATTGAGCTACATCCACCATGATCGCCCGGCGTCACTGCTGAAAGCGCTACCGGGTCGAGAAAAGTCATTATTGGGAAGAACAGTTCGATGTCAATTAATTATTTTGGGAATTTTAAGAATTGATTTCTGCCACAGGCGTTTTCTTATTGTACATGAACACACGCACACAAAATGACCTTGTAGATCGTAAAACCAAAGCGGTCAAGAAATTGGCGGGAGAGATATGATTGAAAAGCCCTGTGACCCGATACTGGCCGTTCCCTCCGTCGATGACATCACCGGGCATACGCTTGTAGAAATGGGCTACCCGAATCCGGACGCCGCGGATCAGGAGATGCGAAAAAAGACGAGCGCCGAGGTCATGGCGATTTCCGGCATTGCAGGGACCCGGATGACCAGCTCCACCCTGGACTTTGATGGACGCCGCGTAAAAGGCGTATCCCTTGATATTCCGAGCCGCCTCATTCGTAAATACCTTGACCGGGCCACCGGCCCCATGCTCATGATCGCCTTTGCCGTCACACTGGGAAGCGGTGTGGAGGACTATCTCGCTGGACTGCGGGGTAAAGGCTCCATACTGCAATCGCTGATGGCTGAATCGGCCGCTTCGTCCCTCGCGGAACTCTACGCTGAACAGATTGAGTCGCATTTCTCCGGCGAGCTCGCCCGCATGGGACTTCGGGCTTCAAGGCGGATCAGCCCCGGTTTCTGCGATTGGCCCCTTGCCGAAGGGCAAAAGTTCATTGCAGGATTGATCGACCTTCCGGAAATCGGCATCAGCATCTCGGTTTCAGGCATGATGATTCCCCGCAAAAGCGTCACCGCGCTGATGTTCGGGGCGCAGGCACTGCCCTTTCATTCGTTCTGTCCCCTGTGCGGGTCAACCACGTGCGCCTGGCGACGTGAATGAACAGTCTTCTTCAGCGGAGTATTTTGTAGATGCCCTTCAGCCATTTTTTTACATCCGTCGTGTACCACTTTGAAAAACGCCTGTCGGACGGCCCACCCGGCAGGTTGGTGTGTATCTCATCCGTCCCCATGTCGGTGATGAGGCGATATGACGGGCTGAACGACATTACCCTCCCGGCCG
>CAZPZJ010000258.1:0-4579 GCA_964591055.1 uncultured Leptospiraceae bacterium
TTTATCAAAGAACAGAAATATAGTTAATTTTATGCACAACAAACCCAAAAGAACCTATTTTATAAGTCGTAAAAAACATGGTCTCTCTCATCAATAACCGCATTTAGGTTGAGCTTTAAAGGACTCTTGAATATAGGTCCGTCATAAACAATCGTATGAAACTCGCCGCCTTCTCCGGAAGGATCAATCCCATTGTTTTTAAATTCGTTCAATGTGTCAATATTGATTTCGCAACCCAGGTATCTGGCATCAATTTTGGTTTTGTTGATCGATATAATTTTTGATGAATATTTCCGATTGATAAAATCAAGAACTATCTTATCTCTATTCTGATTCCACAAGGGCATTATCATTTGCATGCCGACCTTCTTCATTACTCTTTCGATCCAGACATAATGTTCTTCCAGATCAATATCGCCGAAGATGCCCGCCGTGAAACCCCTGTCTTTCAGCTTCAATAATTCGGCTGTCCATTTTTGCTCATAATCATGGAAGCCGGCGTAGCCGAAGTTGATTTCCAGATTCATCGCCTTTGCCTGGGCAGCGAGAATATTCTCGCTTAAAAAATGACCGTATGTTTTGTGATTTGATTCATCGATCATTGTCAGCAATGCGATTGTTACGGTCGGATCTTTCGTTAAAAATTTATCAAGCGCTGCACAACAATCTTTCCCGCCACTCCATGAACAAAAAATTAAATCAGACATAATTTCCTCCATTAATTTTGGAATAGAAGGGGGCAATCATTACAGGGGGCAAAAGCGTCAGTTCTGAAAAGTCAATATCAAAAGGGTTGTTGCCCAAATCTCTTTTTCTCTTGCCGGAAACGTTTTTGATGAATTCTAAAGCTCACGAAAGGTGACTTCAAAACTCGTCTGCGACTCAGACAGTTGAAGTCACTGATCTTTCGTTTCGCCAAGATTCATGGCAAAAATGTTTCCAATGGCCGCTCTAAAGAGATAAGCATTTGGGCAACAGGCCGCAAAGATATGACCCCGTTTACATTCCCCCGATAAATAAAGAAGGCCATTCTTTTTTCTAAAATTTCTTTATCATGAAATTGCGTTTTACCCTCGCGCCCAAGTTGTGCCGTTAGGTCGGCAATGATTTACTTAACGTATATTTTTAGTGAGTTACGGATATGCTGAATTATCGGTTTGAACATCCATTCCTCCGATTTCCGATAAGATGTGTTGAGCTTATAGACCTTGTCACCAACGTAGATAACGTCGAGTCTATCCAGTTCTGGGCCAGATACATAATCGACCTGCTTGTCAGTTACGATTGAATAATAAACACCTAAACGATCCAAACGAACATCCAACAGTTTCATTCCTCTCACGTTGTCGGGAAGGTTGATATTCAACGTCCGAAGAGTCTTTTCTGCTTCGCGCCTAAGATCGGTTGGATCAGCAAATTTAATCTCGTCTTGGGATGGAAAGCTGCCAACTCGTACGCTTAGACGCATTGTGGCAGATGGCTTCTTGCCATTTGTATAGGCGTTTGCTGCTACAAGAATTTGGTTATCGCCCTGATTAGCATCGATACCTGCAAACTTTGCAACAGCTTCACTGTATGTGTTGAGGTTCTGCATGGTGTTCTGATTGAGAAACTTCCAGTTACGCGGTACTTCAATCGACACATCATTTCCGAATTGTAACCTCAAGAACGTACTTGCGTTATTAGCCGCAAAGCATAGCGGTACGAAGACACTTGAAATAACCAAAATCAGTGCCGCCAGTATGGGACTGTATGCTAATTTCCCAAAGAATCGCACCACGCTTTCCCCCTGTTATTCAATTTCTTTGTGCATAACGTTCAAGCTCCAATGGACGCGCCGGAAGCGGCGCGCCCCTTGGAGCGCAGTGTTGGGCTTATCTCGCAACACCGAACACCACGCCTATAACCACGGCCACACCGAAATACCCAACAATGGCACCAACGCCGATTAGTAATGCTCTCCCCCAAGGCTTTTTAGCGTAGGTTTTGCCGAATTTTTCCTTGACATACTTGCCTTGTGCTCGCCCCGACGAGAAGTACCACACGAGAAGAAATAGAAAGCCAAGCCCACGGGCTGCACCATCTGCCACCTTTGGGTCACTAATGAATACACCCATAAGAACGTAGACCGCAAGCATGCCGAGACCGACATAAAACCAGTTCTGAGCTGATGCGGCCGTCTCAGATTCACCAAGTGCTTGCCAATTGAGCATTTGAAGATATGCGCCAAATGCTGGGGTAAAAATCAGACTCCAATTTGCTGCTGCATTGGGGTTCCAGATTGCCGCTTCGGTTGCTTGCTGCCGGGTATTCGCGGTTTCTATTGCAGGTGCACTCAACAAGGCATTTCCGCATTTTTGACAGAAGCGTGCTGCCGGTTGATTTTCGCTGCCGCATTGTGAACAAAACATATTTCCTCCCTTGGTAAAAGCCTAACGTTCAACGTGGGCATCACTGGAGGTTGTAAGCCGTCCGGTGGATGACCTTATGTTTTTTACTATTAACATTTAGAATGATGGCGCTCTCGCAAAAGGTGGTATTACTATCTTTTTATTAATTCCGTGATCATTAAGCAGTTCCTCAACATATTGGTGAAAATCCTCACCAGACTGCTTTGAAATATAAATCTTATCAATGAGCACCTCTAGATCAACCTCTAAATTTTTACCTATTGGTGGTTTATCTATTGTAGATCCATGAAAAATTATAAGCCTTATTTCTTTCTCATATGAATATGCTTTTTGCTTATGAATGAATCTATCGAACTCTTCGTAAGGACCTTCGTGAGTTGAATAGTTAATATACGTTACTTTTTCTATTCTCGCTTGGTTCCTTTCAAAAAGATCATTTGGCTTTTTTACAAAACAATTAGCAAGCCTTCCTATTGAAGTTTTTACAGCTACACCTACAGCACTTGGTGTGTATATTCTCCACATAGATAAGGATTTTGGATTTTGTTGTGTCCAACAGTTAATATAGAAATCTTTCCTGCCTTCTTTTGAACCTCTTTCAAGAATATTGAGAGCTTTAAGATCGCTCCACCTTAGGTTTCTTTCGTTAATTATTGAATCAGGTAATGATCCCTCATGGTTATCTCCCAAAAGATCAGCTCTGGAGAACCAAATTTTATTTTGAGTGATCAATAAAGAAAACTTGGATATATCCATATACCGCCACAAGGATATTGAGTCTTTCAGATTATGGGATATCTTGTGATGATACAATTCCTGCTCCATTACCTTAGCTCAAGGGAAACATAACGTTGTTCATATGGATCAGCGTGAATATTGCAAACACTGACAGTGATGTCGGCATAAAATATCTCTGCAGAAAACGTAAACATGAAGTTAATAGCTGAATATTAATCAATTATCAACTTATCTTTTGCATTTAAATGCGTTGCAAAGGAATGCCTGAATGTATGGCACCTTTGCCATCACGTACTATAATTTGGTTCAGATTGAAGTTGACATCCTGAACACGCAAAGCCGCCTTAAATAACGCTGCTTTTTTTCTTGTTAAATTCCTTGGTTCCAAATTTCGTCTATCGGTAGCATCTGCTTGCCGTGCCGAATTGTAAGAATGGATATTTGTTTGCTTTCAATGCGATATATGATGCGGTAGTTACCGTAAATAAGCTCTCTGAATTGATCATTTTTAATTTCAGGAACAACCCTTCCGATTTCAGGTGAAGATTCCAGTTGCTCGATTTTTGAAAATACCGTGTTAACCCAATTTTCCGCAGCAGATGGTTTGTCCTGTGCAATGTATTCGGTAATTTCCGAAACTCTAGCAATAGCCAATGGCGACCAAATAATTTTCATTGCCGAATTCTCTTTAGAACTTTTTCTTTTGCATCTTCATGCGCAACCCCCTGACCGTTTTCAAGTTGACTAAGAGAAGTTTGGATATCAGTCAGAAGTTCAAGTTTCTCCTGCATTGATTCGTATTCAGAGACATCCAGTAAAACGGCGACTCCTTTTCCGTGTTGTGTAATAATCAAAGGTCTTTTTGTATTATGAACCTGTTTGATAAAGCTTGCTATGCCTGTCCTTACGTCAGATAATGGTTTAATATCTTCATCGATTTTTAGTCTTTGCATTTTGCACCTCGCAATGTTTCAAATTTAGTACATTGTAATGTACAATATTTAGTTTTTGCAAGGCCTTTCTTCAAGATGTAATTATGGTAAAGTTTTCTTGACTTTCATGACAAGCATGATATAGAACGATCGTTCTATTGTCAAGGGTTTTTATACCAAGTCGCATTCTTTGCCTAACTTTGTTGGCTGTGTTGTCGGCTTCCTCAACGTATTTATAATACGCTGGATGCTTGCCCGGCGAATGCCGGGGAGCCTCCTCCTTGCCGAAGCTGATGCTTTGAATGCAACTTGGTATTATTGTGAAACGCGAATTCGGTAAGAGCGCGGTATGAGGAAAAAGTTTGACATCAAAGCAAAAAGAAGATAGCTTGCACAAACATAAATGATTGAAAAAAGGTAGTATTTTTTATTTTCCAGGATGGGGGACCGGTTTTGAACCAAAAAGCAATCAAGTTTTTAGCCTGCGGTTTTGGTTCC
>CAZPZJ010000259.1:0-4522 GCA_964591055.1 uncultured Leptospiraceae bacterium
TTTTGCAGAAGGACATGGTGGCGCCCGGCGAAAAGGCGGTGGTGTACAGCATCGAGAACGAGCTCATCGCCGCGGGGAAAAACCGCGGCCTCGCGCTCTACCTCTCGCTGGGGATCTTCGCCCTCCTGCTTTTGGCCGGCACGTTCGGCATTACCTCGTACATCGACCGCAGCAATACAAGCATCGCAATCGACATCTCGGACTTCGAGGACATCAACATGCAGGAGCTTTTGAACTCCCTGCGGAACGCCGGCAAACTCATGGACGAGATGAAAGAGAACATGGAGCAGATGAAGGGCCGGATGGGTGTCGAGATGCAGAAGATACGCACGCAGGCATCCGCCGACCTCGACCAGCTCAGGAAGAATCACCATCTCTCCGAGGCGAAACGCGCGGCGCTGACAAAAAAGATACTCGAAGACCGCGAGCGGCGGATTGCCGAAGTCCAGTCCGACTACAGGGACAGGCTGAAGGAGAAGGAAAGGTCCATCGAGGACGTGAAATCGCAGATGAGCGGGTTCAAAGTCCAGCTCCAGCAGAAGATGGATTCCTACACCGAGAAACTTGAAAAGAAGCTGAAGGCGTACCAGAGCGAATCGAAGGCGAGCAAGTCCAGCGCCGAACAGCTCGTGCTCCGTATGGGCGAAGACTACAGGGCCAGGCACATCGAGGAAAAGAGGGAGTATGAGAAAAAGCTCCTGGAGCTCGCGTCGAAGATGAAGGAAGTGGAGGATTCGCTGAAAGCAGCGTCAGGCAGGGCCGGTGAGCTTGAAAACATGCTCGCCTTTTACCGCAGGGGCCTGACGCACTACGCGTTCATGCGGGGCGAACAGGGCCATGTCATCGGCGTTCAGAAAGACGGCGGCCTCGTGGTCGTGCTCAATCCCCTGATCGAGCTGCAAAAATCCTGCCGGGGCCTGGTTGTCAACAACAGGGGGAGCGTGATCGCCAGGATTGCAATCACCCCGAAAGAGGGCATTGCACGGGCCAGCGTGATAAAGAAGATGTCGGATGTTCCGATCAGCCCGTTTGACCTGATCATCGTACAGAAGGAGTGAAAAACGAAGTGAAGCGATTTATCCCCATCCTGCTCCTCGGCCTGCTTGCCCCGCTCTACGCGGAGTGGGGCGACCACAGCCTGACGCTCGTGAGCACCGGGCCTTCAAGCCTTGAAGGGGCCCTGAAGCACGAGCTCAAGGACGGCGACGGCCGCATCTTTTATCTGAATGCCGCAAGGGAGCCGGACAGGCCGACGATGAAACGCATACTGGCCCAGAAAAACGAATTGTACAGATGGAAGAACATCGGAATAAAAGAGCTTTCATTTTACCTGTACGAGAAAGGCATTCACGCCGTGGTGGAGCCCTCCACCGTGAAATACGGGCAGACCAACCTGAAACCCTACCTCCCCTCGGTGTTTACCTTCGTTGAGCAGGGGGATAAAATGGCGTACCGATACCGGATCATCGTAGGCTCCACGTCGTTGAAGCTTGACGGAGTGTATGACGGCGAGGAGAGGATGCTTGAACAGATGCATGCCTATATCATGGGCATCAAGGAAGGAAAGCTCATCGTGGAGGATGAGAAGGTCGTGTCGGGAAGCGTTGTGGCGTTCAGCAGGGAAAAGGAAAAAGGAGACAGGCAGGTGCACCCGGTGGGTGATCTTGCTGATCTTGAAAAAAAGGATGAATCGTCGTCACACAGGACTCCCGCGGCTGCCCCGGCACCAACCTTGCTGGCGGCCAGTGCCGGAGTAATCTATCCGCTCGGCCATCTCGGCGAGATGACGGGTTTCGGATTCGGAGGCAGCCTTTCATACAGGAAATCGGGAATGTTCTTTAAAGGCTTTGAGGCGGGCCTGGAGACCGGGTTCTATTACCTGACAGGAAAAGATTCCATGGATCAGGACAATCAGAAAACTGACTTTGCCATCTTTCTCCCGACCCAGGCGCTCTGCGGATACAACTTCAACATTATGAAAAACTTAAGCATGGGCCCCTATGCCTCCGCGGGCTTGGCGTATTTCAGGATGAACTACACCAGCCGCAACAGGAGCACGCTCGCGGTAACCGAGAAAAGCGCCGAGGACACCGATCCGGTAGTAAACGGCGGGATTTCAATGGATTATAAGATAAACGAATCGTTCGTCGTAAATCTTCGCTGCGCGTTCGGGTACATGGTCGGCACCGAGGAAGGGATGTTCGTTATCACCGACGCGGGATTGAAGTACCGTCTCTGATTCCCGCCGCGGTTCTTGTTTTCCGTGTTATAAACATGAAGATGAACAATTACCACATCCAGCGCCTGGTGTTTTTATCGGCGATCGCTTTTTACTCCCTGCCCTTTCTTTCATGCTGGAACGGGTTCGACGACGCGTATGGCGAACGCTGGGACCGGACCGAGAAGATTGCTTTCCAGAGCAATCGTGACGGCAACTACGAGATCTATATCATGAACACCGATGGGAGCGATGAGACCAGGCTCACCTCCAACGCCGCAAGCGATATACAGCCGGGCTGGTCGCCTGACGGCTCCCGCATCGCCTTTACGAGCGACCGTGACGGCAACAACGAGATCTATGTCATGAACGCTGACGGCAGCGGCGAACCGGTAAATCTTACCAACAACAGCGCAGACGATCAGCGCCCGTGCTGGTCACCCGACGGCAGCCGCATCGCCTTTCACTCCAATCGTGACGGTGTAAACAATACGAATATCTATTCCATGAACATTGACGGCAGCAGCCAGACAAGGCTCACCACTCATGTGAAAGAAGATGAGGAGCCAAGCTTCTCCCCTGACGGAGCCCGCATCGCGTATGTTTCCTGGGTGGCCGCGTTCACTGATATTTATATTATGAACACAGACGGAAGCAATAGTGCCCAGCTTACTACAGCTTCCGAAACCGATCGATCCCCCGCCTGGTCGCCGGATGGTACGCGTATCGCTTTCTCAAGGATGTTTGGCACGGATTATCAAATTTATGTTATAAATACAGACGGCAGCGGCGAAACAGTAATACTGGATAACTCGTCGGTCATCGACCATAATCCCGCCTGGTCGCCGGACGGCACTCGCCTTGCATATAGGAGCAATCGTGACGGCAATAACGAAATCTACATTACAAAAGTAGACGGAACCGGACAGACGAGGCTGACCGACAACACTGCCGATGACATCTGTCCTTCGTGGGGAGAGATCAGGTATTTCCCATGGTGATGACCGCAGCAGAACAATGAAATGAAACCGAAGACACTACACATTCAGCTCTTCCATCTGATCGCGGCGATTGCCCTGACGACGTTACCGCACCTTTCCTGCTGGGACGGGTTTGACAGCGTGTATGACGAGCGGTGGGGCGGAGACATCATTCAGAAAATCGTATTTGCGAGCGATCGGGATGGCAACTATGAAATATATACGATGAATATTGACGGCAGTGACCCGACCAGGCTTACCACCTCCACACCCGCAGATGGGGATCCAAACTGCTCACCGGACGGCGCTCACATAGTTTTTTACAGCAACCGTGACGGCAACAAGGAAATCTACACAATGAACGCGGATGGCACCCGGCAGACCCGGTTAACGGTAAATACTACTTCTGATCAGGATCCGGCATGGTCCCCGGACAGCTCACGTATCGTGTTTTCGAGCAACCGGGATGGTAATAGTGAAATATATGTCATGAACGCGGACGGGAGCAATGCTACACAACTCACCTTTACTTCTACAGGTAATTACACTCCTTCATGGTCTCCTGATGGCACGCGGATCGCTTACCAGAGTTATTTAGATGGCAATTCCGAGATCTATGTCATGAATGCGGACGGAAACAATAACACGCAGCTGACTTCTACCACAGTTGTGGGCAATGAGGATGCCACGTGGTCCCCGGATGGCTCACGGATAGCCTTCAGCACCGATCGTGACGGTAATAATGAAATATATATCGTGAACAGTGACGGGACCGGGACGCCTGTCAACATTACCAGCAATACCGCGACCGACCGCCAGCCGTGCTGGTCGCCTGATGGCAGCACGATAGTCTTTTACAGCGACCGTGACGGTAATATGGAGATATATGTGATGGACGCCGATGGAAATAACCCGACACGGCTCACCAGTAACAGCGCATCGGACTTTCATCCGTCCTGGTCGCCGTTTTGATACCATCCAGCACAATTTGAGAATTTCCTTCCCGGAAAGAAACCATGGAAAAGGGCCTCCCCGGCAGGGAGGGGCTTTTGTTCTATGCGCACCGATGCCGGAAACACATTCTTTATTGCAGCGAGGAATGAATGTTTATTTCCGCCTCCTTGATTTCCCTTTAAACTGAATTTCTTCCTTGAAGTGAACTTTTTTGATATTGGGCAGCGCTGCGATTTTCCTCATGACGTTCAGCGCTTCATCTTCATAATTCTCGAGCATTCTCTTCGTGACTTTAAATGGATCGCCAAGGGAAAGGCCGAGCGTCGCGGGCCGCAGGCGCCACCCCCTGGCAATATCCGATCCCCCCACA
>CAZPZJ010000260.1:0-4512 GCA_964591055.1 uncultured Leptospiraceae bacterium
TTGCCTGGATAGGATCTGCACCGGATAAGGCTTTTAAGAATGGTCCATAGTCTGCTTCGTTGTCCATAATATATAGACAACGTTCTACAATATAAAGTTGTCTATTTTATTTTGCGTCAACAACTTAGCAAAGAGTATTCTGGAAAGAGAATTTATATGCTAGTAAATATAAATAAAAAAATGTTGTGAAACTGTGGCGGCGCACCCGCGCAGCAAGCTGCGGGGCATCAAAGGCGCCGCCGCATGAAGGTGGAACAAAGTTAAGCTGATCCAAACTTATGTTGAATACGTATGCCCTTTATCCCATGCAAGCATCTGGGTATTGATATAAAAAATTATTGGAGTGTCTAAATTGTTTAGAAGAGGCTTGTTCATTTTTGCGCATCAGATTGGAGATTATAGATTCTATTCTTCTTATAAGAAATATGAGAAGAATCAATGGCGGACAAATTCTGAATTAAGAGCAGGACAAGATGTTCAATTAAGGCGAATGATAAATTATGTATATAATAATGTTCCATATTATCATAAGGTTTTTAAAGGCCTCGACATAATGCCCGGAGAGATAAAAAACGTCTCTGATTTGGAGAGACTTCCAATTTTGACAAAGGATATCATTAAAAGAAATTGGGAGGATTTCAAACCAAAAAATTTAAAATCGATGAAATATTACGAAATTTCAACAGGTGGATCTACGGGTACACCTTTCCGATATAGGCTTTCAAAGTACGATCGTTTTCTCTCTGGCGCTATGTTATACCGTGGATGGGGATATGCAGGCTATCAGCTTGGTGATAAAATGATTTTTTTAGCAGGATCATCTCTTGATATAGGTTCGAAATCAATCATAATTAAAAGAGCTCATGAAATTTCGAGAAATATTCGGAAATTATCTTCATTTGATATGAGCATCTGTGATTTGCAGAAGTATATTCAAATATTTAATTCATTTAGGCCAAAATATCTTCGGGGATATGCTTCATCAATTAATTTTTTTGCTAATTATATCAAAGAAAATAATATCAAAATCGAACCTATTTCTGGAGTATTGACGACAGCGGAAAAATTATTGCCAAATATGAGAGAAAATATTGAAAATACCTTTGGTTGTGATATCTATGATGGATATGGCCTGAACGATGGTGGTGTAGGTGCTTATGAATGCTCTGAGCATTCAGGATTACATATAGATATGGAACGAAGTATAATGGAAATCGTAGACAAAAAAGGGCATCAAATGGAAGACGGAGTGGGAAGCATTCTTGCAACAAGCCTGTATAATTATGCAATGCCCTTTATAAGATATGAAACAGGAGACCTCGGTCATATTATCCCAACAAATTGTGGTTGCGGCAGAGGATCTCGATTATTAAAGGAGATAGTTGGGCGGAGCGTGGACGTCCTTGTAACACCAGAGGGAAAAAGTATTCATGGATGGTTTTTTTTGTATATCTTTTGGGAATATGGTAAAGGGATAAAAGAATATCAAGTTGTGCAAGAGAAATTAGACAAAGTAGTTATTGAAATTGTTCCCGAAGATAAATTCGATGAAAGACAGCTGGACGAAATTATGAAGGCAATAAGAAAAAGAAGCTCAAGTTGGAATATAGAATTTAAATTGGTTGATAAGATTAAGAGAACTAGTGGCGGAAAGTACAAATTTATTGTTAATGGGCTGGATCTATGAAATTTAAAAATCTTCTTATAATATCGAACAATTTTCCAGATAAGATGAATGAATATATAGGTGATATATTTGTTAAGGAGCAATTAGATTATTTAAAATATTATTTTGATAACGTATATGTTATTATTCCTGTGCCTTTTGGAATTGAATATTTGAGAAAAACAACACACAAAAACTATAAATATGATAATGTCAATGTTTATTTTCCTAAATATTTTAATTATCCATTTTTTTATTTTTTTAGAAGAGATATATGGCTAAAGCTAGAAAAAAAGGCAATACTAAAACTAATACAAAAAGAGAATTTAAAATTTGACTTAATTCACGCCCATTTTACATGGCCATCAGGGTCAGTTGCAGTTGAATTAAAAAAAGTATTTGAAGTCCCTGTGGTAATCACAGAACATTCTCATATAACTCTTCATAGGGAATTAAAAAGAAAGAATAAACAATATATCAAGACATTAACCTCATGCGACGCTATTATTAGAGTGAATAAAAAAGATATTCCACTATTTATTGAAGCGGGGGTATCGCCCGATCGAATTTTTCATGTAGCGAATGGATATTCTCCAAACAAATTCAAAATTATTTTCAAAAATTACGCTAGAGCTAAATTAGGCTTATCGAATTCTACAAAATTAGTATTGAATATTGGGAGACTTAGCGAAGAGAAAGGGCAAAAATATCTAATTGAGGCTGTAAAAAATATTATTGCTTGTAATGATGATGTATTAGTGATCATAGGCGGTACTGGCCCTTTAAAAAATAAACTGGATCAGAAAATAAAAGACTTTGACTTACAGAATAATATCAAGCTCATTGGTTTTATTCCTGATGATTTGATATCTATCTGGATGAATGCATGCGATCTCTTCGTCCTCCCCAGCCTAAGTGAAAGCTTTGGGATAGTGCAGATCGAGGCCCTGTCCTGTGGCAAACCTGTAATAGCGACGAGAAACGGCGCGAGTGAGGAAATAATTATAAATGATAAGCTGGGTATACTTGTCGAGCCAAAAGATTCAGAGGATCTTAAGCTAGCGATTCAGCATGCATTTGATACCAAATGGGATGAGGATTATATTAGAAATTACGTGGATCGGTTTACCTGGGCAAACATAGCAAAGAAAATTATGAAAGTTTATGAAAAATTGTCATAGATATTGAAGAATAAAGGAATATCACTCTCTGCAATATGATCAAATATGGCAAATGCTATTTTATAAATATAATTATTTTCAAATGAATAATATCTTTCCAAATCTAGCAAAAAGAGCTATATTATTGCGAGTTATGAGCAAGCGGAAATACATCAACTTAGAGATGGATAGCATGGGAAAATTAGTGGATTTCTACACCGCCATTAGGACGAAAATCCTATTTAAAAAAATTTTAAGTTTTATTTTATTTTTTAATTTTCTAATATTGTTGGTTATCCTTTATGATGGTGGCATTGATGATTATGCGCCTCAACATTCTGGAATAGCATACAATATAATAAGCGGAAGTATTGATGGACAAACTGAATACCATATGGAGCATGCAGGAGGCTTTTATTCCTTAATTGCAGTTATTATATTGCTGACAAATCTAAAAATAAATCTAATACCAATCCTTCCATTCACTATACTTCCATATGGCATAATTTTCTTTGCGTTAATTTATAGCATATCTGGCAGAAATATATTTCTTTCCATCCTATTGTCGATGGTAATAATTAGTTCGCCAATTTCTGGAAGTCACCAGGTATATATCTGGATGCATGGATTAGGTGATGTACTTTTATATACTTTTTTTTTATTAATATATATATTATATACTAATGACGCGATTCATAAAGAAAAATATCTCATTTTTCTTATTATTATTTTAAGTGTCAGTATTGTTTTTATGTCTTACAATACTTCATATCGGTTATTGCTTTTTTCAACTATATTTGTTTTTATTAATGTTTATTATTTAAAATTAAATAAACTCAAATTAAGATTTTTGACCTTTTTGATCAATAATTTGCTAATTGTATTATTGGTTAGATTTGGGCTATCCGATTTTTTTTATGAAGTTTTTTTGCCTAACAATGTCATAGATTCAAGTATCGATTATGCATATGTCGCTAAGAAGTTTTTTTTGCAGTATCTTGGAATGAATGTTTCAGAAACGAAGCCTTTGATGCAATATGCATTTGCATATCCAGATATTATTGCAAATTCTTGGATATTTAAATATGTCATATATGCAATTGTAATAACCGCAGCCATTTTTTTGATTTATAAAAAACAAAAAAAAGATAGATTGGTTGATATCAATTCACTATTATTTATCACCTTGTTTTTTCTTACTATAATTTATTTTATATCTAGATTTCTTGTAGGGCAATTCGCTATTTCCGAAATATTCGGAATTTTTTGGATATCTATCATAATCGTTAATGAGAAATTTGATAAAACTAAATATTATAAATATATTATTCCTATTGTACTACTAACTTTGATCACTATAAATATAACTAATTTAATAATATCGAGCGAATATGATTTAACAAATAAAGGAAAATACGAATATTTAGAACTCTCCGCGAATTGGATATATGAATTTGGCAAGGATTATATTTTAGTTCCAGATATTTTGACATATGGTTATTACTATAATGTATATTCGACGAAAGAATGTTTTAAGATGGGATGTATAGATCCAAGGATGCTAAAAATTGAATATATCGAAAAGTTATATAAAGGAGATATTATAGATAAAAATTTTAATATAGCAATTAATTATTATGTTGGACATAACAATGTTCAAAACTGGAATAATCTTATTCCATTTAA
>CAZPZJ010000261.1:0-4481 GCA_964591055.1 uncultured Leptospiraceae bacterium
GCCATGCTCGCCGCGGGAGACATCGGGGAGCTTGCGAAGCTTGCGCACAGCATGCGTGGGGTTGCGGGCACGGTGGGCGCCGGCAGGCTTGCCGGGAGGGCTGAAGAGCTGGAAATGCTCATCATCGGGAAGCGCGTCCAGGAAGCGGAGGGTGTCGCGCTTGAATTCAGAGACGCGCTGGAAGAGGTGCTGCGAAGCGGGCCTCTGGTAGGGGCGCTTTCGGAGAGAAGCGAACTATCGGACCGGCAAGAATGCGTCGATGACGGCGAAATGGACGCCGCCCTCCATGAGCTTTCAGAGGCGCTCGGCCGGCACAGCTTTGACGCCCTTGACCTGTACGAGCGCATACATGAGCGGTACGGTGCGGTGATAGGACAACCCATGGCGAAGCTCGGGGCGGCGATCGGCCGGTTCCAATACGGGGAGGCGCAGGATATCCTTCGGGACCTGATGCGCCTGCGGCATGCGGGAGGAAGCGAATCTTGAAAAGAAAAATTCTCATCGCCGATGACGAGCCCTCGAACGTCCGGCTGCTCGGCGAGCTTTTAAAGGACTCGTACGACATCTTCGTCGCGGACAACGGGCAGCAGGTTATGGAGCTCGCCGCGGCGGTATGCCCCGACATCATCCTGCTCGATGTGATGATGCCGCGGGTCGACGGCTATTCCGCGTGCCGCATGCTCAAGGAAAATTCCGCCACGAGCGAAATCCCCGTGATTTTCATCACGGCGAAAACCGCCTCCGACGACATCGTCCGGGGATTTGAGGTGGGGGGGCAGGATTACGTGCCGAAGCCCTTCAATCCCCAGGAGCTGTTCGCCAGGGTGAGGACGCACATCGAGCTGAAAACCGCGCAGGAGCGCCTGCGCGACAACTCGCTCCGTCTCGAGGATGTGAACAGAAAGCTGTCGGCCGCGCTCGATCAGATGGAGATCATGGCGCGCCAGGACCCCCTCACGGGACTTGCGAACCGGCGCTATATGCTGGACCGCCTCGAGCAGGAGGCGGCCCGCGCCGCGCGGTACGGAAAGAAGCTTTCTGTCGCGATGGCTGACATTGACGATTTCAAGGCGATCAACGACTCGCGCGGGCATGAGTGCGGGGACCTTGTACTGAAAACGGTGTCGAACATCATGAAGGAAAGCATCCGGACCGAGGACATGGTGGCGCGGTGGGGAGGGGAGGAATTCCTGTTTCTGTTTCCGGAGACGCCGGTCGCCGGGGCCTCTGTCATCGCAGAAAAGATACGCGGCCTGGTGGAATCGGCGGCCATCATGTACCGCGGCAGGGAGGCGCGCGTCACCGTCACCTTCGGGATTGCGGAGTATGCCCCGGAGCGCAGTATTGACGAGAACATCAGCCGCGCCGACAACGCCATGTACCGGGGCAAGAAATCATCCAAGAACACGATAATCGCCGAGCATTGATGTGCCCGTCTCAGGAATGCTGCCGCAGCCACCCCGCTATTTCCGCGCCCAGCATGCGCAGGTCGGATTCCCTGGTGAGATGGTGGTCGCCGTCGCCGATGATGACGAGGCGCTTTTCACCCGCCAGGCGCTGTTCCAGCAGCCGGGCGCTTGACACGTCGACCACCTGGTCCAGGCCGCCGTGGATGACGAGCGTGGGAACGCTTACCGAGCGGGCGGCGTCGCCCGGGTGCACGCCCCTCAGCTCCCTGAAAAATTCGTTGCGGATCATGATCCCGTCGATGGACGTCATGCCGCCGTCAGGCAGCGAATCGACATCGGTAACGCCGGAGTTCGCCAGGATGAGCTGCTCGAGATCGGCGGGGGTGGCGATGAGCACGAGCGAGAGGATGCCTTCGGGATTCTTCGAGGTGTGCAGCAGCGAGACGGCGCCTCCCATGCTGGAGCCCATCAGGTGAAAGCGGTCGATTCCACGTTGCCGGAAAAACGCGATCGCGCATTCCAGGTCGCGCACTTCCTGGCGGACCGAAAACTGCGACATGTCGCCTTCCGATTCCCCGGCGAACGAGAAATCGAAAGTCAGGAGCGTGTAGCCTTCGCCGACAATGTCCGCGGCGAGCCGGGTGATCTTGTATCCGTCCTTGGAGGAAAACAGCCCGTGGCAGAACACCACCCCTGTCCCGGACGCGCTTTTTTCCCGCTGGATTTTTCCGACGAGGCGCTGCCCGAGGTTGTTGAAAAATTCCACGCGTTCAGTGATCATCGGCGCTGCCTCATATCTGCTTGAGGCGCATCACGGGCTCGAAGTAGCCCTCCGAGCTGTTGCCGTTGATCATCGCCTCCACCGGGACGAGCTCCAGCACCTTCTGGCCCTGCGCGTCCTTTCTCGACGCCTTGAACACGAAATACGACGTGGAAACGGAAGTGAAGCCGTGGTTGAGGCTCCCGAGCCGGTTTCCGTCCTGGTTTTTCACTTCGCTGATATTGATGCGGAGATGATCCCCCTGTTCGACGGTGTAGACTCCCTTAAACACCAGGATATTGGTCTGGAGGTAGAGGATGCAGATGGCGCGGTAACTGGCGTTGAAGCGGAATTCATACCCGTAATTCCCGCGGTAGTTGAGCGCCCAGCGGCCATGGAAGTCCCTGAACGCGACGGGATGCGCCGCCGACGAGGTGAACAGGACCGTCAGAGCGGTCAGAAATGTGGCGATTAAACGCTGTCTTTGTGATTGGCTGCCCATTGCTTCCCCGAAATCGCACATGGCGCGCCGGATGTCTGCCGAACGGCGTGCGCAAATAGTATTGACACATCGGGGCCGGCGCTCACAATCATGCGCGCCGTGCACAACACCCCGATGGAGCGTCGATTACACCATGCAACGAATCGGTATTATTGTCAACCCTCATGCGAAATTCGTGCGCAAAAGCCGGATTGACATCCCCGCGCTGTACGGGCTCATAGGGGGGGGATTCGCCGACGTGCGCACGCCCTCCTCGTTCGATGAACTGGACGAGGCGATCGCGTCGTTCAGGGAAAGCTCTGTCGACTGCATCGGCGTCTCGGGCGGTGACGGCACCCTGCACCAGGCGCTCACGCGCGCCATCAGGCTGTATGCGCCTGATTCGCCGCCCCCCATCCTCATCCTGAAAAGCGGCACGATGGACAATGTGGCGCGCACCATCGCACTGAAGGGGAAAGGGCCCGACATTCTTAAGAGGATGATCGCGGCCTTCAAGCAGGGGAAAACGCCGGTTGCGCACAGGCGCGACACCATCAAAGTCGGCGAGCGGTACGGCTTTCTGTTCGGGGCCGGACTCACCTCGAACTTCCTGGAGGCGGCCTACGAGGGCGACCGGAAGGGATTTCTGAAAAATGCTGAAGTGATCGCGCGGGCGGTCGCGGGAGGCGTTGCCGGCAGCAGGAAGGGACTGTTGAAGCGGCTGAATGCGGAGGTGATCGCGGACGGCCGTGCTCTTCCGTTCAATGACGTGCTGGGGATGCTGGCGGGGACGGTGGAGCATGTCGGAATGGGCTTTTCTCCCATGCCCCGCGCCGTGGAAAAGGACGGAACGTTTCAGCTGATCGTGTCGGGCATATCGCCGATGAAGGCCGTCTTTCAGATGCTCCGCCTGAAGCGGGGCAGGCCGCTCAGGGGGGAGGCCAACTTCAACGACCTGGTTTCACGCCTGGAGATTGTCAGCGGTGAGCCGTTCCGGTACACGCTGGACGGCGACCTCTATACGGCCGATAAGACGCTCCTTGTCGAAACGGGGCCTGCGGTCCGGCTGGTGGAGGTGTAGGCGCCGCTTCGCGGCCTACGCGGGGCAGCTCGCGGGATCGTCGCCGAGCGGCACGTGGCCCTGCTTTTTCACGCTGTCCCAGTAGGGAGATATCTCCAGCAGGCGGTTGATGATGGCCGGGAGCTCGGAGAGCGTGTAGTCGATTTCTTCCGGAGTCGTGTAGCGGCTCAGGCTGAAGCGGATGGAGCCGTGGGCCGCAGTGAAAGGCACGCCCATCGCGCGCAGCACGTGCGACGGCTCCAGCGATCCCGACGAGCATGCCGATCCCGACGAGGCGGCGATGCCCTTCTCGTTGAGGTACAGCAGAATCGCCTCTCCCTCGATGAACTCGAAGCCGACATTCGCGGTGTTGGGCACGCGGTTCGACCTGTTCCCGTTCCGCTGCGCGTTGCTGAAGCGGGAGAGAATGCCCTCCTCCAGGCGGTCGCGGAGCGCCGCGATTTCACCCTCGCGCGGCAGAAATTCCAGCGCAAGCTCCGCCGCCCTGCCCATTCCCACGATGCCGGGCGTGTTTTCGGTGCCGGGACGGCGGCTGCGCTCCTGGTGGCCTCCGTAGATCATCGGCCGGATGCGTGTGCCGCGCCGCACGTACAGCGCGCCGATCCCTTTGGGGGCGTGGAACTTGTGGCCCGAGATTGAGAGCAGATCGCAGTTGATTTTCTTTACGTCAATTGGAATCTTGCCCGCCGCCTGAACGGCGTCGGTGTGAAACGGCACGCCCCTCTCACGCAGGAATTCGCCGATCTCCTC
>CAZPZJ010000262.1:0-4468 GCA_964591055.1 uncultured Leptospiraceae bacterium
AAAGGCGAGGGAAATACTGCGCGATGTGTTCGGGTACGAGCGCTTCCGGCCGCTCCAGGAGGAAATCATCGCCTCCGTCCTCGCCGGGAATGACGCGCTCGTGGTGATGCCCACCGGCGGGGGGAAGTCCATCTGCTACCAGATACCGGCGCTGATATTCCCCGGGCTCACCGTGGTCGTTTCGCCGCTGATTTCGCTGATGAAGGACCAGGTCGACCAGATGCGCGAGCTGGGCGTCGGGGCCCTGCTGCTGAACAGCTCGCTTTCGAGGGAGGAGTACCTGGCCAACATGGACCTGGTCCGCGGCGGCCGGGCGAAACTCCTCTACGTCGCCCCCGAAACCCTTCTGAAACAGGAGATCCTCTCCCTCCTCGCCTCCGTGCGGGTGGACTGCTTCGCGATCGACGAGGCGCACTGCATTTCGGAATGGGGGCACGACTTCAGGCCCGAGTACCGGATGATCGCCCGGGTGCGCGCGAAGTTCAAAGGGGCCGTCTGCGTGGCGCTCACCGCGACGGCCACCGCGAGGGTGCGGGATGACATCAGGCAGAGCCTTGATTTCAACCAGTCGTCCCTGTTTATCGCGAGCTTCAACAGGGAAAACCTGTTCTACCGCATCGCCCCCAAGAGCGATCCCCTGCGCCAGACGCTTGACTTTTTGCGCGAGCGCGAGGGAGAGTCGGGCATCATCTACGCGTTTTCACGCGACAGCGTCGAGAGAATCTCCCGGGCGCTGGCGAAGCTGGGCTACTCCGTGAGGCCCTATCACGCGGGGCTTTCCGACGAAGAGCGCCGGGAGCACCAGGAGCTCTTCCTCAAAGACGAGGTGCGCATCATCGTGGCCACGATCGCGTTCGGCATGGGCGTCCACAAAACCAACGTCCGCTTCGTGGTCCACTTCGATCTTCCCAAAAGCATCGAGGCCTACTACCAGGAGACGGGGCGCGCAGGCCGCGACGGGGTGAACTCCACGTGCCTGCTGCTGTTCAGCTATTCCGACATCCACAAGATCAGGTACTTCATCGACCGGAAAACCGACGAGTCCGAAAAGCGTGTGGCCGCTTCGCAGCTTGATGCGCTGGTGCGCTTCGCCGATTGCACCGGCTGCCGCCGGGTCCCGCTCCTGAAATATTTCGGCGAGGAGTACGGCGCGGAGCGCTGCGGCATGTGCGACAACTGCGTGCAGCCCCCGGAATGCGGCGACGACATCACCGTGCAGGCGCGGATGTTTCTCTCGTGCGTAAAGCGCACCGGCGAGAGGTTCGGCGCGGGCCACGTGATCGACGTGCTCCGGGGATCGCGCTCAAAAAAAACGCTGGAGGCGGGACACTGCGCCCTTTCGACGTATGGAATCGGAAAGGATATTTCAAAAAGCGCATGGCTGGCCCTCTGCCGGCAGTTTGTCCAGAAGGGGCTCGTTGTTCAGGATATGGAAAGCTTCGGCGCGCTGAAAATCACCGACAGCGGCTACCGGGTGATGAAAGGGCTGGAAAGCGTGGCAGGAAGCCTGTCGCGGGAGAAGGCGGATTATTCCTTTCCCGCGGGCGGCAGGGAGTACGATGTGGAGCTCTTCGACCTTCTGCGCGAAAAGAGAAGAGCGCTCGCCTCCGCGGCGAACGTTCCGCCGTACGTGATCTTCTCGGACAAAACGCTGATCGCCATCGCGAGTGCGTATCCCCGAACCCGCGAAAGCCTGTCGCGCGTGCATGGCATCGGCTCGCGAAAGATCGAGCAGTACGGCGACATCATCCTCTCACTCGTCAAAGAGCATGTCACTGCGCGCGGCATTGAGCCTGTTGAAAGCGAACCTCTTCCCTCCGCGCCGCGCGCATCCCTGAAAGCCCCCCGGCACGTGCAGATAGGCAAGCTTTTCAACTCGGGCATGTCCATCGCGGATATTGAAACGGAACAGGGAATAAAAGTGAGCACCATCATCTCCAACCTCACCAGGTACGCGCAGGACGGGCATGCGCTCAGGCGGCAGGGACTTGCGCCCCTGGTCCCCGCGGACAGCCGGACTCTCACCTCAATCATGAACGCGTTCGAAAGCCTGGGCACGGAATACCTGAAGCCGGTGTTTGACGAGCTGCGCGGGTCGGTCGACTACGATACGCTTCAGGCGTGCAGGCTCTACTACCTGGGCGAGGATTGAGAAGCTTCAGGCGACGGAGGACTGCACTCGCTGCGGGAGTTTTTCGATGTTGAGGAACCGGTGCACGCGCTTTCACCGCTCAAAGCGCCCGCCCGCAGCTACAGGGCGGCCGGAAGTCCCAGCGGATCGAGATTGCCGGAAATTCTTGTATCCAAGGACAGGACGGAAGAGTGGGATAGGGGCTGAGGGCCGGAAAACCCGTTTGATTGCAGAAATCCGATCATGGAGCACGCCCAAATAAAAGAATTTACTTCCGCAATGCGCCCGGGGCATGATATACTGTATGCACTCTCACTTCACGACAAGGAACCGCTCATGAGCTACGCGTTTGAATTGGGGCCCATCCGCCCGCCGAGCGAGGCAACCAGCATCCTGCTTCGCGTCACGCGCAACTGCCCCTGGAACCGCTGCCTGTTCTGCCACAGCTACAAGGACCAGAAGTTCTCGCGGCGGAGCGTGGAGGAGGTCAGGGCCGACATCGACTCCATGTTCGAGATCGCCTCAAGGCTTTTCCGCGCCCTTGACGACCGCTCCCCCGCGGGCGTCTTGCAGCCGGGCGTGATCGAGCGCGCCATGGGAGATGATGACACGCCCGAAGAATACTACCGGCAGGTGGCGTTCTGGATGCACTACGGGCTGAGGACCGCGTTTCTGCAGGACGCGAACTCATTGCTGCTGCCCTCAGACCAGCTTGTACACATCATCACCCACCTCAAGGCGAGGTTTCCCGCCATCGAGCGCATCACCAGCTACGCGCGCTCGAAAACGCTCGCGAAAAAGACGCCGGACGAGCTTGCCTCGCTCCGCGCCGCCGGCCTCACGCGCCTGCACCTCGGCATGGAGTCGGGCTGCGACGAGGTGCTCTCGTTTATCGACAAGGGCGTGACGGCGGACGAGCACATCACCGCCGGCCGGAACGTGATGGCCGCGGGCTTTGACCTCTCGGAATACTACATGCCGGGAATCGGCGGCAGGGATCGATGGCGCGAAAACGCCATCGAGTCGGCCAGGGTGCTCTCCGCCATCAACCCCACCTTCATCCGCCTGCGAAGCGCCGTGCCACTCCCCGGCACCGGGCTTCATGACGCGATGGAGCGCGGCGAGTGGACGCCGCTCACCGAGGAGGAAAAGATCCACGAGATTCGCCTCTTCCTGGAGCACCTTGATGGCGCGACGAGCACGGTGAAAAGCGACCACATGATGAACCTCATCGAGGACCTGGAAGGCGAGCTCCCCGCCGACAGGAATTCGATGATCGGCCTCCTTGACCGCTTTCTCGGCATGGACGAAAGCGACCGCGATTGCTTCATCATCGGAAGGCGCATCGGCCAGTTTCGCTTCCTTTCCGACTACCGCCGGATGCCCGAGCTTGAGCAGCTCAAGCTTGAGCTCAAACGGCGCTTCGGAACGCTTGACGCGGCGATCCTCGAGATACTGCGGAACTTCATCTGAGGCCGGAAAACACCGTGTTCAGGGTGGTTACAACCGATGACGGATCGGTCTCGCTGTTCGCCGAGGAATACGGCCAGGCGATGCACACGACGGACGGCGCGCTCACCGAGGCTTTTGTCAGGCACGTGCTCCCCTCTCGCGTGCTCGAACGATCAACCCCTGCAATCACCGTGCTCGACGTGGGCTTCGGCCTGGGCTACAACACGCTCGCCCTCATCGAGGCGCTTGCGGACAGGGAGAACGCGCCGTTCGCCCGCGTCATCTCGCTTGAAAAAGACCTGTCGCATCTCGATCTCATGGAATCCATCCGGTTTGAAGGCCGGCGCGCCGGACTTTACGGATTTGTGAAACTGGCCGCGAAAAATGGCCGCGCATGCGAGGGAGGATTTGAGCTGACCGTGCTCGCCGGGGACGCGCGCTCGACGCTTCGCTCGCTTTCCAATGAGCGCTTCGACGCGGTGTTCCACGATCCGTACTCGCCCGCCGCGAACTGCGAGCTGTGGACGGTCGACTTCTTCATGGAGATCAGGACGCGTTGCGCCGCGACGGCGATTCTCACCACCTATTCAAGCGCTTTGCAGGTGCGGGGAGCGCTGCTGGAAGCGGGATTTCACATCGGCCGCGGGCCCTCGCTGGGGCGCAAGCGGGAAGGCACGCTCGCCTCTCCCACTCCGTCAGCGCTGGAAGCTTTCAGCGACGATGAGATCGCGGGATTGCATTCGAATCCGAAGAGCGCACCCTACCGGGACGGCGGATTGAACAACGCGAGGGACGCGATACGGGCGCGAAGAAGCGCCGAGATGAAGGAGCGCCGTCTTAAAAGAGGTCCTCAAGCTCGCCGATGACGGATTTCTGCTCGCCGTT
>CAZPZJ010000263.1:0-4462 GCA_964591055.1 uncultured Leptospiraceae bacterium
GATCGAGTCAGGCGGCTCGGGCTCTCGGTGGAGTCGCGCCGCGATATCGCCGAAAAAACGGGCAAGGCGGTGTTGTTCATCGACGCCGTGTTTGCGCTCCTGTTCGCCATGATCGCCGCGCTCACTGCGGTTGCGATCTTCAACTCTTACCTCTCGCAGATCTACCACCGCCGCGACGAGATTGCGCTCAAGCGGATCGTGGGAGTTTCCAGGGTGAGGGTGCTTGTCTCGTATCTCATCGAGGCTGCGCTCGCGGGAGCCCTCTACGGGATCATCGGCTACTGGGGCGGCCTGTGGGCGGTGGGTGCGATGAACGCGCACCTGCCTCGCCTCGTGCCGGCCCTTGCGGGCCTTGAGCTTACCGCGTCGTTCGGCGGTCTTTTGCCTGTCTCTGTGGCGGTCTCATCGGCAGTCTCGGCCTTCTCGGCGCTCATCCCCTCGATCATTGCGGCGAACCTGAGCCTGTTTTCAACGCGGAAGGTGTAGGAAAACCGGCCTGTCACAATGCGACCCGCCCCGCACGCGCTGAGCGGGAAAACCACTCCATTTAAAAACACTCGAACATCCGGTTGACGATCATCGCGCATTTCGCTATTATTAAGAATAATTATTAATATGAAATCCGTCAGAAGAAAAAGCCGTCAGCGCGATTTGATTTTCAATCTGATACAATCCAGTCAGGACCATCCGACCGCGCTCATGATCTTTGAAATGCTGAAAAAAACCGGTCAATCGGCAAGCATTGGCAATGTGTACAGAAATATCCGAATCCTGATGGAAGAGGGGATGATTGTAAGCCGTGATTTCGGTGACGGTGTTGAGCGTTTTGACGCGATTACGCATGCTCACTACCATTTCATCTGTGAACAATGCAAATCGGTCAGTGATTTTGCAATGCCGGTACAGGAATCCATTACCGGCGAGGCCCAAAAATTAACAAAGCATACAATAAGGGGCCACACCATTCAATTTCATGGTGTTTGCGAGAAATGCAGAAGGAGCGGCGGGAAGGGTCGATAGTATGACAGCGGTCGGAAGAAGCATTGCGTGTCCGGTGGTTGGAGCGTCGCAAAGCGCTTTATGAAAGCGAGATTGATGATATGAAACGGGTAAACATGCTCATGGGCCATATTTCCTGACAGCATCCGTGAAATCCCGCGCCTGAATCAGAACACATCGGGCAGGGAGATTGCAGGTCTTTTTTACGGCCTTGGTCAAACAATATAAAATGGAGGACGTCTATGAGCGACAAGAAAAAAGATGCGGCGAATTCGCCACCGGGCGCCATGAGCAAACGCGCCGGCGGTCCAGGAACGTCAAACCGTGACTGGTGGCCAAACCAGTTAAACCTGGATATTCTTCACCAGCACACTTCTGCATCCAATCCGATGGACGCCGACTTCAAGTACGCGGAAGAATTCAAAAAGCTGGACCTGGCGGCATTGAAGAAGGACCTTTACAGTTTGATGACGAACTCGCAGGAGTGGTGGCCCGCAGACTGGGGCCATTATGGGGGCCTCATGATACGCATGGCCTGGCACAGCGCCGGAACGTATCGCATCGGCGACGGCCGTGGCGGGGGCGGTACCGGCAACCAGCGTTTTGCGCCGCTCAACAGCTGGCCGGACAACGTCAACTTGGACAAGGCGCGCCGCCTGCTCTGGCCGGTAAAGAAGAAATATGGCAGAAAAATCTCATGGGCCGATCTCATGATCCTGGCGGGCAACTGCGCGCTGGAGTCGATGGGCTTCAAGACCTTCGGCTTCGGGGGCGGCCGCGTCGACATCTGGGAGCCGGAAGAGGACGTCTACTGGGGAGCGGAGGACACCTGGCTGGGAGACGGGCGTTACAGCGGCGATCGCCAGCTTGAGAACCCCCTTGCGGCCGTGCAGATGGGGCTGATCTATGTAAACCCGGAAGGACCAAACGGCAATCCCGACCCTGTGGCCTCGGGACGCGATGTGCGGGAGACGTTCGCCCGAATGGGCATGAACGATGAGGAGACCGTCGCGCTCGTCGCCGGGGGGCACACCTTCGGGAAATGCCACGGCGCGGGCGACGCCAGGCATGTCGGCCCCGAACCCGAAGCCGCTCCCATGGAGGAGCAGGGCCTCGGCTGGAAGAGCAGCTTTAAAAGCGGCAAAGGCGGCGATACGATCAGCAGCGGCATCGAGGGAGCATGGAAGCCGAACCCGACCCGATGGGACATGGGCTATCTCAACGTGCTGTTCAAATACGAATGGGAGCTGGTCAAAAGCCCGGCCGGCGCCCACCAGTGGCTGGCCAAGGACGTGTCGGAAGAGGACATGGTGGCCGACGCGCACGACCCTTCAAAGAAACGCAGGCCCATGATGACCACTGCGGACCTCTCGCTTCGCTTTGACCCGGTCTACGAGCCCATCGCACGGCGATACCTTCAGAACCCCGGGGAGTTTACCGACGCCTTCGCCCGCGCCTGGTTCAAGCTGACGCACCGCGACATGGGGCCGCGCTCGCGTTATCTCGGTCCGGAAGTGCCGGCCGAGGAATTGATATGGCAGGACCCCATTCCGGCAGTCAACCACGAGCTGGTCGACGGGAAGGACATCGCCGGTCTCAAGGAGAAAATCCTCTCGTCCGGGCTCTCGGTTTCCGAGCTGGTTTCGACGGCCTGGGCCTCGGCTTCGACCTTCCGCGGATCTGACAAGCGCGGCGGGGCCAACGGGGCGCGCATCCGCCTTGCCCCCCAGAAGGACTGGGAGGTCAACGAACCCGCTCAACTGAAAAAGGTGCTGCAGACGCTTGAAGGAATTCAAGCCGGGTTCAACAAGGCGCAATCGGGAGGCAGGAAAGTGTCGCTTGCCGACCTGATAGTCCTCGGAGGTTGCGCAGCCATAGAGAAGGCGGCCAGGGACGCCGGCATCGCGATTTCGGTTCCCTTCAGGCCGGGGCGAATGGACGCGGCGCAGGAGCACACCGACGTGAAATCATTTGCCGTGCTCGAGCCGGTTGCGGACGGATTTCGCAATTACCTGAAAACCAGGTATGCAGTTCCGGCCGAAGAGCTGTTGATTGACCGGGCGCAGCTGCTGACGCTGACGGCCCCCGAGTTGACGGTGCTCGTCGGGGGACTTCGCGTTCTGGGCGCCAACCATGGCGGGTCAAAACACGGGGTCTTTACCAGTCGTCCCGGGACGCTCACCTGCGATTTCTTCGTGAATCTGCTCGACATGAACACGGTGTGGAAGCCGGCATCGGACGAGGGTGAGTTGTTCGAGGGGCGAGATCGCGCAACGGGCGAACTCAAATGGACCGGAACTCGCGTCGATCTCGTGTTCGGTTCGAATTCCCGGCTCCGCGCTCTTGCGGAAGTATATGCCTGTGACGACGCTCAAGACAAATTTGCGCATGACTTTGTAAAGGCATGGAACAAGGTGATGAATGCCGATCGCTTCGACCTGACCAGCTCGTAGACAGGCGGCTTCGTGGATTCAAATGGTTGTTGAATCAACGTGACCGTTTGAATGCGCCGGCCGAATAGATGTGAAACAGGCGCGCCTCCCCTTGCAGGGAGGTGCGCCTTTGCATTCCTTTGCCGCCTTTTGTGCGGGAGAGAGCTTTCCCGTGTCTTCAGAGACGGCGGTTATGGCGTGCTATAGCCGGCAGATAGGGAGCCTTATCGCGGGTAATACACGGATACGGAGCAATAACGGGCCGCACCTTGAGCAGGTTCGACACTCTTCCGGCGCATTTCGGGCGGCGCAGGTATGTCGTCCTGCGGGCGGAGACAGCCTTCACCATGTACGGGGTACTTTCCTGAAGGAAGTGTGGATCGCCGCTCATGGCGTGCGAGATGAAGGCGTTGTAGCCGGGGAGATGCCGTTTCCTTCCAATGTTCTTCCACTGCAGTTTTTCCTCCTCACCGAGCGCCTGCCAGGCGCGGACAGCATTCCTGAAGGCGAACCTACGCGCGCGCTGGGCGGGAGTGTCGGGATTAGAGGGCTTGACGTAGGGACGCATGTACTGCCTGCCGTAGCGGGTGTAGAAGACAGCGTCTCCCACGCGGCCTGAAAGCGTCCTGAATGCGACATTGAGGGTGACATGCGACATGGTGGTTCCTCCGGGGGATGGTGATAGGAGATAGTGAAGATAGGGGCCATTGTGTGACAAAAAATTCTTATGCGGGCGGGTGCATTTCTGTTCTTACAAGGCATGTTCGGCACGGCTGTGCCGGGTGGAAGCGTGAGGCGCGGCACATGGCCCCCCGTCCCCCACAGGGGGCGGGATTCAGAGAGGTGCACCCCGAGTGATGGTGTGGGCGGGCGACCAATAATACTGTCATCGTATGTTGGTATTAAAGGAATATTCTCTCTTCGGGGATAAGGAATAAGAGAGGATATGAGAGAAGGTGGGTAAGGCTTGTCGCTGTCATTGGTTCCTGGAAACCGTTCGCAATGTTAGTCCCACCTTCTCCCTTCTCAAC
>CAZPZJ010000264.1:0-4436 GCA_964591055.1 uncultured Leptospiraceae bacterium
AGCATGAAAAAGAACATTCCCAGGGAGAAAAAAAGCGCAATGGAATCCCTTGACAACCACAGTGCATCCAGGCCGGTAACATCATAGAACAATCCGTTGATCCCCAGGTGAAACAGAAGATGGGCGAACACAAGCGTGCACACATAATACAGGTAATTCACGTCGCGGACCGTAAAGAAGATGAAGAGGTTATACAGTATCATCACAAGAATCACGCCATAGTACATGCCCAGCACAAATCGCTCATGCCGGTCCCTGTTGATGAGTTCATCCTTCGTTTTTATTGAAATCGGCACGGACAGGGAGTTTTTACTTTCTACTCTGATGAAGTATTCTGTGACAACATCCGCGGGAGGGGTTATTTCCACGGCGAATGCGCGCACCCGTGCCTCCCGCGATCCGTACGGATAAATACGGCCGCTTTTCTTTTCCACAAAGCCACCGCCGGCCGGTATGAAAAACCTGATATCATCAAGCAATGGATACGCACACTCGATAAACCATTGCCCATGAGTTGAAGACCTGTTTTCGACAGCAAACCTGATCCAGTACGCAGAAGATGAATAGCCGAAATTCATTATTGCATCTTTCGATTGGATAAAACGATCCCTGTACTCCAGGGACGACACATCGCCTATTGAAAGGCTTTTACCGCGATCCTCAAGAAACGCGGCGCTTTGCCCAATGCTGTTTCGTGAATTTCCACTCTCCAGCGCGACCGCCTGCACCAAATGATTCACCTGGCCGGGATATGCCGCCACAAACATGCTGGAGACAACCAGCAGTGCCGCTGGAATCACTACACGCATTGCTCTCACCCGAAACACCTCTCTGCCGGATAAACCATCCCCGCCTCTCCTTTCAATACTCCATGTCCGGCAACGCGTCAACCACTATACACAGCAGCCACAAGTCCGAATCCCACAATTCCACCGCATATACCAAAAGCACCTTACGTTTATCTTGCACCAGGCACCTGATAATGATATAATTACAGTGCAATCTGTGATTGACGTAATCCGGGAGCAAATATAATGGAATCTTCTCAAGTGAAGAATCGGATTGAACAGAATATTTCGCAAAACCACACGCACCCAGGGGAACCATGATACGGAATTATGACATCATTGTGATTGGAGCCGGGCACGCAGGCGCTGAAGCGGCTCTCGCATCCGCCAGAATGGGATTCAACACGCTTCTGCTGACGGGCAATATCGACACGATCTGCCAGATGAGCTGCAATCCCGCGATCGGCGGGCTCGCAAAAGGGCACCTTGTCAGGGAAATAGACGCCCTTGGGGGAGAAATGGCCAGGATCATAGACCACACAGGCATTCACTTTAAGATGCTCAACAAGAGCAAGGGACCTGCGGTGTGGGCTCCCAGGGCGCAGGCGGACAAAAAGGCCTACCAGTTTCGAATGAAACAGGTAATCGAAAACCAGGAAAATTTAAGCCTCATTCAGGACGTTGCGGAAAGCCTTCTTGTTGAAAACGGAAGGGTGGCAGGCATCATAACCCGCAGACAGCAGGAGCACCGCTGCCGCGCAGCAGTTCTCTGTACGGGAACCTTTCTGAAAGGACTCATCCACATCGGCGAGTACAACGAGCACTGCGGAAGACTTGGCGATTTTTCCGCAGAAAACCTCTCCGACTCGCTGCGTGTGCTGAATTTCCCCGTTTTGAGACTGAAAACCGGCACACCTCCCCGCGTAAACGGGAACACTGTTGATTTCAGCAAATGCGAAATCCAGCTTCCGGACGATGTCCCGTCACCCTTCTCCTACTCGACAAAAAGCATTGTCTCAGAGCAGGTTCCCTGCTGGGTCACCTACACGACAGAAACGACCCACTCAATCATAAGGAATAATATTCACCGCTCTCCGCTCTTTTCCGGAAAAATCAAGGGGGTAGGACCGCGATACTGCCCCTCAATCGAAGACAAGGTGATCCGTTTTTCCGATAAATCCCGGCACCAGCTCTTCCTGGAGCCCGAGGGGCTGAACACCAACGAGTTCTACATCAACGGATTTTCAAGCTCTCTTCCCGAGGACGTGCAGCTTGAGATGGTGCGCACCCTGCCCGGGCTTGAAAATGTCCAGGTAATGCGCCCGGCCTATGCTGTTGAATACGACTACGTTCCCCCGACAGAGCTTAAGCCAACGCTGGAAACAAAGCGAATCGAGGGGCTTTACCACGCGGGGCAGATCAACGGCACATCGGGCTACGAGGAGGCCGCCGCACAGGGCATCATGGCGGCAATCAACGCGGCGAGAAAGCTGCACGGCCGTCCTCCCTTAATCATGAAACGCTCGGAATCATATACCGGCGTACTGATCGACGATCTTGTCACGAAAGGCACCGAGGAACCGTACCGCATGTTTACGTCACGCGCCGAACACCGGCTTCTCCTGAGACAGGACAACGCAGACCAGAGAGTCATGAAATATGGCTATGAAAACGGCCTCATATCCGGCGAACAGTTCGAAGCAATGTCGGAGAAATACCATCGCGCCGAATCGCTGAAACACGAACTCGCAAAAACAACCCTCACCGTTTCCGAAACAATCAAGGAGCTCATTGAAAACCGCGGCTCCACGATTTCTCTCGGTGAAAAAATTACAGCCGGAAGACTGCTGAAAAGACCCGAAATCACAATAGCTGATATCGCACAACATGCATCCATTGATATTCCAGACGAACTCGCCGCCATAATTGAAATGGAAGTAAAATATGACGGGTACATAAAAAAGGACCTGGACCGGATAAGGCGCATGGAAAAGATCGAGGGAATGATTATTCCTGACTCAATAGACTATAATAACATCAAGGGATTGAAAAACGAAGCGCGAGAAAAGCTAAAGAGAATCAAACCCGCCTCTGCGGGACAGGCGATGAGAATATCGGGCGTTGATCCATCAGACATTTCTATCATCCTCATCCACCTTGAGGCACTTCAAAGGAAATCCCGGAGTGTTCCACGTGGAACATAATATTATTCACGATTGGTTCCGCTCTCGTGGCCAAATTCCATCATCCTCTGTTATTGATAAGCTTGAACTCTTTGCGCGCTTTATCTTTGAAGCCGGCGCCCGATTTAATATTACCGGGTTCACCACTCTCGAATCAATCATTGTCAATCTCGTACTCGGCAGCATAGAGCCGGTTATCTCTCTTTGTGTTTCACGTGGAACAAATTTTGCTGACATCGGTTCAGGCGCAGGCATCCCTGGAGTTCCCATTTGCATTCTCTTCCCGGAATTCTGTGGCACATTCATTGAGGCTAATCTCAAAAAATCTGATTTCATTTGTAATGTCGCAGGAAGGCTCTGTCTTGACAATGTTTCTGTCGTAAACAAAAGGGCTGAAGATGCTCTTTCTGATAGCTCTTACCGCGAGGTTTTTCCGTATTGTTTTTCACGCGCATGTTCTCCTCTCTATTCCTCTCTTGAGCTTTGCATTCCATTTCTCCGCTCTGGGGGATTGTTCTATTTCTATTCACATCCTCTTTCACATCCCCTTCCTGAAGGCATCATCTCGCATGCCTGTCGTCTTGGAGCATCACCGGTGAATCCCTGTGATTATTACATCCATGGATTTTCGGGTCCGGGAGCCCTGTTTATTAAAACCGAACCCACTGATTCGCGCTTCCCCCGCCGCTTTTCTGTTATAAAACGGGAAGCCGAGAAACATCTCTTATCTGAAGTGTAATTCCACTTGAATAATTACTTTTCATGTGTTCTCAGTATTGTGTTTTCAATACCATATTCTTTCTGGGGTGGTATAAACATGGTTGTGTTAGTTCGCGGTGGAAGCACTGGTGCTGGTATCGGAGTCAATAAATCATATGTTGATCTTCTTGCTTCTTATTGTCTTCCATTCGGCATCGATGTCATCAACCGATCCAACGTGTCTGATACCTCTTTTGAAGGATTGGGCACTTTTTCGAATGACATCTCTCCTTTCAGGCCGGATGTTCTCATTGTCAATTTTGGCCTCGATGACCTTTTTCGCCCTGTGTACCGTTCTGAGTTCAAGGAAAATCTGGTTCAGATTGTTCGCAGATCAAGGGCCGAATTTTCTCCTTTTATTATTCTCACCACCTTTCATCCGCTCGGCGATCCTATTATGGAAGGATCTGATTTTGTGTTATTCAGGACAATTCGGGAGGTGTCCTTTGACCTTTCATGTCATTATGTTCCCGTTCACCTTTTCTGGAGCGCTTACATTGAAGAGCATAAATGCATGCCGCAGGAGTTGCTTGTCAGCGGCAGTTATCTCCCCTGCGAGCTCGGTCATCTCGTCTATTGTGAGTGTATGAAAAATTCTCTCTCCCGTTTCATTGAATTATAACGCCATGCATTCCAACGTATAACCAATATAATTATTGACACAAATTCTTTTCGAGAAAGAAATCATCACAGAAAAAAGGAGGAT
>CAZPZJ010000265.1:0-4434 GCA_964591055.1 uncultured Leptospiraceae bacterium
GTCCCGGCAATAGAAAAAATCGTGAAAAACAAGGGCTACGCAATTACTGACGATGCGAATAAGGCGAGAGGAGTCCTGACCATACACTTTACCGAGTTCGGAATATACTGGACTGCGGGGCCGTCAAAAGGGAGCGGCCGAATTGCGACCGATGTGGATCATTATATAACCCCGAAAAACTCGGGCACTAAGCTGTGGAAATGGAATTACAAAAATGAAAAAGAATACGGGCATCTGCCCGGAAACTGCATATCGGGAATTGCGGGTTGTACAATCATTGGGATTATACCGTGGATGATTTATGTCAACAACAAGGGCGGTTTAGAGGGGACTCAAATGACAAGAGAAGGGAACGCGCTCCTCAATGATTATTTTACAAAATTTGAAAGTGCGCTTCCTGCCGCAGGAAGTGTGATTAAGTAGATAATAATTTATCCAGAATGCTGTAACAGGAAAGAGCTCTGATTCTTTTCTGTTACAGTTTTGATAGAATTAAATTGCAAGGCCCCCTGAGAGTGTTTTCCCCGGAGGCCTATGCCATGTTCACTGAAAAAGTTCCGGTAACGACTCCCGTCCCGGGGGGAGTCGTTACCGGGGAAGCGGGGAAGTTCCTGCATATTCATGGAGGGGCGGCATGAAACTTTTGCCTTGGATATATAGAATTTTCCGGCATTAAAAAACCTGTCCCTGAGCACCGCCAGGTTAATGCATTGATAAATGATTCCGGGAAGATAAGGCTTTTATGAATTTGACCCGAAAGAGAAATACCAGGAATTGATTCGTGTCGGGAAGGAGCCTGTTATGCCGGGACAAAGGGGTGGTGTCCCCTGAGTGGCTCTGGCGATACAGCCGCGTATCACCGGCTCATGGAGTTCAACAGGATGCTGGTGTTCTGGCCATTCAGTTTTCAATCGACTACTCATGATTGCAGATACGGGAAATATTTAGAAGGTTAAAAGCTGACATGCACAAACCTGAAAACATACAATCCTTCAATACAGGACCTTTGCATCAGAAAAAAGCCGTCAGCATAACAGGGGCCCTTGTTTCCACTGTGATCATTATTATAATTTTCGCTTATGCCATTGCGGCGTATTATTCATCCCGGAGGATAAAGGAAATCGGGTGGCTCACCTCATTGCCTGAATGGGACGCACACAGCGCGAGCGGCCAGCCTGCGAGGTTTTCCGGCAGGCTCTTCGGTCCGGAAGACAGGGTAACGCCCCTGGGCCAGAGGGCGGCAGCCTTCTGGTGGACCGTGGCCAGCAGGGACGCTGATGGAGGATATGATGTGAAGTGCAGCGCACGTGCGCGGTCGGGACTGATACTCTCGACCCCTGAAGGAGATTTCGCCATCGCACTGAGCAAGGCGGATCCCGATGATGTTGGCATCGCTTCAGATTCACAGGCCGGAGATTATGGTAAACCCTTCGCAATCGATGTGGGTAGTATTCCTTCAGTCATTTATAAAGCAGTGCCTCCCGGTATATGTGAGTATGGCGAGCGTTACCTGCAAACATATATTAAGCAGGGCATGCGCGCAGAGCTTGTAGGGTGTCTCAGGAACGGGGAAATAGACCGGTGCGATGGCCTCATTGCCGGAATACTCTCCCTTCCTGATATAAAATCGGACATGCGCCACAGGCTCGTTGCAGCCACACAAGCTTTCTTTTATCCCATGTATGCGGGCCTGTGCCTGCTCTTCCTTTCCACTATTATACTCTGGAAATGGACTTCCTTCAGACTCCGCGCTGTTATCTCCGGAGAAGATGGGGATGGAAGGTGGAACAAGTGATTGCCCGACTGACAGATATAATTCTTCTCTTTCCGGGGGAGTGTACAGGATCCGCCATCCTTGTTGTACTGGGAACAGTCCAGGCTGTGCTCTCGATGAAGGCTGCGGAGAGGATGCGAGAAGTGCTTGCCGGGATAGAGTCCCCTCTCGAAAGGAATGTTCCGGTGCGGCACTTGCGGCGTGCCGTACATGGCTTGAGAATACTGGCCTGTATTTCCTTTCTGCTGGCAATACTGTCAGTGGCCATCCCTCTCTACTTGCACAGTAAGTACGGGTTGTGAGGGACTGAAGCGGGGAGGTTCCTGAATATCAATAGTGAAAAGATAAGAGGGATAGCGCCTCTCACCGTATTAAAACCTGCCGGAAAAAGCCGCGGCAGATATCTGCGTACCGCTCAAGCACCATCCGGGGTGCTTTCTCCGCCCTCCGCAATTCTTCATCGGGCAGGTTGTCGCGTGGCACGAAGGCCTGGAGCACAAAGCGCTTCGCGCCGTCGAGCTCCGCGCATATCACCCGCATGTCGTCTTCGGTGTGCAGGCCCGGGACGACGGTGGTCCTGATCTCGTAGTCCACATCGCCCCGCATCAGCATCTCCGCACTGCGGCGGATATCGGCTTTGCACACACTGACCTGCGTGATCGACGGATATTTTTCCATGGGGCCCTTGTAATCCATGGCGATGAAGTCGCAGCAGTTTATGACCTGCCGGAGCCTTTCCGGAAAGGAGCCCTGGGTGTCCAGCTTCAGGGCGAACCCCCGCTCTTTAATAAATTCAGCCGTCTCTACGATGCCCGGCTGCATGGTGGGCTCGCCGCCGGTGATGCACACTCCGTCAATCCAGTTCTCACGGGCCCGGTCGAGCACGGCGCCAAGCTCGCTGTAGGTCATGCCGCCGTCATCAAAGGGGATGAGCTCCGGGTTGTGGCAGAATCGGCAGCGGAAATTGCACCCGCGGGTGAAAAAGAGGAGGGCGATGCGCCCTTCAAAGTCGATGGTGGATTCCGACCGCCGGTATGTATACAGAGCGGAACGCACGCGCTCAGGCGCCCGTCACCGCGAGGCCCATCAGCTCCCGTATGCGCTCCCCGGTGATTTCGGGCTGCGGGGAGCCGTACTCCGTCTGAAGCTGGAGATACACGGGAACAACAAGCTCCCCGTTCCCCTCATCATAGCGTTCGGGACGGGAGTCGGGGATCTTGCGGTAGGCCCCCCCGGCATGGTTGAATTTCATGATCTGGATTGCGGGAATCCGCTGGCCGTTCACCGTTTCGGATTTCGCGTACGCAACCATGCCCTCGGCGGTGGAGAGGTTCTGATAATCGAGACCGAAATCCCGCCCGGCAGCTTCGTCTTCCAGTAACATTTCCACCTCCTTCCGGAGGCGCGCGCAGAGCGCACAGTCGTTTTTCCCGTACAGTACGATGAGATATGGTTTCACATCAGTGCTCATGGTTCATCCTTTTTTAATAGAGTGTGCACATTCCGTCGCTGCAGGCGGCGCTGTACTTTCCATCCGGAACGCGGTCTTTCGATGGAACAGCATCGCGATCAGCCGGAGCCCTGCGGTACTTCGGCATGATGTCAACCGGAATCGCCGGAGCGGGCTGCGCCTCCGCGCCGTAGTTTCCCCTGCGCCGGGAGGCGAGCTCCCCTTTCTTGGATTTGTTCCAGTTTCTGATCACGCTGTAGTATCCCACGATCCTGGAAATGCCGTCCACGTCCGCGCTTCCGCATCGTTCGCAGGCGTTTCGGAGCCCCCTCATTTCGTGATGGCAGGCGTTGCAGTAGGTGAACTCCGGGCTGATGGTGAGCTGCGCCGACTGGGTGCGGTAGAAGGTGTTTTTCACCAGCTTCAGGATGCTCTGCGCGGAGGGGCGCTCCTCACCCACAAACGCGTGGGTGATGGCGCCCGACTCGATGAGCCCGTGAAAGAGCCCCTGTATCCTGATCCGCTCAACGAGGCCCACGTCGCAGTCCGCGGAGAGGTGCACCGAGTTGGTGTAGTAGATGGAGTCGTCGCCGATGCCGCCCTTCACGATGTCGCGGGCGTACTCCCCGAAATACACCATGTCCGTCTTGGCGAGCCTCCGCGCCGCGCTTTCCGCCGGGGATTCCTCCAGGGTGAATTTCAGGCCGTACTGCTTTGTGTACCCGCGGAGCCGCACATTCATGGCGGCGACGATCCTGATGGCGTCGTCCACCGCTTCGGCGGACTCGTGCATCTCCTTTCCGGTGACGAATTTCACCGCGTCGTTCACCCCGATGAGCCCGATGATGTAGGTGCTCGACTCAAGGTCCACGTACTTCTTTCCGTCGGAGGACTCCCTGCCTATCTGCCACAAGGGCCCACCCTCCTTCATCATCCTTCCGCCCACGAACTCCTTCTTGCGAAGGTGCGCGTCCACCGCCATGTCCATTGACTCGTATATCTTTTCAATGACGCCGTCGATATCGCGCCTCCCTTCCGCGGCGGCGAGGTATGCGGCGTGGGGGATGTTGATGGTGACGTTCTGGAACCCGCAGAAGCGCATGCTCTCCGGGTGAAGGAGCATGTAGTTGTCGTCAATCGTCGTGCGCAGGCGGCAGCACGCCGACAGGGTCACCTGGTCGCGGTCGAAGATGAAGTACACCGACCCGTT
>CAZPZJ010000266.1:0-4421 GCA_964591055.1 uncultured Leptospiraceae bacterium
ATGAGAAAGGCGAGGGTTTCCGGGAAAACGCTGACCTCATCCTCGTCGAATCCGAACACCAGCGATGCGTGAAACAGTATCCCGCTCGCCCTGATTGCGCTGATTGCGTTTTCGATCTCCTCAAGATGGCGAAACGATTTGCCCGGATAGCGTCGGCCGCCCGCAGCAACCGACTCCACGCCGAAGAGGAGCGCGCGGCACCCGCTGTCGTAGGCGAGCTTCATAAGATCGGGGTATTTTGCGAGCGACACCGATCCCTGCCCCACCCAGCGAATGCGAAGCTTCGCGAGCGCGGTGAAGAGCGCGCGCGCGTACTTCCGGTCGCCGATTATGTTGTCGTCGTGGAAGATAAAGTACCTTCCGCCGGATTCCCTGATGTAGCGCACCACGTGGTCCACGGGGGCGTGGCGTATTTTCTTTCCATAGATGCGCGAAACCGAGCAGAATTCGCACTCGTGCGGGCAGCCGCGCGTGGTCATCACCGGCACGCCTCGAAACGGACGTTTCAGGCGGCTTTCGGCGGCGCGTGGCGGATAATAGGCGTCAAGCGGTGTGTCGCTGCAGCGGTAGATTTTTTTCATCCCGCCCCGCTCGAAGTCCTGAAGCATCGTTCCCCAGACGCCCTCGGCCTCGCCCGCGATCACTGCGTCGGCGTGCCTGAGCGCCTCGCCGGGAAGAAGGGTGGGGTGGATGCCGCCGAGCACGACGGTTTTCCCTCGCCGTCGGAATTCTCCGGCGATCTCGTACGCGCGGGGCGCGTTCGCGGTAAAGCAGCTTATGCCCACAAGGTCGCATTCCGCGTCGAAGGGGATGTTTTCGTATTCCTCCTCCACGATGATCACGCGGTGAGTCGCCGGCGTCAGCGATGAGAGAATGTGGAGGGAGAGCTGCGGGATCATCGCCTTTTTGGGCGTTTTGTAATCGGGATTGATGCATGGCGAAACCAGCAGGATTATCATCGGGCGCCCTCCGGTGCGTGTTGAAATGTAAAGCGGCGGATTGCGCGGCGCCGTGCGGCCATCAGGGCCCCAATGGCGCCGCATCCGGGACGGGATTGCCTATTTTCCCCGGCCCTCGTGCCTGATGGCGAGGATGGTGATGTCGTCATCGAAGCTTTTTGTCTGTCCTGTGAACGTGGATACGGCCTTGATGATGCTGTCGCATAGCTCGTCGGGTGATTTCCCGGGATTGTTTTTCACCAGGCTGAGGAGCGCGTCCCATCCGAACAGGTTTCTGTCGGCGTTGAACGCCTCCACCACGCCGTCGGTGTACATAATGATGGTGTCGCCCGTGTTGAAGTCGGTGACGTGCTCCTGGTATTCCGGCGTCATCAGGCTGTTGATCACCCTGCCGCGCACGTGCACAATTTCAGTTTCGCCGCTCCGGCGCGCGATGATGAACGGCGTGTGCCCGGCGCTGGCGAAGGTGCAGCGTGAGCTTTTCAGATCGATGTAACAGATCGCCGCGGTGATGAAGTTGCGGCCGATTTTGGCGGAGAGAAGGTTGTGCAGAGATTTCAGCGTCTCGGCGGGGGCGTTGAGCGTTTCCTCCCAGTTGCTCAGCGACATCTTCACCATCGAGGCGATGAGGGCCGCGCCGACCCCGTGGCCGGAGACATCGCAGATGAAAAAGCCTATTCCGAGGTCATCGTCGGATGTCTTGATGTCAAGAAAATCCCCCCCGATGTTCATCATGGGCAGGTAGCGGAACGCGATGGAGATGTCTGAAACCGACGGTATTTCCCTGGGGAGCAGTGCGTTCTGTATCTGTGCGGCGAGCTCTATCTGGTGCTCCAGCTCGCGCTTCTGCTGGTCGATGGTCTCCGTGCGCTCGTCCACCAGACGCTCAAGCCCCTCGTAGAGGCTGGCGATTTCGAGGGAGATGGCGGCCTGCGAGGAGAGGATCTTCAGTACGCGGATGCGCTCCGGCGTGAACGCTCCGGTGATCACGTTGTTTTCGAGATACAGGATTCCGGTAAGCTCTCCCTGGTAGGCGATGGGGGCGCACAGCACCGATTTTACGCCGTTGGCCGAAATGTACTGGTCCGAATTGAACTTGTACTCGGCCTGCGCGTTGTCCAGCACGATGTCCTCCATCGTCCTCGATACGTAATTCAGTATGGACATGGGAAGGCCCGGGCCGCCTCCGCGCCTGTCAACATACTGGGAGAGCGGCTTCGATCCCAGAATCGATGTCTCCCGCACGCTTGAGTGTATCTCGGCCTCCACGAAGAGGTTCTGGCCGCGCTGCATGATGAGCACGCCTTTCTGCGCTCCGGCGTTCTCGATCGCGATCTTCATCAGGCTTTCGATCAGCGAATGGAGGTGTATCTCCCTGGACAGCGCCTGGGACGATTTGATGATCGCGTTGATGTCGAACAGTACGCTGAAATGCGTGGAGGAGTCGATCAGCAGCCCCGGGTTGTGGCGGCCCGGGATGTTTTCGAAAAGGCCCGTGAAGGGCCGGTTGTACACGGCGCGGTACTCCTTTTCCAGGACGCGGGACTTGAAGCGGCACCCCCATTTCTTGTACGCGATCAGCGAGCGCACCAGGTACGTTTCGGCGATTGCCGGGAACCCACGCTCCAGCAGGAAACGGAACGTCATCTCGCAGGCCAGCGCCTCGTCGCGCAGGAAACCGTGCTTTTCGAAAAGGCCGATGGCTTCGTCGTAGCCGGCCAGCTGTGCGGACATGCCTTTTTCCAGCGAATTGAGCTCGGACTCGACAAGCTTGTATTTCGCCCTGAAGTTGTCGGGGGCCTGGGCGGCCCACTTTTTCATCTGCCGCTGGTTGCGTTTCACAGCGCGAATGTCGCGTCGGCGGAATGTCCCTCTCCGGCAGCGGGCGATCAGCGCGAGCGAATGGAAGAAGTTGAACTCGGGAAGGAAGTAAAGGCCCATCATCGCCTTCAGGTACCGCATGCCCTCTCCGGCCGCCGAGACGGCCTCGTCGAACCGCCCGGAAAGATAGAGCGTCATCAGCCGGCACACATGGTAATGGCCCAGCACCGTAAGGCTCTCGGTCTCATGCCATTCGGGAACCACCTCGCGCTCGCTGAAAATCTTCCCGGACAGCGATGGCTCCTCCTCGCTTTCGGAGTGGAGGTTGACAATGAACTGGTAGAACTGCTCGAACGATTGAAGCGTATTGAGCAGGTTGAACTTTTTCATCAGCGCGTAGTTGTTTGCGTATTTCTCGATAAGGTCGGGCAGCGGCTCACCGCTGAAAAACGAGTTGATCAGCAGGTGGTGCAGGGCGTACGACGCGTACGAGAGGTCGCCCGTTTCAGAGGCGAGATTGAACGATTTCTGAAGGTAGGGAAGATCCTCGCTCACATGCCATTTCCAGTGTCTCACTCCCACGCCGTAGATGAAATTGATCTTGCTGCCCAGAAACCTCTGGTCGCCCTTTTTAATCACTTCAAGGGCGAGATTGCCGAACCGGAACACGGACTCTATCCGTCCGAAAATTTCCATCAGGATGCCCGAATACAGCACATAGGAATACGCCCCGTAAGGCGAGTTTCCGCTGCGTATCGCGAGGTTGAAGAGCTTGAGCACGATGTGCGGGAGCGAATCCGGAGCGCCCAGGTACGACGGCTCGATGCACGCCACGAGCAGGCGCGATATGGCGAGCTTTTTCACGTCAGTCAGGCCGGGCAGCGCGCTGATTCCTTCAGCGCCCAGCTTCCAGGTATGCACAAGAGCCCTTGTCAGCTCGAAAAGCAGGGGTGTTATGTTCAGCTTCCGCGGTATCCGGATGCCGAATCGCCTGAGGGCCTGTCTTCCGGTATCGAGGGCCTCGGCAAACAGGCGGCGCGAGGACAGGTACGATATCCTGAGGTCGTAGGCCTCAACCGTGTCCAGGGCGTTTTGCGCGTGGGCGAGGACGCTCTCGAAGAACCGCTCGCCCTCGCCGTGCCTGCCGGTGAGGTAGTTGGATTCGGCAAGCCCGGTGTGGAGATCGAGCGAGAGCCGGTAGTCGCCGGTCCACGGGTCGGGCGAGAGAAAATCAAGCGCGCTTGCGTAGAAGGGGATCACGGAGTCGAAGGCGGCCGCCTGGCGGGCTCTTGCGCCGGCCCTGGCGTTGATCTCCGCGGCGCGGCGGCGCAATTCGCCTTCAACATCGCTCCTGGCCGCGTTGAGATGGCCGGCGATCTGGAAGACGTTGTTCGTGATTTCAGGCTCCGGCGCCCTAAGCATGATTTCGGCGATGCGGAGGTGTATCCGGCTTTTCTCCCCGTTCCGGATCGTGGAGTAGATCGTTTCCTGAATCCTGTCGTGCGCAAACTTGTAGCCGCTTCCCGTCTTGATGATGAGTCCCTCGGCGACCGCCGTCGACAGGAGCTCCTCGCTCCTTTCCCGGCCCGTGGTCGAAGCTTCGGCGATTACGGTCTCGTCGAAGCGCTGCCCTGCGCATGA
>CAZPZJ010000267.1:0-4416 GCA_964591055.1 uncultured Leptospiraceae bacterium
CCAGGATTATGATCACCTGGGGCATCGTCTCGGTTTTCATGGCGTTTATAAGGACAGAGTGGCAATTTTACCTGGTGCGTTTCCTCCTTGGTGCGGCCGAAGCAAGCTTCTATCCCGTCGTGTACGCCAGCGTGATACCCCGCTGGTTTACTCCCGAAGAAAGGCCACGGGCAATCGCTCTTATGCTCACGTCGCTCCAGATTTCCGCCATCATCGGATCACCCCTCGCGGGATGGATTCTCGGCGTAACGGCGTTCGGTCTCAAGGGCTGGCAGTTGCTTTTCGTACTTGAGGCTTTCCCCGCAGTCATTTTTGGTATTGTGCTGCTTTTCCTTCTGGATGACAGGCCCTCTGACGCGAAATGGCTTGATCCCGATGAAAAAGACTATCTTGAGAGAATACTGCTCCAGGAAAATGAATCAAAGCTTTCTGCGCGCAGATACACGATACTTGAGGCGCTCACCGACAGGGAGGTGCTCAAGCTCTGTTTCATTTACTTCCTCTGGATAACAGGATTCTGGGGGTTCAATTACTGGATGCCCACGGCACTCAGGGAGATGTCGGGATGGTCGAACCTCGCGCTTGGAGCGCTCATCGTCATTCCCATGACACTGTCGCTCGCCTCAATGCTCGGAGTCGCATGGTCATCATCCAAAAGCGGCGAAAAGCGCCTTCATGGGGCCGTATCATTGTTTATCGGGGCCGCGGGTTTCGGTTTCGGGGCGTTTGCCTCCGATCCACTGGCGGCGTTTGGCCTTGTCTGCGTGACCGCTGCGGGAGTGTTCGCCGCGTTCGGAGTATGGTGGTCGTATCCAACCACCTTCCTTTCCGGGGCGGCAGCAGCCGGCGCGGTGGGCCTGATCAATTCATTCGGCAATATTGGCGGGTACGCGGGCCCCTATATCACAGGCTTCATTCGGGACACGGCTGGCTCTTTTCACTGGGCATATATCACCCTTTCATGCTCACTTGCAGCCGCGGGCCTTCTCATGCTCACGCTCAGGCACGTTCAACCTGAAAAATCCGCCTGAACGTGCCTGCCGTCCATTGTCAGGTACTCATTGTTACTATTTTCATTTAATTCAACTTTTTTCACTGTTTTTAGTGACGCGTTTGTATTTACCAATTATTTTATTAGTGAGATAATCACAATGATAATGTATCGGATGACGGATGAAATCGGGCACGTTTACATATTCGCGCGTGAGCAGTATGTTCCTGGTACCAGTGGGCACTATTGACAGCGATATCATGCTGCACATATCAGATGCAGTCTCTGAGCAGTTTACCTGCCCCGTTGTCCCTTCTGAATCATTACCTGTTCCACGTGAGGCTTTTGACAGAACACGACGCCAGTACCATTCCACGCGCATCCTGAACAGGCTGTTTGAAAACAGGCCTGAAGAATGCTCACATCTACTCGCGGTGATTGACGAGGACATATTCATACCTGAGCTCAATTTCGTGTTTGGTGTTGCTGATATGATCGGGGATATGGCCATCATATCGCTGTCACGACTCCGGCAGGAATTCTACGGACTTCCGCCCGACAGGAATCTTCTCAAGGCAAGGGCCGCAAAGGAGGCCATTCACGAAACGGGCCACACCTGCGGCCTGCCGCACTGTGAAGAGCCCTCATGCGTCATGTTTTTTTCAAGCAGCCTCCTGGACACCGACCGCAAGGGGCCGGGTTTCTGCGAACAATGCCGCAGTCATCTCTCGCCAGTCTTTCGCTGATACAAACTCACACCCATTCATTACAGACGACTATTAAAAATTGTACTTTACAAACCGGCGGCACATGATATAGTATCAAGCCCGCGCTGAAATACATATACGCGACCGGCCCTTTTCCGGACCGGCCGTCCCGAAGCGGGTCGTTACATTCAATTACCTGACACAGCACAACCGACCCTGAGGTTTCGGCGCCGGGGCACACAAACGAGCGGGCTGGTGAGCGCAATGGCATTAAACTCGTCAATTCACGATCACATCATCGAGACTGAAAAAAGGGTCAACATCGATTCCGTCACGTCGCTTCCCGACGAGACGTTTTTCCGCAGGTATATGGAATGCGACATCGCTACATCCCTTAAAACCGGCGTGCCCATCGCTTTTTGCCTGCTCGAACTTGACACCATCGATACCATCATCAAGCGTCATGGCGCCGACGGCGGTGATAACACCATGACCAAGGCGGCCCGGCTTCTGTATGAGTTCAAGCAGCTTGATGTGGAGCGCCGGCATCACAGGATATTCAGGGCAAATGGGCCCGGGTTTTCTTACTACGTCAATGGATGCACACCAGGTCAAATCGCCCTGCTCGCGGAAGAGATCAGAATGGCGTTCAGAAAACATCAGGATTTTGCCGAGCCGGTCACCATTTCCGCAGGCTGCGTCCATCTCGATGAATTCGCGAACGAAAACCTTACGCCGGAGAAAACCGCATCGACCATGCTTGAAGTTGCGCGCAAGAGGATACGGATAGCGCGAAGGATGGGAGCCAACGCCGTATGCAGCGAATCCCCCGTCGGCGATGTGCTTGCGGCCGACAACACCGTTCTCATCGTGGAGCCAGATGACGCCGGTGCGAAAATGCTGGAGGATTCCCTGAAATCACGCGGCATGATCGTATCAAGGCGTTCAGACGGGATTTCCGCGCTGGAGCTCATCAGGCGCGATCGCCCGGCGGCCGTCATCAGCGAAGTAATCATGCCGAGGCTTGACGGATTCGAACTTCGGGAGCGCCTTCTGGAAATCCCGGAACTGTCACTGATACCGTTCATTCTCATCTCGCACAGACGTGACGACGCTTCGCTGACAAGGGCCCATTCACTTGGCATATCGCATTTTCTCAAAAAGCCCTACTCAATCACGGAAATAACCGGCATTACGAGGATCGCAATTGAAAATTACGTCCGTGCTTGTTCCTGATATATTGTTTTTCGCAATCATGGCTGGTTTTATTTCGGTGCTGGCGCTTGCGGCCTGCATTCGGACGTATCTTATTGGAAGGAAAATCTATTCGGACCACGTCAAACGTCCGTGGATTTACGACCTTTTAATCAAGTATCTTTTCAATCCCAATGAATCCACGATCTCACGGTTCATGATCAATAACTCAGATCTTTTCCTTGAATCCTACATCCGACTTTATCAGCAGGTTGAGCTTTCAAGAGAGATGAGATCGATTGCGGCCCGTTTTTTCCGGATCCTTCAGGTTGAAGCCCGATGCCTGCGGGAAATACGCTCACCCTTCGCCGCAACCAGGGCCCGCGCAGCGTCATACCTCGGATACCTTGAAATGCCCCACGCCCTGCTGGCGCTGGAAAAGGGAATCGTGCGGGAAAAACGATGGCACGTGAAAATCGTCATGCTCGAGGCCCTGACCAGGCACGGCATCGAATCGTCGCTTCCCCTCCTCATCGATTCACTGATCGGAGCTCCCGAATGGTACCAGACGATGGGACGCAGGCTTCTCATGCGATGGGAACAACTTCTCCATAAAAACATTTCCCGTGCGACGCAAAGCGATCGACCTGAATTGATGCGCCTTGCAATGGATTTCGCGTCACAATATCCTGCCGACGACATGAAGGAGTACCTTTTCGATAGTCTCTCGTCGCCGGATGACGCCATCGCGACCCGTGCGCTCCAAGGGCTTGCGGCGATATGCCCCTCAGAACTCGAGGGCGACCTTCCCGCTTCATGCCAGTCACCCGCCCGTGAGCGCATCTTCGCCTGGCGTGCAAATCACAGTGTTGCTCAACTCCTGCCCGACAATGCGGCAATGGAACAGAACGGCATTCAGGACCATACAACGCCCCAGGATACCCCCGGAAAAAGCGCACTCGTTCCTGCGAAGGGCTTTGCGCGGTTTTCATTTCTCGCCAGATGGCTTGCGGCAGTATTGCTGTCTTATCCGGCATTGTACGCATCTCTCCGTTTCCCGTTTCTTGACCAGCGTCATCCGGTCGCAGTGCTGTATGACGCGCTTTACCACTTCAATTATTATTTCGGCGCTTTCGCCCTGATTTCAGGCCTTGTTTCCCTTGCGCTCGCATCGATCTCGACGATCAGCATAATTCTGCAGAACAGAAACCTGCAGGCCAAAAATAGGGATGTCCTTTTCCTGGAAGGGACACTCCCCCGCATTTCCGTGATTGCGCCGGTGTACCGGGAGGAAAAAAGCGTCATTGACCGCGTTGGCGCGCTTCTCAACCTGGACTATCCCTCTCATGAAGTGATTGTGGTGAACGACGGATCCGATGACGCCACCCTCAATTCGCTGATCCAGCGCTTCAGACTGCACCCGGCATCACTACTCTGCCGTCAGTTGTTCCGGACCTCCCCTGTCCGAGGCACGTTCGTTTCGGCGTCATTCCCCGCACTCATCGTCATCGACAAATCCCATGG
>CAZPZJ010000268.1:0-4325 GCA_964591055.1 uncultured Leptospiraceae bacterium
CGTAGGCGGCCTTGCCGTCCAGCCAGTTGTAGGCGCCGCACAGCCCCAGGCGCTCGGGCGTGATGACGCACACGTGGTTGGGAGCGAACGATTGACAGAGCAGGCAGGAGTAGAATGTGTCTACGGACTCGTCGGTCATGGAGGCCAGTCGCCGGTTCCGCTCAACGTACACTCCGCGCGCAATCTCCTGCCGCCGGACCACCTCGTCCATGTCGGTAATCAGCGTTACGCGCACCTTGTCAACGATGGCGGGATAGTTTCCAAGGAATCTGGCATGGATGATCTCACCGTAGTGACGCAACCGTACGCCACGCTCGAACGCTGACTTTGAGACGCGCGTCCACACGATGTCGCGCTGCCCCATGTGCCAGATGCCCTCGGCGCCGTTGATCAGGTGGTGGATCTGGCGCTCGAGTATCGACTCGAAATCGCTCTGCATCTTCCGGCCGGCGACCTCGACCCAGATTCCCAGCGGGAGCGCCGTTCCCGGCTCGATCTCATCGATATCCTTCCCGATGACAACGATCTCGTGGTCCTCGATATCGTCCATCTCGGTCATGGTGACGAACTCGAATGCCGGCGTAATGTTGCCCCCGAACTCGGCGTGGGTGTCCTGCTTCCGGATGCGCTCACCCTCGAACGCCGCGCCGTAGGACACGGGGATGGGCACTTTCGTGATCCTGAGCTTGCATCCGCGCACCTCGAGCGCGCGCTCAACCATCGTCTCATGGGGCACGCCGGAGACGACGTGCTCGTAGGTGCAGATTCCTGTGGGGAGGATCTGGGGGATGTCGGTATCCGAGATCACGGGAAAACCGTAATTGATCGCGCCTGCCGCGGCGGCGTATTTTTCAGAGTCCACTTCGCCGAACGCCAGTACGAACGCGAAGATGCGGTCCTTGTTGTAGCGGAGGTTCGCATGGTAATCGCCGGGCTTCACCCCGCCGAAAGACAGCGCCGCGCGGTTGGCGAACCCGAGCGCGTAGATGAGCGCCGACACGTCGCGTCCGAACGGTACAAGGCGCGTTTCCCATCCGAGCTGCACGCCCTCTTCGGCGAGCTGTTCGGCGAACTGCCTGCCTCCCGTGCAGCCGGCCATGAAGACGTAGAGGTTTTTCTCCTGCAGCTCGCGGGCGATTTTCACCGCGATTTCGCTGCTAGGGGCCGCGCCCGTGATGGCGGCGAACCCGGGCGCCGTGCCGTCGACGAACTCGATGCCGCGCTCGCGCATGATTACGTCGCTGGCGGCGCCGAGCCAGATTCCCTCGACCGGCGGCGGGCCGGTCAGGTACTTGCATGCCTCGATGATCTCGCAGGCGAACAGGGTGGCGACCCCGGCGTCAAGCGTGCCGCCGAGATACGGCAGCCACACGTGGTCTGACGGCCTTTCGGGGAGCAGTTCCTTGGCCTTTCTCAGGATCGAGCGGAGCTCGCCGAGCGTCGTCATCTTTTCGCCGGTGAACGAATAGATCACGGGAAGGTAATACGCCGTGTCGGGAAAGCTTACGGGGCAGTCTTCGCCCCTGGACATGATCGCGTCGTCAAGCTTCGCGTCGGCTCGCGCCACCCAGGCGATTGCGCCGTCGATGGCGCTTGCGGATATTATCTTAGACACTCAGCTCCCTCCTGTCCTTCATGTCCATAAGCTTGCGCTCAATCTTTCTGTTGATGCCGAGGCGGTCGCGCCTCCTGTTGAGTATGTCCATGATGGTGTCGGCTGCTTCAGACGGGTCCGGGCATACGTGAAACGAGGCGCCGAACACATCCCCGGCCTTTTCATTGAGATACCGGGTCACGTTTTCTGACCCGGAAATGTAGAACGGGTGTCCCAGCACCACGTCGATGCCGGACGCCACGAAATAGGTGCCTATAGAAACGGCCTTCTCGCTCATCCACTCGGGCGCAACTCCCACCACCGGGATTGATGCGAGGTCATCGCCAAGCCCGCCTTCAAGCACCACCTCGGTCGCGGCCTCGAGCAGGCGGGAATTGTCCACGCAGCTTCCCATGTGAAGCACCGGCGGCATGCCAACGGCCTCGCATACCTCGCGCAGCCCCTTCCCCGCCTTTTCCAGCGCGGTTTCCGGGGTGAGCATGCCGGCCTTCGCGGACGCGATCGCGGCGCAGCCAGTTTTCAGCACCAGCACGTCGCGTGCGATGAGCTCGGCGGTCAGGGTGTTGATGTACTCATCGAGTTTCTGCTTCGGGTTGTTGCATCCAACGATCCCGGCGATACCCCTGATCCTTCCCTGGATGATCGCGTCGTTGAGCGGGCGGAAGGTTGCGCGGTAGGTGCCGCCGAGCATGTGCTTGATCGCCTCGACGCTGAACCCGGCGACAAGCGGTTTCGATATGTCGGGAATGGATACCTTCTTCGGATCGCGGTTTTTGAAATTCTCTATCGAGCGGATGAGGATTTTCCTGGCGCTCTCGTATGCGTCGTCCGGATTGAAGCTTATGTGCGCAGCGCCCACGGTTTTCGCAATATCATTCGTCGAGATGATTTCGGTGTGATACGATGACGCCACGTCGGTAAGGCCCGGCATGCAGCACTGCACGTCGATGATCATCGTCTCGACCGCGCCGGTGACGATGGCGAGCTCCTGCTGGAGAAAGTTGCCCGCGACCGGGATGCCGTGGCGCATCAGCACTTCGTTGGCGGTGCAGCAGATGCCGGCGAGCGTGAGGCCCTCGGCGCCTGCTTTTTTCGCCATTGCAATGATGTCGGGATCGCCCGCAGCGGCCGCGAGCATCTCCGAGAGCGCAGGCTCATGGCCGTGCACCAGCACGTTCACGGTATTTTCCCTGAGCACGCCCAGATTTGCCCTGCTTCGCACCGGGGAAGGAGTGCCGAAGAGTATGTCGGAGACGATCGTCGCGATCCTTGATCCGCCCCAGCCGTCAGCAAGCGACGTGCGGAACGCGTGAAGAAGGAGATTTTCGTAATCGTGATCGACGCCCATGTGGGTGCGGTGCATGCATTCGACGATCATACGGTCCACGCCGTGCGGCATCACGCCGGTTTTCTCCCACACGCCCCGGCGCTTGACGGGCGCGAGCTCGAGCGTCCTGAGGTGATCCTCCTGCGCGGTAAATTCGGCAATCAGCGCGTCGGCAAGCTCATGGGCCACGTCGGAGGCGGTCAGCCCGTCCTCTTCGATTCCATACCAGCGGGCGGCGCGACGGAGCGCCTTCTCGTCCTGGATGCGGTATCCTCCGCCCCTGCCCTCCGCGACTTTCTTCAAAAGCAGTACGAGATGGCGACCGTGGTCGGAATGCGCGGCGCACCCCCCCGCAACTTCCCGGAGGTAGTTGCGCGCCACGATGGTATCGGCGTCGGCGCCGCATACGCCGAAAGGCGCTTTGGGCCCGATGCGGCACGGTCCCATGTGACAGATGCGGCAGCACACGCCGCTTGTGCCGAACTTGCACTGCACTTTCTGGCTTTCCATGCGGAAGAAGCTCACGGTCACGCAATCGCGCCTGGCTTTTTCGAGCGCATGGATGGATGCGCCGTCCGTTACAAGCTCAGCCGGCTTCTTTATTTCATCAGCCATTCCTGTCTCCTTGAGGTAGTACGGTATCGAGCATGCCGGCGATTTGAACCGATACTTCATTGCCGGCCGGAAGCGAGAGCAGGCTGCTTCCCCGCTCCCCAGATTCAGCTATCATGTCGTCGGCCGGAAGGCATACAACCGCCGTGGCCGATGTTTCCTGCTTCAGAGAGTCAAGCTCCCGTGGAACAGCGCCTGCGCGGAGCCTGTTGACCGCCAGTACAAGGCTTGAGTACTCTATTCCCATCTCGCCCGCGAGCGCGTAGAGGCGACGCAGGGTGCGCAGGCCGTTGACCGACGGATCCGCCACCATGACCAGGAGATCGACCCGGCTCACAATGCGGCGTGAGAGGTTTTCAAGCCCCGCCTCGTTGTCGATCACCACGTACGGGTAGGATGCTGAAAGCTCCCTGATGACCGCGCCGAGCACATTGTTGGCGTAACAGTAGCATCCCGGTCCCTCGGGGCGGCCCATCGCGATCAGGTCAAAGTTGTCTGACTCGACCAGGCATTCGGAGATCTTCAGCTCGAGAAGCTCGCGCTTTGAGATGCCGGGATCGCTCTGAGCCGAGGCGAGCCGGCGCGTCTCCTCGCGGACGCCGCCGATCGAATTTGGCGCGCTGACGCCGAGAAGCGCATCGAGACAGGAATTCGGGTCGGCGTCAACGGCAAGCACCGGCGTGCGCCGGTTCCGTATCAGTTCGGAAACAATCAGGGCGGCGATGGTGGATTTCCCCGTGCCGCCCTTCCCGGTCACTGCTATCGTGAAGC
>CAZPZJ010000269.1:0-4160 GCA_964591055.1 uncultured Leptospiraceae bacterium
TCCAATTTTAACAGATATGAGAGAGTATCCGGTGTGCTGCGAGGAGAGCGGCTACAGGTACAATTCAGGCAGTCCAATGATTGCATTCCTGTGCGGCATCATTCAATCCTCGCATGCGGCAGTTCCCGGTTGCTACTGCGATACGAACCTTCCATGCGCCGAATACGTTGACGGGGTAGTGTGCGGTGGGACCATACACGTCATGAGGACGGATGTCCCGCGGCGAATAGTCTGGCGCTGCTCACTGTGCGGGAGGAACGGAGTCATCGTCCACTGGGAAGACCGTTCTTTCGTTGACGAGACCGCATCCGGCGACGGAGCGCCGCGTGACCCGAGGCGCATTATCGAAATAGTACTGACAGAAGTGGAATACCGCATGCTTTCCATGCTCCCGGACCTCGATATAGATTCAGCATACATACTTCGCCTTGCGGTGAAATCAAAACGGGGTATAGTGCTTTACGCGACCCCTGACGAATGGCGCTTCATTTCCTCCCTGATCGAGAGAATCCTGATAACGCAGCAGGACGGAATGCTCCGCGAAATATACGAAACGATGGACAGGAAAATATACGAGGCCGTCCACTGACTTTCAAAAAGCAATTGATTTTTCACACCTGCCGTCCGAAATTTGCATGCTTTAGAATACTAACATCATCGGAAGACATTATGACACGCAATCGCATATCCGGAACATGCGTTCTGGCCGCCGTCATTGTGTTCGCCACGACCTTTTTCTGTTCATGCGCGCAGAAGGACGAGGCATGGCATCTCGAACGGGGCGACAGAAACCTTCGTGAAGCACGCTACCGCGAAGCAGTTGAAAGCTATAAAAGCGCCATTGCATTTAATCCGGGGAGCGCGAGGGCCCTCGCAGGGAAGGCGATGGCGGAGCAGAAATCGGGAAATCGGAGAGATGCAATTGTCGATGCGACACAGGCAATTGAGACAGACGGCAATCTGGCGCAGGCGTACGAGGCGAGAGCGCTTGCGCGGTTTGATATGGGTGACGGGGCCGGAGCGATCATGGACATTAATCGCGCAATCAACCTGTGTCCTTCATGCCCGGCATTGTATTATCACAGGGGCGTCATGAAAACCAAAAACGGAATTGCCGCGGAGGCTGTGCAGGATTTCGATATGGCCCTTGCTCTCAATTACAGCGGATACGATATCCACTTCAACAGGGGAGTGGCCAACCTGAAAGCGGGAAACCTGAACGGCGCGCTCTCTGACTTTACTGAAGCGATAAAGAAAAATCCGCATTACGGCGAGGCCCTCTTCCTTCGGGGGCTTGTGAAGCTGACATCGACGGATTACCACGGCGCCATTGAAGATTACACCAGCGTAATAACGCTGAATCCGGCGCATGGCGCAGCGTATTACAACAGGGGGCTTGCGAAGAACATGCTTGAGAAGTACGCGGATGCGATTGAGGATTACACTTTTGCGATAGAAAAGGATCCGAAAAACGTGGCTGCTTTCACGAACCGGGGCGAGGCCCGGAGCAGCTCCGGGGATTACGACGGAGCGATACTGGATTATAACATGGCTATATCCCTGAATCCGAAATCATCCAAGGCATATTACAACAGAGCGCTTGCCCGGGTGAACAGGGGTGATTTCAGGGGAGCGGTGGATGATTTCAGCGCTGCTATCAGCATCAACAAAAAAGACGCCGATTCCTGGTACAACAGGGGCCTTGCGTGGTATTACCTGAACGATCCCAAAAATGCGTGCTCCGACATGCGCATCGCAAAAAGTCTCGGCGACCGGCAGGCATTCACATTCATGAAAAAATACTGCAAATAGACAATGAATCAACCGGCGCTGAGCGCGTGCTGCCGGGTGTTACGCGTTGCAAGCGCGTGAATGAGCGTCTCCGGGACTCTGGCCTTTGTCTTTTTCCCGTGATCAAAGGTGATTGCCCCGATTTCTGCCAGGGCGATCATTTCATCACCCCGTCGAACGCGGTGAAAGAGCCGGAATCCGTACTCCCATATCTCGCCTATTCCGGAATCGACAGTGATTTCGTCGAAAAGAAACGCTTCGTTTTTAAAATTAACGGCCAAATCTGAAATGACCATGCCTGTCCGGCCGTCTCCGAGATCGATCTCGTTCATATTGAGCTGCCTGAAAAGGTTCACCCGCGTGTCGTGCAGTATGCCCGTGAGCTCGATGGTGCCGACGTGAAGGGCCTGATTGACATCAGTGATTCTGACATTAATATTGTGATGAAAAGCATAATCATGCTGCTCAAGTAGCTTTATGCGCGGCATCTGTTAAACTCCATGTGTAGTGCTGTGTGACGTACGGTCATTGAAACCCCGCCCATGTTTTCAGACAAACACTTTTTCAATTATTTAACATGTATTTCACATGTGATCATATAATATTCTTGACGTAACACGGCAGCGGCAATCAGGTTTATTGCGTAGTTACAATTCGGTCGGTCGTTTAATGACACATAATGCCCGGAGAGGACTTCGGCGAGGGCAGGGGCTGGTGGGGTATGGAATCCATATTGAAGAAAATTGAGGATCTTGCACTGTCACATGACAAAATATCGCCACAGCTTATAAGGGAAAAGGACATCAAGCTCGGACTCAGGAATCCCGATGGAACCGGAGTGGTAGTCGGAATTACATCCAAAGGCACCGTGCTGGGATATGATAAATTACAATCCGAGGACGGGACCGTAAAAGTTGTGCCGATAGAGGGAAAGCTTCTCTACTGCGGTTATGACGTTATCGAAATTGCCCGCCAGATACACTCTGAGAAGCGTTACGGCTTTGACGAGGTGGCGTACCTCCTGCTGACAGGGGAGTTGCCGGGACGGCGCGATCTTGCAAAGTTCACCGAGATGCTCGTGAAGAGAAGGGCGTTGAGCAAAATGGAACGCAGCGTTCTGATGCAGGAGTCGGAGAACTACAACCAGATGTACGCGCTGCATTCCCTGATTTCGCACCTGAGCAGGTGCGATAAAAATCCGGATTCCACCGACATCAGGGACGTAAGCAAACAGTGTATCAACATAATCGCAAAATTCCCCACTATCGTAGCCTATAATTACCAGGTGATGAAATACCGAAATGGCGCGAATTTTTCGATCATCGTCCCAGATCCGGAGCTGTCGACGGCAGAAAATTTCCTTTACATGCTCCGTGGGAAAAAGCCGACGGAGTTCGAGTCCCTCCTCTTCGATATGTGCCTCATCCTCCATGCCGATCACGGAGGCGGAAACAATTCAACGTTCACCGTGCGCACAGTGTCTTCCAGCGGGGCAAACACGTATATGGCGATCTGCTCGGGTATCGCGTCGCTCAGCGGACATCTGCACGGCGGAGCAAATGAGGCCGTGATGAAGATGATGAAGGTGCTGAAAAGCGAAGTCAAGGATTTAACGGACGATGACGAGATAAAGCGCTACCTGGTGAAAATACTGGAAGGGAAGGCCAACGACAGGTCAGGGAAAATATACGGAATGGGCCACGCCGTCTACACTATTTCGGATCCCCGCGCGATAATCCTGCGTGAAAAAGCGGAGGAATTTGCCGCCATGAAGGGGGTAATGGATGATTTCCATCTCTTCGACCGGGTATCAAGAATCGCACCCGCGCTTTTCAAGGAGAGGAAAGGCATTAATGTCGCCCCAAATGTCGATTTCTGGTCTGGATTCATATACCGCCTCATGGGAATACCCCAGGAGCTCTTCACGCCGATCTTCGCGATGGCGCGCTCGGTCGGATGGTCAGCGCACAGGATTGAGCAGATTGTGCAGGATAAAATCATCAGGCCGGCGTACGTATCTTCGCTGAATGAACAGCGCGCGTACCGCCCGCTGATGAAAAGGAAGTAGTGGGATCAGAGCCTGAAGGCAGTCCCCTCGCGCGCCATGTAGATTTTAGGGCTGGAAGTCCTCATCTGGTTGCGATGCAGGATTGCCTGCTGGTGGATGGAAAGGAGCTGCTCGTCGGAGTAGGACGGCTCGTGATGGGTGAGCACGAGGTTCTTTATCCGCCATCTCACAGCGCAGTTTACGGCGACGGTGTAGCTGGTGTGGCCCCATGCGAATTTCAGGAATGATTCGTCAAGCGTATACTGCGAGTCGATGACCATGAGGTCGGCGTCCCTGAAAAAATCAGTTTCATCTTCCTGCT
>CAZPZJ010000270.1:0-1927 GCA_964591055.1 uncultured Leptospiraceae bacterium
AGAACGCCTAATCCGACACCGTCTCCATCATCCTGAAAGATTGCCACGCCCCTGCAAGGCTCGCAATGACGTGTTTGGCCTGCCTCTGCCCTTCCCACTTTGGAGTTTGCAATGACGGTGCTTGGGCCTCCCCTCAGTTCACCAGCTTTCGTTTCGCCTTTTCGTCGTCAAGCTCGCCGACGTTGAACTCGTATTCGGGAACAAAGGCCCTTATTTTCTCGCGGATGGCACGGCGGTCCATTGCGAGCGATTCGGGCAGGAACTCCTCCATCAGCGCACGGTACTCCCCGGACGTCAGCGTGCGCGAGTCCGAGCCGAGCACCATGATCTTCTCATTGGCCGTCCGCGCCAGTGATTGCCGGTCGTAGAAGAGCTCCTCGTAGAGCTTCTCGCCGGGGCGAAGGCCCGTGTACTCGATCCTGATGTCGCGGTCCGGCTCATAGCCGTAGAGCCCGATGAGACGCCGCGCGACGTCGGCGAGACGGTAGGGACGGCCCATGTCGAGCACAAAGATCTCCCCGCCCCTGGAATACGCCGAGGCGTTGATCACCAGAAGCGCCGCCTCCGGGATGCTCATGAAATAGCGCGTCACCTCCGGGTGCGTCACGGTCACCGGGCCGCCGCGCTCGATCTGTTCGCGGAAGAGCGGTATCACCGAGCCGCGGCTTCCGATCACGTTGCCGAACCTGACGATCGCGGAGGAAAGCCCCCGCTCCCGCCCGTAGTAGCCGGTGACGAGCTCGGCCATCCTCTTGGTGGCCCCCATGACGTTCGCGGGGCGCACCGCCTTGTCGGTCGACACCAGCACGAACCTGCGCGCCCCGAACGCCGCCGAAAGCTCAAGCGCGTTGCGCGTCCCCCCCACGTTGTTGGCGAGCGCCTCGGCCTCGTTGAACTCCATGAGCGGCACGTGCTTGTGCGCTGCGGCGTGGAACACGATGTCAGGCCGGAAGCGCTCGAAGGCGCACGCGAGCGAGCGCTCGTCCCTCACGTCGGCGATGCGGTACGCGACGTCGGGAGGATTGTCCATCAGCGCCAGGTATTCACCCAGCGTCTTCGCGAGCGTGTAGATGGAGTGCTCGCCTCGTCCCAGCGCGACGATGCGCCCGACGCCGAACTTGAGAAGCTGCCTGCATATCTCCATGCCGATGCTGCCCCCCGCGCCGGTGACGAGCACCGTGCTTCCCGCGAACTCCCCGCGGATGGCGTCGATGTCGACATTGAATTCATCGCGGTCGAAAAGCTCGGTGAACTGGATGTCCTGAAGGGCGGGGGAGAGAGGCACGGTATCGAAGAACTTCTCGGCCTCGGGCAGGATGTGGATGCTCACCCCCGGATTGGCCGCGATGGCCAGCGAGACGATCCGCTTGACCGCGGCGGGGCTCGCTGACGGCATCGCGACGATGATCTGACCGATGCGCATTTCTTCGATCAGCGCGCCGATGGCGTCCGTGCCGCCGAGCACACGCTTGCCGTGCGCCACGAGGCCTCTCTTGGCCGCGTCATCGTCCACGAAGCCGGCCACGAGGTTGCTCTTCCCGCGCTTCACGTATTCCAGCAGGAGCATCCGCCCGGCCTCCCCGGCGCCGGCGATCAGGATGGAGGGGTGAGTGTTCATGATGGAATACAGAATGGGGCGTTTTCTTCAGAGAGTAAACAAAAAAATGAACCGCTGCGGTTAATAATGCCGGGGAAGATCAATGGGGGGAGTGGACCTCTCCGTCATTGCGAGGAACGTCAGTGACGAAGCAATCTTACAATTACCAACAACACGTAATTTGACACCGTCCGCATCGTCCTGAAAGATTGCCACGCCCCTGCGGGGCTCGCAATGACGGTGTGTTGGCTGGCTTTGTCCTTCACATCGTGGGGCTTGCAATGTCGATGCCTCTGTCATTGCGAGGAGCGCCAGCAACGAAGCAATCTT
>CAZPZJ010000270.1:2027-4158 GCA_964591055.1 uncultured Leptospiraceae bacterium
GTCCTTCCCACTTTGGGGCTTGCAATGTCGATGCCTCTGTCATTGCGAGGAGCGCCAGCGACGAAGCAATCTTACAATTACCAACAACACGTAATTTGACACCGTCCGCATCGTCCTGAAAGATTGCCACGCCCCTGCGGGGCTCGCAATGACGGTGTGTTGGCTGGCTTTGTCCTTCACATCGTGGGGCTTGCAATGTCGATGCCTCTGTCATTGCGAGGAGCGCCAGTGACGAAGCAATCTTACAATTGTAAAAGAACACCTAATCCAACACCACCCGCATCAGCCCGCAAGATACCAGTCGTACGCACGCCTTATTCCCTCATGGAGCGGGGTTTTGGCCTTCCAGCCGAGCGATGACATTCTGGACACATCGAGCAGCTTCCTGGGCGTTCCGTCAGGCCTGGCGCTGTCAAAGGCGATCGCCCCCCGGTATCCGGTGACATTCGCGACGATGTGGGCCATTTCCCGTATTGTCGCCTCTCTCCCCGCGCCGATATTGACGAATTCGCCGATATCAGAATAATCATGAGAATCCATCAGGAAGATGACGGCGTCCGCAAGATCATCGGCATACAAAAATTCACGATACGGGCTTCCCGTCCCCCAGAGCGTCACGGTCACATTGCCGTCATCGGACCTGTCCACGCCAAAAAAATGCAGAAGATTCATAACTGACTGGACATCGGAATCGTGATCGATTATCAACCGGGCATTGTCCGACCGGACTGCGCTGTTCCCCTTTGCGAGGAAGTCATTTTTTATACCCTGATAATCGCCTTCAATTAAAAGCTTCCCCAGATGAAATTTCCTGATAAGCGCCGGAAGCACGTGTGAGTTCATCAGATCATAGTTGTCGCCCGGACCGTACATGTTGGTCGGCATCACCGAGATGAAATTCGCGCCGTACTGCTCGTTGTAGTACCTGCACAGCTTTATAGCGGAAATTTTCGCAATGGCATACGGTTCATTGGTCGGCTCAAGCTCCCCCGTGAGCAGGTACTCCTCCTTCATGGGCTGGGGAGACAGCCTCGGGTAGATGCAGGATGAGCCCAGGTTCAGCAGTTTTTTTACGCCGTGCCGGTATGAAGCATCAATCACGTTCGCGGCGATCATGATGTTCTGGTAGATGAACTCGGCCTTGTAGGTGCTGTTGGCCAGTATCCCCCCCACTCTCGCCGCGGCAAGAAACACGTACTCAGGGCCCACTTCTGAAAACAATTTTTCAACTTCAACCTGGCTGGTCATATCCGCTTCATACGCCGGCACTTCGTCGTGCTCATACGGCTTACGACCGTAATAAGCGTTCACGACATTTGAATACCCCTTCGCGAGAAGCCCCCGCACGATCGCCGAGCCGACCAGCCCCGAACCGCCCGCAACCAGTATAGCGGCATCCTTATTCATGGCAGGCCATCACCTTGTATCCGCCGTTTATAAGATGCACATCCCGCTGCGCTTCCATGATGTCGCCTTTCACCATGTCGCGCACCAGATCATCAAACGTGTGGCGAATGGTCCATCCGAGCCTGGTGCGGGCCTTTGTCGGATCCCCGATCAGGAGATCAACTTCGGTCGGACGGAAGTAGCGCTCATCTATTTTCACCACTACTTCGCCTTCCTTCAATGCGGTCCTCGGATTCACATTCCGGATACGGCCCTCATCCCGTATCTTCAGGTGGAGCGGATGTATTTTTCTGATGACTCCCTGCTCCGCGACGTCTTTCCCCGACCAGCCGATCTCAATCCCCGCTTCCGCAAACGCCTTTTCCACAAATTCACGCACCGTGCGCGTTTCACCGGTGGCGAGCACGTAATCATCCGGTTCGCCCTGCTGCAGCATGAGCCACATGCCTTCGACATAGTCCTTCGCGTGTCCCCAGTCGCGCTTTGAGTCGAGGTTCCCCAGGTAGAGGTCCTTCTGCAGGCCAAGCGCGATGCGGGCCACCGCGCGGGTGATCTTGCGCGTCACGAACGTCTCTCCGCGGATGGGGCTTTCATGATTGAAGAGGATACCGTTGCAGGCGAACATATTGTACGCCTCCCGGTAATTCACGGTGATCCAGTAGGCGTACAGCTTGGCCACGGCGTACGGGCTTCGCGGATAAAAGGGCGTCGTTTCTTTCTGGGG
>CAZPZJ010000271.1:0-4156 GCA_964591055.1 uncultured Leptospiraceae bacterium
GAAAATCGACCGCTACCGCGGCAGGGCGATCGCGGCGATTACGGGGAAAGAGGACGGGGAGTACTTCACCCGCGCGGGCGAGCGCATCGACGCCATCATCTCCTCGTCATACCGGCAGGCGGCTGCGCCGGAGCGCGTGCTTGCACGCAAGCGCGAGTCGCTTGAATTCATGAAGTGGGTGTCCGATTCGCGCAAGACGAGCGGCGATTCCATCGCCTCGCTCTACCGCTCACGCGTCGAGCGCTACACCTCGTGGGCGGACTTTATCGCTTCGCTCGTTTCCCGGGCGTCGGGAGTGTCCGCGGGCGACGACAGGGAGCTCCAGCTCGCCTACGTCGTCTCGGTCCGCTCGGTTCCCGGAACGCTTTCCCGCCTCGAGTCCGCGCTCGCCATCGAAAAGGACTGGGTGCCGCATCTCTCCGCCGAACAGATCCGCACGATGCGCACGGCGAGGGCCGGGTTCGCCCGCCACATCAGGGCCATCCAGGACGACGTCGCCTCGTCCGCAAAGGGCTACGCCTCGGTGAAAAACCGGCGAGCTGAAAAAGCGGCCCTTTCAGGCGCACAGCGCGTTCAATCGCTCGCCTCGCTGGACGTGGAGCTCGTCACGACCGCGCTTGACCGGTACTACGAGCTGTTCGGCTCGCTCAACTACGCAAAGAAGGCGTTCCATCTCTACCGCGACACCTACGAGTCGCTGAAAAAGGACGCACAGAGACGCGCTTCCACAAGGCTCGACGCCTGCATCGACGCGGGGAGCCTGATGCCCGTAGCCAGGGGATTCAATGCCGAAAAAATACGGCAGGAGCACCGCACCCGCACGGCGTTGCGCAGAGAGATAAAATACCTGGTGGCCGCCCTCACATCGCTCAACAATCACTACTCGCAGAAGGGAATCCCCGTCAAGGCGCACCGCACTCCCGGCGAGCTCGAGGCCATGCACCGCGCCGTCGATGTCCCGGTCGAGGAAGCGGTCGGGGACTGGAAGATCAGCGAAACCAATTTCGAGGAGATCGACCGCAAGGCCGCGCACTCGCTCGCCGCGATGAAAAAGCGCTCACAGAGGGACGTCATGCCGGCGCTGACCACCCGCGCATCCATCGGCGCCTCCGGGCTTTACGTCATGATCCCTGAGGGATGGAGCGCACGCACCCCCGGCGAGTCCGACGCGGGCAGGGGAATCACCGCATCCTACGCCAACGATGAGCTCAACTCAACGATCGATATCGCCGGCATTCCGCACGGGGGGGCCACGCTCAGGGACGCGGCGGACAGGTGGCTCAGGTCGATGCGCTCGATCCCCGTCAAGGGGAGGTTCGGACTCGCAAAAACCGGCGATTTCTACTGGTCGCTGTCCAAGGAGCGGCGCGGCATCGTCAGGGAAACCCGCGTCTTTACCAGAAACTCCACCGACCTGATCGTCTCGGGCACGATCCCGGCTGACCGGCACCACCACTTCAAAAAAGTCATGGAAGCGGTGTTCGAGTCGATCGACGCGGACGGGAAGCAGGCCCGCTGAGAGAGCCCTCGCAATTCCGCTTGACAATCCTCACCACACAAGTCATTCTCAATGGCAGATATCTTTCATCCGGGGGAAACCATGAAACACGCGAGATATGTGCTGTTCGCGCTGCTGATAGCCGCCGTCGCCTTTGCGTTCTCGTGCTCGAAGAAGACGATGTCGCCCGAGGACTTCCTGAAAATCGAGGACGAGGTCAACACGACCGATATGACTCCCGAATCCAAGGAGAAGGTCGCCGCCAAGTTCGGGTACACCGTCAACGAGTACCTGCTCTTCGAAGAGCGGGCCCGCACCGACCAGAAGCTGCAGGAACAGCTCGGCGCGCTCAGGCTCAAAAAAAGCGCGCAGTGACATCATGAAGGCGCGGAAGCGTGTCCGCGCCTTCATGGCCGCATCACCTCCATCCCGCGATCCCGTCGATGCGACGGAGTCCCGCTTCCCGCGCCTGCGTGACGGCGCGGTCGTATTCGTCCAGCGTCACCCTCCTTCGAAGGTCAAAGCACTCGCGCGCACGGTATTCGGGCCGGTACTGGTCCATCACGTTGACGTACATGTCGCGGGATATCGAGGCGAGAAAGGCGAACACCCGCTCCGAGTGCGCCAGGTTGTTCGGAAGCACCAGGTGGCGCACCAGCACCCCGCGGTACGCCACGCCCCGCGCGTCGCAGGCGAGGTCTCCTGTCTGGCGGTGCATCTCCCGCACGGCCGCCATCGCCGCCCCGGGATAATCCGGCGCGCCTGAAAGCTCGCCGGCCGCCTTCCCGTCCATGTACTTGAAGTCCGGCATGTAGATGTCGACAACGCCGTCGAGAAGCTCAAGGGCCTCCACGCTGTCGTACCCCCCGGAGTTGTACACAAGCGGCACGCGAAGGCCCTTTCCCGCCGCGATGTCAAGCGCCATGACGATGGCGTACGCCATGTGCGTGGGGGTCACCAGGTTGATGTTGTGGCAACCCCTCGCCTGCAGCGCAAGCATCATGGCCGCGAGCTCATCGAACGACGCCTCCTCGCCGTATCCTCCGTGCGAGATGTCGTAATTCTGGCAGTAGATGCAGGCGAGGTTGCAGTTCGCGAAAAAGATGGTGCCCGAGCCGTGCCTGCCCACCAGGCAGCGCTCCTCGCCCATGTGCACGTGAAACGACGATACCACCGGCAACACGCCGCTGCGGCACCTCCCCCTCTCCCCGCGTGTGCGGTCCACCCCACAGCGGTGCGGGCACAACCGGCAGGAAGCCATGAGGTCATACAGGCGTTCGGCCCTCACGGGCAGGATTCCTTCCTCTTGCAGCCGGATGTAGGGGGGAATGTAGGACATTGCGTTATCGTGAGGGGGCGGAAGCTTTTACCTGAAGGTGCGGTTATGTTCCTTTTAAGACGAGATTATGCCCCCCTGAAGGCGCGGAAACGTTTCCGCGCCTTCAGGGGGAGGGCACCATTATTCATTTTTCAATTAAAAATTGACGCATCTCCCGTACAAATTCACACGCATTGTGCACTACCTCATTGGCGCGTTCTTTTTCGCCATCAGTTCGCGCAGGGCCTCATTCATGCTGCAATACCATACTTCTTCACCGATCGGACAAAAGAGCTGTGTGATACTGTTCCCTGTTCAAACTCTTTACGGGAAAACGTCATTGTTGAGATGACAATGCTGTTTTCGAAGCTCACTTCCCAGGCGATTTCCATCACCTGCCTGTCGAGTTGTTCATTCAAAACATCCAGAACCACGCACACATCCAGATCTGATGAATCATCAGAGTCACCCCTCACGCGCGATCCGAAGGCCCATATTCCAGCGTCCGGGAAACGCTTTCTTATCATTTCGGCAAACGTATTGAGAATTCGAACATCATCCTGTTTCATACAATGCCTCTTGTTCGATACGCCATAATATCATACCGATAATACACAGCGGAGGGGCACCTGTCAACAGGCGATTTACTCAAATCCTTCGCCCGCGGCGGGGCGGTACCCGTTGATGAAGGAGAGGCCGTCCATGACCTTTTTTGTCTCCGGCTGTATCTGGAGGATTTCAAGCGCCCCCTCGCCGGTGCCCGCAAGAAGACGCTTCTTCTGAAATACCGCAAGTTCTCCGGCGGAAGGCTTCGGATCGGCGACGTCGGGGCATGGCGCGGTCTTCCATATCTTCATATTTTTCCCGCGAAACGTCGTCCACGCAACCGGCTTCGGATTGAGGCCGCGCACCAGGTTGTGGATGTCGCCTGCGCTCCGTCTCCAGTCGATGTGCGCCGTGTCGCGGTCGATCTTGCCGCAGTATGTCGCGTCACGCTCGTCCTGGGGCCGGGCGACGGCGCGTCCCTCCCCGATCGCCCGAATCGTCTCGGCAAGGAGGGCCGCGCCCCTCGGAAGCACGATATCGTACAGGTCTCCCGCGGTCATGCGCCGATCGAGCGGGATCGTCTCCTGCGCCAGCACGTCGCCCGCGTCAAGTCGCTCGTTGATCTTCTGCACCGAGATTCCCGTCTCGTGCTCGCCGTTGATGAGCGCCCACTCCACCGGCGCCGCGCCCCGGTATCTGGGCAAAAGCGAGGGGTGGAGATTGATGGTGCTGTAGCGCGGCATGTTGAACACGGACGCCGGGATGATCTTCCCATAGGCCACAATCACGAAAAG
>CAZPZJ010000272.1:0-4127 GCA_964591055.1 uncultured Leptospiraceae bacterium
GCGTCGCGCCTGCTCGGCGTTCCCTCCGATGAGATCAAACAAAACCGCCCGGCTGCGGCCAGGGAGCTTGCGCGCCGCACGGGCGCGATCGCGCTCCTCAAGGGGCCCGCCTCGATCGCGTCAAACGGCGATCGGATCGCGATCAACACTTCAGGAAATCCCGCGCTCTCCACCGCGGGTTCGGGCGACGTGCTTGCGGGCGTCATCGCGTCGCTGCTCGTGAAAGGAGCCGCTCCACTCGACGCCGCGGCGTCGGGCGCCTTCCTGCACGGGCTCGCGGCCGACCTCTTCACGCGGGAGAGCGGGCTTGAGAGCATGAAGGCGACGGACCTGATCGACTATCTCAGGGACGCGATCGCGGAAATCACGGAAGGATCCGGGCGGTGAAACCGCGCGGGCGACACTTTCCGCCGGGATGGAACGCGGGCGGAGGGAGAATGATCGCCCTGCTGCTGTCGCTTTACCTGCTCTGCCTGAGCGCATACCCGGCGCGGGAAACATGCGCACAGTGCGCGCCTGCGGTATGCATGGCCGCCGCGGGCCCGCAGGACAATGAAACGCGCGCCAAACAGCCGGCTTCCGGCGCTCCCTCCCTGTGCGCGTTCAAATATCTCATCTATTTCTTCTATTATACGCTCGGCGCGATCGCGCTTGTTATCGCCGCGGTCACGGACCTCGCCACGGGTTTTACCCTGCGCTTTGCCCCGCGCTGCATCGACTGGTTCAGGGATGCGCTCCGCACGATTGACCGCTTCTTTGCGAAAATCGGCTGCGGCGACGGGCGGGAAGGCGCTAAAAAAGTGCTTGTATTCGATGCCGATTGAAGTACAATACTCTGCACCGCCGTGAACGCCCGCTTCCGGTGAAAACCAGCCTGCGCCGGGATGGCCGCGTTGCCGCGATATATTGTGTGTGAGCGAAAACCATGGTGATCAGAAAAAAAAGCACGCGCTCCGGGAAGAAAAAAAGCGATTCCCGGGATGAAATCCCGTCCGCACCCGCGCGGGGAGAGGAGGACCCTTCCGCACCGGCGCAGCCGCGCAGGGAAGAGCGCGCCTCGCCGCCCGCGGCGTCAGGAAAATCACCGGCCCGCCGTATCGCGGTGAAAACCGTCAAGGCGCTCTTCGTGTGGACGCCGCTCTGCGTGATCGCCCTCGTCGCGCTTTTCCTGACGGGACTCAGCTTCTACCTGACGCCGCAGCGCACGGAGCGGCTGATCATCTCCTCGTTCAACAGCCAATCCAACGGGACGATATCCCTCAACGTGCGCGACTTCAGCCTGTGGCGGGGATTCCAGTTCGACAACATCCTGATCCGCAACGGGGAGGAATTCGGAAACACCACGTTCCTCGAAATGGAAAAGCTGGTGATGCGATACGGGCTCTTTCCCATGCTGATCGGCAACGTGCGCGTCAGCGAGATCGGCATCTACAAACCGCGCGTGTACCTCACCGAGAGGGGGGGCGTGTGGAACGTCGCGAAGCTGATGAAGCCCGGCAAGCCGAAACCGCCCGAGCCCGAGGAGGCGCCGGAAGAGCCCTCGCCGCCCACCGACGAGATCAGGCTCCCGATCTCGGTGGAGCTTCTGTTCCGCTTCATCCTCGACGACCTCCGCGTCTATGTCAACGGGAGCGCCATGCGCTCGTCGCTCGAGGGGCTCACCTTCGGCGTCGACATAAGGATACCGCCGTTCAAGCGCATTCCGAAATCGCTCAACGCCGTGACCATACTCGAGAAGATGGAGATCACGCTCAACCCGCGCGAGGAGATGAACGTGTCGTTTTACTCGCGTGAGGCCGAGGTCAGCCCGCCGCTGGTGCTGACGTGGAGGCTCATCTTCAACAAAAACCGGGGAAGCGCGCCGCATTTTGAAAGCGCGTTCAAATTCGGCACTTACCGCACACCGGTGCGCTTCCGCAACCGGCACCTCGCGCCGCTCAACTTCATGGTGTCCTACGATATGCGCTACGAGCCTCTCACCGACTACCTGAAGCTCAACCATCTCGGCGTGTCGTTTCTGAACCGCAAACTTTTCAACCTCGCCGGCGAGGTGAGGGATGTGACAAAACACCAGCGCTTCAACATTCGCATGACCGAAAGCGACATCAGCCTGGACGATCTCTACCCGTACTACCGGCAGCTCACCGGCGATGGCTCCATGCGCTTCGGCGGCTCTGTCTCGCTTTTCCCGCTCACGGTGAGCGGCGATCCCAAAGACATCGATGTCAACGGCGAGGTGAATCTGCGGCGCATCCTCTTCAGGCAGCCGGGCGTCGAGGCGGCCATTCCCTCGCTCACGCTCGCCTACAGGGTGCTGAAGCGCGGCGAAGACATGAACATCATGGCGGGGCTTCGCATGCCGCACCTCCAGTATGTGCTGGAGCGCAGCCGTTCGGGCGACAACGGCCTCGATTTCGACGCGAGCGTGGCGGCGTTCAACGGATTCGAGCGCGTGTACCTGAACAGCGTGACCATGAAATTCTACAACCCGGTGTCCCGGCGAAGCGCGCTCGAGCTCGCGCTCGACGGCAAAGTGCTGCTGCGCCCGGGGCAGTCGGGCAACATCGCAATCCGGCGGCTTGAGTTCAGCAAGCGGCCGCTCATGGGAATGCTCCCCGGCAAGTTCCAGAAGAGCCTGGAGGGCGTGCCGCTGAAAAAGCCCGTCACCGTCAGCATGAACCTAAGCTTCGACAAGGGGCGCGACGCGCTCAAGGCGGTGCTCGACATGCTGGTGAAAGTGCCGGACTTCAATGTGAACGACCTTTCAATGGCGCTCAACATGGAGCAGAACGAGCGGAGAAAGAAGCTGTACCTCAATGCGTTCCATCTCGGCAGCCGCGAGAAGAACCTCGCCGTCACCGCGAAGGGCGTGCTTGACATGGACAACGCGCCCGGACCGGGCACCGACCTTTCCGTCGGCGTCAGAATGGAGCAGGCGAAGATGCAGCCCGTCTACGGCGACTGGAACCTCTCCGGCAGGGTAAACATCTCGGCCACGGTGCGGGGCGACATGAAGAAGGGGCGGGCGTTCGGGGCGGTCAGGATATCGGACCTCAACGTGAAAAATCCCCCCTCGAAGATGTCGATCGAGGGGTTCAACATGGACTTCCCGTTCGAGTACTACTTCACGCCGAGGATGGGCGAGTCGCGCATCCTGGTCGACAGGGTGTCCCTCATCGCCAACCAGTACTTCATGGAAAAGGAGAACTTCACCATCCGATCCATCAAGGCGAAGCACCCGGCGCGCGACATCCCCTTCGAGTACATGCGCGATTTCGCGGCGACGATGTTCTTCCGCAACAACACCTTCGAGATCGAGAAGCTCAGGGCCTACGTGCTTGGCGGAGGGCTTTACGGCCGCAATATCCTCTTCAACCTCATGGACATGAAGCCGAAGAACATGGAGTACAAGATGCTGCTTGACATCACCAACGTGGACGTGGGGCTGCTCGACGAGGTCGATCCGGCGAAGAAGGCCCGGGACGCCGAGCTCTCGCTCAACGCCAACTTCGTGGGCAGGGGCGTCATCGGCAAAGGACCCGACTTCTCGAAGGAGCTTGACGTGACGGGAAACATCAACATCTACCGGATCGGAAGAAAGTTCGGCAATCGCCTGATGAAGGGGTTGAGCGAGGAGCAGGGCCAGTCCAAGCTGGGCGCGATCGGCCAGTTCGCCATGGACAATTCCATGAGGATCAAGGGGTTCGATTTCAGGCTGGACAAGGGACTGATGTATACCACGGTCACCCTCGCGAGGGGCGGGATCGGCTACCTTTTCGGCATCAAGGACGAGAAGGTGAAGTACGACCGCATTCCGGTCCAGGAATTCTTGAGCAAAGTCAGGGAGGAGTAACTGCCATGAGACATTATATGATGATACTGATCGCGTTCGCGGCGGCCCTGACGGCCTCCTGCTCGGCGCGCGCTATCCCGAGCTGCATAGAAGTGGCGCCGCCCGACATCCACATCACCAGCCAGAAGACCGTGATCGAGCGCCAGATCGTGGGCGATTACCGCGAGCTTGAAAAGGACGCCTGGATAATCTCGTCGGTGCGCACCAACCTGTATGCGCCGGGCAGCGACCGGGACAGGGAGCTTTTCGAGTCCATGGCCGCGAGGGACGCCAA
>CAZPZJ010000273.1:0-2376 GCA_964591055.1 uncultured Leptospiraceae bacterium
GCTCGTTGACGATGAAGTTGTTCTGCTGCACGCGGATGACGCCGTTCTCCCCCATCACCGGGTAGCCGTTGTGCGTCATGAGGGTGCCGTCCTGGTTGATGGTGAACGAGCCGTTGCGCGTGTAGCGCTCGCCGCGCTCGGTCATGACCACGAAAAAGCCGCGTCCCTCGAGCGCGAAGTCAAGGCTGTTTTCGGTGCGCTGCAGCGATCCCTGGTCGAACTGGGTGTACACCTCGTTGACCTCGACGCCGGTGCCGAGCCTGCCCACGATGGGCATGGTGTCGTACGAGCCCGTGGGGACGATGCCCACGCCGTCGTCGTTGGCGCGCCGTATCAGCATGTCGGGGAAGGCCTTGAAGATGGTGGTGTCGCGCTTGAAGCCGGTCTGGTCGGCGTTGGCGAGGTTGTTGGAGATCACGTCCATCCTCGCCTCCTGCGCGATCATGCCTGCGGCGCCGGTGTAGATTCCTCGGAGCATATCAGAGTTTTCCTCCCTTCACCCTCATAATATCGGCTCCCAGGCTTGATAACTTTTCCGATAATTTTTCGTAGCCGCGGTCGGAATGGTAAATGCGGCGGATTTCCGTCTCCCCCTTCGCCGCGAGCGCCGCCAGCACCAGGGAGGCGCCGGCGCGCAGGTCCGACATCATCACCGGAGCGGCCGAGAGCTTTTTCCCGCCCCTGACGATGGCGATGTTGCCCTCGATGGCGATGTCGGCCCCCATGCGGCGCAGCTCGGCGGCGTGCGTGAAGCGGTTCTCGAAGATGGTCTCGGTGATCACGCTGATGCCCGGCACGGTGCACATCAGCGACATGATGGGCGCCTGCAGGTCGGTGGGAAAGCCGGGATAGGGCAGCGTTTTGACGGCGCTCCCGGCGAGCTTTCTCGACGGTCGTATCGATACCGAGCTTTTCGACTCCTCGATGGCGAACCCCATCTCGCCAAGCGTGGTGATCAGCGCGCGAACGTGGTCGGGGACAGCACGGGTGATGGTGAGATTCCCCCGCGTGATCGCGCCGGCGATGAGATAGGTGCCGGCCTCGATGCGGTCGGGCATCACGGTGTAGGTGACGGGGGAGAGTTTTTTCACTCCCTGCACGCGGATGCTCTCGGTGCCCAGTCCCTGGATTTGCGCACCCATCGCGGCCAGGAAATTGCCAAGGTCCACCACGTCCGGCTCCATGGCGCAGTTTTCAAGGATGGTTTCACCTTCCGCGAGCACCGCCCCCATCAGGAGGTTGGCCGTCGCGCCCACCGACACCTTGCGCATTCCGTAGCGCGCGCCCCTGAGCCGCTTCGCCCGCGCCTTGATGTAGCCGTGCTCGATGTCGATTGACGCTCCCATCGAGGCGAACCCGTCCAGGTGGATGTCCACCGGCCGCTCGCCGATTGCGCAGCCGCCGGGAAGCGACACGTCCGCCTCGCCCAGCCGCGCGAGCAGCGGGCCCATCACGTACACCGAGGCGCGCATGGTCTTGACCAGGTCGTAGGGGGCCTGCGCGTTCTTGAGAGAGTTCACGCGGATCGCAAGCGTGTTCTTCGCGGTATCGAACGAGGTTGCCGCGCCCAGGCATTCGATCAGTTTGACGATCGTGTGGATGTCCATCAGGTCGGGCACGTTTTTCAGCACGGTCTCGCCCTCGGCCAGGAGGCTCGCCACGATGATGGGGAGCGCCGCGTTCTTGGCGCCGGACACGGCCACCTCGCCATTGAGTTTTCTGCCGCCCTTTATCCTGTAGATGTCCACGGTTTATCTCCTTGCCGGCATGCCGGATTGCAGTATCAGGTGCGCGTTCCCGGTTCGCGGGGACGCGAAGAATTTCTGCTTAGTTCGACCGGATTTTTACAAGCGCGAGCCCGGTAAAATACACCAGCGTCCCGGCGGTCACTATGGTCGCTCCGGCCGGCGTGTCAAGCACGTAAGAGAGGAAAAGTCCGCCGGTCATGATCGCGACCGAGTACGCGCATCCCCAGGCCAGGACCTTCCTGAAGTCGGTGGAGATCAGAAGCCCGAAGCTCGCCGGCAGCACCACCAGCGCCGACACCAGTATGATGCCGACGATCTTGATACTGACCACGATGATAGCGGCGAGAAAGACCAGCAGCGCCGAGTCGAGGATTTCGGTGCGCACGCCGCTCACCGCGGCGACCTCCTCGTCGAACGCCAGGAAGAGGATGCGGTGGAGAAACATGGCGATGAACGGGATGAAGAGCGCAAGGCAGAGCGCGCCCGTAAGGATGTCGGCGGCGGTGACGCCGAGTATGTTACCGAACAAATATCCCATCAGGTCGAAGGTGAACTCCCGCCTCATCGCGATCAGCAGCGCGCCGAGCGCCATCGAGAACGAAAAGAAGATGCCGATGCCCGTGTCGTA
>CAZPZJ010000273.1:2476-4123 GCA_964591055.1 uncultured Leptospiraceae bacterium
AGCTCGGTCATTTGTGTTTCCCGCAGGTTGCGCAGTTTTTGTCGTGGTTGATCACGTAGATGTTTTTGCCGAAGGTTTTCGCGAGCGCGCCCTCGGGATCGCACTCGTGCGGCGCGCCGTGGAAATGGATGCGCGTTTTAATGCAGGCCACGCGGTCCACCACGCTCGACACCGCCCCGATGTCGTGCGACACCATGACGATGGTCAGCGCCTCGCTGTCGCGCAGTTCGCGCAGCAGCTGGTAGAAATTGTCCTGCGCCACGGCGTCGAGGCCCGTAGAGGGCTCGTCGAGCATCAGTATACGCGGCCTTCCGGCGAGGGCTCGTGCGATGAGCACCCGCTGCTGCTGGCCGCCTGAAAGCATCCCGAACGGCCGGTCGACGAACGGGTCCATCTCCACGCGGCGAAGCGAGTCCATGATTGCGCGGCGGTCGGCGTCCGAGAGGCGCTCGAAAAGGCCCTTCCGGGAATAGCGGGCCATCGCAACCACGTCGAAGGCGCTCACCGGAAACGAGCGGTCGTGCCGTCCTCCCTGGGGAAGGTAGCCGAACACACCCGAGTCGCGGACCTGGTCCGGGCTTTTCCCGAACACGGTGATGGCGCCCCTGTCGGGTTTCATGAATCCCATGATGCAGCGAAGGAGTGTGGTCTTGCCGCTGCCGTTGGGCCCGACGATCGAGATGATCTCGCGCTCCTCAATGCTGAAGGTGATGTCTTCGAGTACCGGCGCGCCGTTGTAGCCGACCCACACACTCGAAAGCCCGATCGCGCCCGTCTTTTCACTCATCGGGTTTCAACCTGCCGCTTCAGCGCGTCCGCCAGCGCGCGGGCGTTGAAGCGCATCATGTCGGCGTAGCGCGCCGTCCGGGGATTTGAAGGGTCTCCCGTGCCATACAGCCGCACCTCGACTCCCCCGATTTCGCGGACCAGCGATTCGACCGCCCTGCTTTTGATGTTGAGATCGACGACGACCGCGGTGATGTTGTGCTCTTTCGCCAGCCGCACCGTGTCGGAAAAGCTTTTAATCGAGGAGTCGTCGCCGTGGCCGGACTGGAGCGTGGCGGCGACGATGAGCCCGTAGTCGGCGGCGAAATAGTCCCAGGACGCGTGCCACTGTATGAAGCGCGGATTTTTTACATTGTGGAAGAGCGAGGCGGTTTCGCGGTCGAGCGCGCTGATTTCCGAATGGAATTTTTGCAGGTTCGCGTTGTACACCGCCTCGCGGGCGGGATCGGCCATTGAGAGCATGGCGGCGGCGGTATGGGCGATGCCCAGCGCCTTTTTCAGGCTGAGCCATACGTGGGGATTCGCGTGCGAGTCACTGGCGATAAACACCGACCGCGCGCCGGGACGGAGGAAGCGCCTCACCCATCCGTCGAACTCGGGATGGACGCCGATGAAAATGTCGGCCGACTGGATGGCTTTTACCGCGGATGGCGCGGGTTCGTACGTGTGGGGATTGGCCCCCGGCGGCACGACGTTGAACACCTCGGCCCCCGTTCCGGCGATCGAGGCGGTGATGTCGGCGATCGGGGCGATCGATGTGGCTACCTTCAGCGGCGATTGCGTGGTTTCCGGGGCTTTTGAGCATCCAATGGAGCCCAGTAAAACAGCTGCAATCGCGGCGGCAATCATCCGGTTCATTGC
>CAZPZJ010000274.1:0-4120 GCA_964591055.1 uncultured Leptospiraceae bacterium
GCGAGCGCACAAGCGAGCTCGCAGCGCAGGCGCAGCCGCTTCCCCCGCGTTCGATAGCACCGAGCACAAGAAGGGACAGGCTGTCCCAGTGAAATGCGAACCGACCGGCGATGTCAGAGACCTCCGGGTTCATCCGGAACATAGAGCCGAAGTCGCCCGGTCTTGCGCCGGTCCGCTCCTCGATGAGCGCGCTCTCCCTGGCGATGGTGACGATCTCACCGCGACGGACGGCGGGAATTCCCAGCGCGGCCGCAAGGTTGGCGTCAGGATCAGCGTCCACCATGAGCACGGAATACCCGCGACGTGAAAACAGCATGCCAAGTGCGGCCGCGACAGTAGATTTACCGACGCCTCCCTTGCCCGATACGGCGATTTTCATAGCCGGGTATCCATTTGAGAAAATAATATAATCGTTATTTCGATTTAGTGTCGCAACGTATTATTTTGCAACATATATTTCGATTGCGGTGTCACATGAATACAATCGACCTGGAAGCCAATTTGTATTGACAACGCGATTTTGCTGTGAGATATTGCGGATTCGATATAAGGAAAATCGGAAAACAGATGAATACACAATCACACCAGCTTGAGTTCTTCTATACGGCGAAACCGGAGCAGGCGATCTCAGAGCTTGGCTCATCGAAAAATGGCCTGACGCAGGAGCAGGCGGATTCGCTTTTCGAACAATACGGAACAAATGAAATTTCAGGGGTCCCGAGGAAAACATTCCTTCAGAAACTTATGGGGTATCTCATCGACCCCATGGTTTTCATTCTTGTGATAGCATCGGTTTTTTCATTTTTCATCGATGATTACATTGAAGGTCTGGCAATTCTCGGAGTCGTGTTCATCAACACCATCATAGGCATGCTGCAGGACGCAAAAGCTGAAAAAGCGGTGGAAGAGCTGAAAAAAATGCTCGCCCCGCAGTTCAGGGTGATGAGGGGGGGGGTGAACGAAGTTATCGCTTCGAGGTTCATTGTGCCGGGCGATATTATCGTCTTCGAATCGGGCGACATGATACCCGCGGACGCCAGGCTCATAGAGACGCATGACTGCCTGATTGACGAAGCGCACCTGACGGGGGAAAGCGAACCGATATCAAAGCACTTCAGGCCGATCAAGGCGACGGACCTGCGGTTTTACGAGATGGCGAACATTCTTTTTTCCGGCAGCAAAGTGCTCAAGGGCAACGGCAGGGCGATTGTTATAAAAACCGGCGACTCCACGGAAATGGGGAAAATCGCGCGCGACATCCAGCAGGCAGAAGAGGAAAAGACGCCGCTCCAGCAGAAACTCGGGCGCGAGATCAAGTTTCTCGTAACGATCGCCATCGTATCTGCGGTGGCGGTGCTGTCCATTTCGCTCCTTCGCACCCTGCCGGTCAACCAGTCGATTATAATCGCGATCAGCATAATGGTCGCGGTGTTCCCGGAGGGGCTCCCGGCGTCCATCACCATCGCGCTCTCGCTCGCGGTTGAGCGCCTGGCCAGAAATTCCGTGATCATCAAAAAGCTCTCATCGGTTGAGACGCTGGGCAACGTGGACTACATCTGCACCGACAAGACAGGCACTCTCACACAGCACAACATGACGGTGCGTGAATTTTTTATAGGATCGCGTTTTCATACCGTCGCGGACCTGTTTAAAATGCTTTCGGAGGGGGAAACCGACATAGTGAACGCCATCTCCCTGATATCGCTGAAATGCTCCACCGCAGAAGTCGTCGAGGAGGACGGTAACGTCGTTCGTGAGATGGGGGACCCCACCGAGGTGGCGCTCATCAAGGCGGCCATTCTTGCGGGATTCAAACCGGCGCATTTCAAGGATTACCGGGTGATCCAAAGCATTCCATTTTCATCGGAAACGATGATCTCCGCGGCGCTTGTAGAATATGGAAACCGCAGGGAGATACTGGCGAAGGGAGCCCCGGAGCGCATTATTGAACTTTGCGGCAGGATGTACCAGGAAGGGAAGCTGAAGCCCCTGTCGGCGCGCGTACGATCGCAGGTGCTGGAATCGCTTTCTGGCGCATCCGAAAAGGGGTACAGGCTGATCGCATTCATGCGCCGCGAGCCGGAAAACAGGGCGGCCGCCCTTTCAATGGCCTCGCTCAAAGGCGGCGTCTTCCTCGGATGCGCCGTCATCTACGACCCGCCGCGTGACGAAGTGGCGCAGACCATCGAAGACACCAAATCGGCCAACATCCGGGTGGTGATGATCACCGGTGACAGCAAAAAAACGGGCTTTTCAATCGCGAATCACGTGGGGATCGCCGGGGATCCTTCGCAGGTGATGGAGGGACGGGAACTTGAAAAGCTGTCGGAGGACGAGCTGGAACGACGTATCGAAGAAACACGTGTGTATTCGCGCGTTTCACCGTTCGACAAGCTGAACATCGTGAAGAAGCTGCGCTCACTGGGACATACCGTCGCAATGACCGGTGACGGGGTCAACGACGCTCCGGCCCTCAAGCAGGCGGACGTCGGTATCGCGATGGGAAGGGCCGGCACACAGGTGTCGCAGGAGGCGGCGGACATCATTCTCACCGACGACAATTTCGCCACGATCGTCAAATCCATAAAGGAAGGGCGCACCGTGTACCACAACATTAAAAAGCTGGTGCGCTATCTCATTACTAACAACATCGGGAAGGTCGTCACCGTGCTTGTCACTCCCGCGCTTGGATACGCGATCCCGCTGACCGCAATCCAGATTCTGTGGTCAAACGTGATCATGGAATCGCTTCCCAGCGTCGCGCTGAGCACCGATCCTTCGGACGACCGCATCATGCGCAGGAAACCTTCCACAATCGCTGAAAACATCCTTTCAAAAAGCGACCGGGTCATCATTTTCCTCGACGGGATCATCTTCGGAGCGATAATCAGCCTGGGATTTATACTGCTCTATCACATGTACGGCGGGGACAACACTCTGGCCCGTACGGGCGCATTCGTCATAACGCTCCTCTCCCCGCAGCTTTACGCGTTTGTTATCCGCGACGGATCGCTTAAAGAGAAGATTTTAGGGCCCAACAGGCTTCTCAAGATTTTCTTTTTCCTGACAGCGTTGATGATTGCAGCGATTGTGTACGTGCCCGCGCTCAATGTTCTCTTCAACACGGCGCCGTTCTATTCATGGAAACACTGGGCGATTGTGATCGGGCTTTCGATGCTCACGCCGGCCATACGGCATGTGAGCTCAGCGGTGATGTTAAAGAGGGGCTGAGATCATCTGTCGCGGGACATGGCGTCGCGAAGCGACTTCACAAGATCGTTGAGACGGTATGGCTTGATGACGGCGCCCCTGAATCCATAGCGCCTGTAGTCCGAAAGAACCGGATCGTTGGAATAACCGCTGGACACGATTGCGCGCACATTAGGGTCAATTTCCTGAAGGAGCCTGAGCGCCTCCAGGCCGCCCATTTTCCCCGGGACAGTCAAATCCATGATAACGAGGTCAAAGGGATCATTGTCCTCAAGGGCTTTCGTGTAACAGTCCACGGCCTCGCGGCCGTCAGCCGCCGTAGACACCTCGTATCCGAGATGGCCGAGCATCAATTGCACGGTTTCACGGATTTCAGGCATGTCATCCATTACAAGGATTTTACCGCTTCCTTCCGCTACTGACTGCGCCTGCACGTCAGAAGCGGATACGGGCTGGTCTGACGCCGGAAGGTATACGACAAACGTGGTGCCCTTCCCGTGCTGTGATGACAGGTCTATGTGGCCTTTATGCTTTTTAATAATTGAGTAGACAATCGCCAGGCCGAGGCCTGTTCCCTTCTCTTTGGTCGTGAAATACGGATCGAAAACCTTCTGAAAGTGGTCGTGTGTAATGCCGGTGCCCTGGTCGGCGACGGATATGCGGACATAGCGGCCGGGCTTGAGAGGATCAAGCTCCTGGCCTTCAACAACAAAGTTACCGGCGTGAATGGTGATGATGCCGCCGTCAGGCATTGCCTGGTCGGCGTTGATCACCAGATTGTGAAATACCTGGTTGATCTGGCCCTCGTCGATCATGGCGGGCCAGATGTCATCGTCGATATTCAGGACGCATATGGATTTCGATCCGCGGAGCGAAAAGTTGACGGTTTCCCCGAGGAGCTCCGCGATGG
>CAZPZJ010000275.1:0-4115 GCA_964591055.1 uncultured Leptospiraceae bacterium
CCGGGTAGGTTCAGCCTTGCGAACATGGAGCTGGCGAAAATTGAAGAGCTCGCCGGAGTAAAGCGGGCCCTCTCGATCCAGCCCTCCCGCATAAGAAAGCGGTACTGTCTGGAGAGTCCCGGAGGAGTGTCGGTCATCGCCGAGGTGAAGCGATCGTCGCCGTCGCGCGGAACGATCCGCGATGTGGACGCTGTCACACAGGCTGTCCGCTACAGGAACGGGGGGGCGGTCGCGGTGAGCGTGCTGACTGATAAAGTTCATTTTGGCGGAAGCTATGATGATCTCCGAAACGTCGCTTGCGCCGTTGACGCGCCGGTGCTGTGCAAGGAGTTTGTGTATTTCGAGGAGCAGATCGAGCTTGCCGCGCTGTGCGGGGCCGACCTGGCGCTTTTGATCGCGCGCTGCCTCTCGCCGCAAAGGCTTTCACGGCTGTACCGTCACACGCTCGCCTGCTCGATGGAGCCGCTGGTGGAGATCCACAGCCGCCATGAGCTCGACGCCGTGCTCGAGCTCGGTCCCGGGAGGCTGCTCGTCAACACGAGAAACCTCGCAACGCTCGCGATCGACCGCGAGGAGGCGTTCGCCGCCGTGCGCGCCATCCCGCCGTCAGTGGAGATCCTCATCGCGAGCGGCATGCAATCCCCGGACGACGTGCGCCGCATGGCGCGGGAGACGGGGGCGGGGCTCTTTCTCGTGGGAAGCGCGCTCATGGAATCACGCGACCCGGAAGGATTCATCAGGGAGGTGTCGCGTGTTTGTTAAATTCTGCGGATTCACCCGCGCCGTGGACGTCGAGGCGGCCGCCCGGCTGCCGGTGTCGGCGATAGGGTTCGTGTTTCATCCGCCCTCCCCGCGATTTGTCGAGCCGAAGCGCGCACGGGATATCGGATCCGCGCTTGACGGAAGCGGCGTCATGAGGGTGGGCGTATTCGTCGATGCAGGACCTGACGATGTTTTGCGCGCCGCCGAGGTTGCCGGGCTTGACATGCTTCAGCTCTACGATCCCGCGCTTGCCGCCGCGATGGGAGGCGTTCTCCCCGTGATCCGCGCGTACAGGGTGAAAGACGCAAACGACGCGGCACGGGTGCAATCGCCCGGTCCCGGCGGTTACGCGCTCGTCGACGCGTGGAGCCCGTGCGCGTTCGGCGGCGCCGGGCGGGCGCTGCCCGGGGAAGCGCTGCGCGCGCTTTCCCTGCGCGAGAATGTGATTGTGGCGGGGGGCATAGGCGCGCACAACGCGGCGTCGCTGCTCGCCGAATTCGCCCCGTGGGGCATAGACGTGTCTTCCGGCATCGAGGACGCGCCGGGAGTGAAATCAGAATCGAAGATGGAACGGCTCATGACAATCATACAGGAGGCGTCACGCCATGAAACAGCTGCCGGATAAGAACGGTTACTTCGGAGCGCTCGGGGGGCGCTTTGTCGCCGAGACGCTCTACAACGCGCACGTTGAGATTGAAAAAGCCTACCGCGCGTTTCGAAAAAGCTCTGAAATGAAGCGGGAGCTCAATGACCTTTTAAAGCATTACGCGGGACGACCGACGCCGCTGTATTTCGCGAAACGGCTTTCGGCGGAGAGCGGCATTAAAATCTACCTGAAGAGGGAGGACCTTCTGCACACCGGTGCGCACAAGCTCAACAACACGCTGGGGCAGATACTGCTGGCGCGCTTTATGGGCAAGAAGCGCATCATCGCCGAGACCGGCGCCGGCCAGCACGGGGTGGCCACCGCGACCGTCGCGGCGCTTATGGGGATGCGCTGCACCGTCTATATGGGGAGCCTTGACGTTGAGCGGCAGGCCCCCAATGTCAGGAGGATGAAGCTGCTGGGAACGGAGGTGGTGCCGGTCGATCGCGGCGGTAGGACGCTCAAGGACGCGATCAATGCGGCGATCAAGGACTGGGCGCGCAGCGTGAGGGACACGCATTACCTGGTGGGCTCGGTTGTGGGAGCACACCCGTTCCCGATGATCGTGCGGGATTTCCAGTCCGTGGTGGGCGTCGAGGCGCGCCGGCAGATGAAGGCGCGCTTCGGCAGGCTGCCCGATTTCGCCGTGGCGTGCGTGGGCGGCGGCAGCAACGCGGCGGGACTCTTCCGGGAGTTCGTGCGCAGGGGGGGCACGCGCCTCATCGGGGTGGAGGCGGGCGGGAGGTCTTCAGAGCCGGGGCAGCACAGCGCATCGCTTGCGTACGGGACGCCGGGCATCCTCCAGGGCAGTCTCACCTACCTGTTGCAGAACGACGACTGCCAGGTGCTGCCGGTGCATTCGGTGTCCGCGGGCCTGGACTACCCGGCAGTGGGGCCCGAGCACGGCTACTACCGCGACGGCAGGATCGTCGAGTACGGCCTGTGCGACGATGGCGCGGCGCTGGACGCGTGCGTGCGTCTCACGAAAACGGAAGGGATTCTGCCCGCGCTGGAATCGAGCCACGCCCTGGGCTTTGTGCTCGCGAATGCGAAAAGGTTCCGGGGCAGGCACGTGCTCGTCAACCTGTCTGGCAGGGGCGACAAGGACATGAACATCATAGAGCGGGAGCTGGGATTATGAAAGGACACAACGGATTATATCTGATGGGGAATTACCCCGACCCGGACACATTCATCGAGGCGGCGGTGAGGGGGCTTGATTTTTTCGACTTTCTCGAGGTCGGCATTCCCTTCTCGGACCCTTCGGCCGACGGGCCGGTGATCACCGACGCCGCCGAGGCGGTGCTCGCGCGAAACACCACGTTTGACGACGTGCTCAGCTCGGTGCGCAGGATACGCGAGCGCGCGCTGGACGGAAAAATAATCTACGCGATGGCGTACGCCAACACGGTGTTCGCACGGGGCATCGGGAATTTCGCGGAAAAGGCGAGCGGTGCCGGTTTCAACGGCGTCATCATTCCCGATGTGCCGTTCGCCGAAAGCGAAAGGTTCATCAAAGCATTCGCCCGTCACGGGATGTCGTTCGTGCGCTTCATCAGCCCGGAAACGACAATCGGGCAGATAGGGATGATTGGGCCGGGGGCGGAGGGATTTCTGTACTTCGTCTCGATGCGCGGGATCACGGGAGGGCGGTTCGACCTTGATGCGGCAACGGTGAAAAAAATCAGGGCCGCACGGAAGTGCTCTCCGGTCCCGGTGGTGCTCGGCTTCGGCATCGCGGACATCCAATCGGCGCGGCGCGCGCTCGATCACGCTGACGGATTTGTCATCGGCACGCGGATCATTGAGATACTGAAGGACGGCGGACTCGATGCCGCGGGAGAGTTTTTCTCCGCCATCGCGGGAGGTGTCGGGCGCGCCTGAAATAAATACTTGTACCCCGCTGCAAGGTGTAGTATATTAAAACGCAGCGGGGTATGTGCGATGTCGATGTGCGAAGTAAAACTGGTGAACATCTTTCTCGACAAGGACACGGGAACGCCGGTCGTGCTCCTGCAGGACCCGCTGACCAGTGACGTGCTTCCCATTCTCATCGCACCGCTTGAAGCGAGCCTGATCGCAATCGAGATCGAAGGCAAAAAGCCGGTTCGGCCCCTTTCGCACGATCTCATGCTCAACATGATCAATGAGTTCGGGTACGAGGTGAAGTCGGTCTGCGTCACCGATCTCAGGGACAACATCTACCATGCCCTCATCACGCTTGTTTCGGGCTCAAACACGATCGAGATCGACAGCAGGCCCAGTGACGCCATCGCGCTGGCCCTGCGCGCGGGAAGCCCCATCTTCGTAAAGAAAAAGGTGTTCGCCCTGGCGATGGGAATCGAGAACATGGCCCACGGCGCCGACCGGGAAACGCTCCGCGAGGTGCTGGAGGACATCGAAATAGACGACGTCGACGGCAAAATCATGTGATGGCACCGCCCCTTCGCGCTGATTGAGCGGGACTTTGGAGAAGTGCACATGATGTTACATTTAACCGGCTCGTCGCGGAGGGATGTGCATGCGCGTCACTGATTGACGAACCTTGACGCAAGGTCGAGCTTGTGCTGGATCAGGCTGCGCGGGTGGGTGATGAAGAACTTGTCATTGCGAAACTCGAGCAGCCTGCGGTACTGCTCGGTCGCGGTTTTGTAGTCGAGCAGCTTGTATGCGCTTTCGGCGTAGTAATAGTGCAGGGCGCGATCGT
>CAZPZJ010000276.1:0-2175 GCA_964591055.1 uncultured Leptospiraceae bacterium
GATCAATTATTTCGTCAACAAGGACGCAAACATGGTTGACTGGGAATACCAGCCCGATCGCGAGGGATTCAAAAGAAAAATCACCGACGGGTGGTGTATGGACACCAATAACTTCAGAACGAACACGCTCTACCACATCTATGCCGGCATCATCTATTATCAGACGGGGAGAAGCAACGGTTACGGTTACTTCGGTTCGTTTCTCTGGGCCTTTGCTGGCAGCACCATGTGGGAGTACATCGGAGAATACCGGGAGCAGGTGTCCACCAACGACCAGATTTTCACACCCATGGGCGGAGTGATTATGGGCGAGGCGCTCCGGCAGGCAGGCCTGTACATCGAGAGGAGCATGCGTCCCGGAATAGTGCGCGGTTTTCTTTGCTTCATAATCGATCCCATGCGCATCATAAACCGCCAGATGGACAGATGGATAGGCGATGAATTTACATTCAACGTCCAGTTCCTGAGCCCGGCCCATTCTGTGGCCGTCGACGCGCTTCACAGGACTATGGATTAGTATTGCACCGCCGGGGGCGAGCCGTCCCACTCGAAATTCCTTGAAAGCGAGTGCCACAGCTCCATTGTCAGAATGAACTTTCCGCTTGTGTGGTTCCGGTACCTTATCAACGCCCTGTCAGTCCCTTTGCCCAGTATGAGAAACGCGGATTCACTGCCGATGAAAAGATCATCGCGTATCGATGAAACATTCATGAAAAGTGTGTTTTTGAATTCAGCGGGAATGTTCCATTTCCCTTTTATGACGCTCGGTATGTGGGTATGGCCGCATATCCAGAGATCGACCCTGTATTTACGAAGCACTTCGGCGAACCTTTCAGAACCGGCAATGTTCCTGCTTTCGATGAAAGAACCTATGAGACGGCTTTCCCGAAGATACGCGTGGGTAACGGTGACAATGATTTTGTCCTGATTTTTTTCCACCTTGTCCTTCCACCACAGGAACGTACTATCTGATATCTTCTGGGCCGGGAACCTGTCCTCGTCCGACATGAAGAGAAACAGTGCGTTGCCGACAGTGACTGAATAGTGAAGCCTTGAGGATATCAGCTTCCTGTAATTCAGCTCATCTTTCATATCATGATTGCCGGCTATCTCAAACCAGTGCGGTATTCTGGATTTTTTTTTGGTGTCGGTATACCATCTGAAGTCGGGACCTGATTGACGGTGGTGGGCGATATCTCCCGCAACGATCGCCATGTGCGGCGCGTGGCTGAGTCCGTTTGTGTCGGCGACAGATGATTCAAACTGGCGCCTCTGTGCGGCATTTTTCGGCTGGATGTCCGACAGCGCCCACACGGTAAGATACCCTTCCGGATTATCCTGATAATCACGGAATTCATTAAGCCTTGGCAGGTGGCAACCGCCTGCAATAACAGTGATTATTATATATGCGATGATTTCTGACGGGGCCTTCACTCTTTTCACGTTTTTCACGAACGCAGATGCCGATTTAAACCACAGGGACAATTGTACCTCCCGCTTCCAGTAAGGGGCGTGGGATTGCAATTTAGTTTAATAATTGCCAACGCTTTCATCGCCTGAACGGCGCGGAAAGCTTTATGGCGTATCCGCCTTTATCAAAATAATCACCGTACACATGGTCCCGGTACCGCAAAGTAGCAATGGCCGATTCAGGGCGGAATATTATAATTCTGGATTCCACGGTGGTCAGGATATCCTGCCTGATGGCGCCCAGGTCGATAAATGTCGTTCCTCCTGCGGCGTTATTTGTCACATGCATTCCAGGCAGCCATCCGGGGAAATGCGAATGGGCTGAAATCCACATATCCACTTTTCTCCGTTTCAGCACATTCATGAAACGCCCCGAATCGATAATGGTCAATCGCTCCAGGCGTGACGCCGGAAGTCCGTTGTTTTCCAGAGTGCCGTGTGTTACGGTTATGATGATCCTGTCTCCCGCGTTTTCAACTTTTTCCTTCCACCATAAAAAGGTGCCGTCCGAGATCCATGTTCGCCGACCGGCCTTTTCGTTGGACATGAAAAGCATCAGGATGTTTCCCTTTTCCACCGCGTAATGAAGTCGTCTGTTGATCATTCGCCTGTAGTATCCGATCGCCCTCCATTCATGGTTGCCGGCAATTTCATGCCACTCTGCGACAGGGGCTTTTTGCCTTTCCCGCAGAAACCATGCAAACA
>CAZPZJ010000276.1:2275-4100 GCA_964591055.1 uncultured Leptospiraceae bacterium
CAGAATGACAGCAGTTTCTTGAATCCACACATGTTTATAGCTTGTTTCAGTTTTACGATTATTCAATAAAAATACTTGTTGTACTGTGAATAATTTCCACGTTAGTGGTAAACTATCAGTAATTCTGACCATCAATATAAATACGGGCGAAAAACGTTAATGCGATGAAAAACACCCAGTTCGTCATCTTTTTTTCCGTGTTTCTCACATTGTATTCATTGATCAACGTATATATTTTTTTCAAAGGCTGGCAGCTTTTCCCCCGTCCTTCCGTCAGCAGGACACTTTACTCTCTCTTTTTTTTCAGTGTCGCCTTTGCATACATTGCCGGCAGGCTCCTTGAAAAAGCATCGGTATGCCGAGCAAGCTCAGCGCTTATATGGATCGGCTCTTTCTGGCTCGCGTTCATGGTGTATCTTTTCCTCGGATTTCTCCTGGTCGACACCATCAGTTTTCTGGCCGGATTCAGCTCCACCTTCCGCCAGCATGTTTCTTCGCATTCAGGATCATTCAGGATGTATTCCACTGCTGCGATATACTGTATCACCTTTCTCGCTGTTTTCACCGGATACATCAACACATATCGCCCCGCCGTGACAACAGTCGACATCGACATCCCGGGCAAGAGAACGCCCCTTGATCGCCTCAACATCGCGCTTGTGACGGATATCCATCTCGGAACCATCGTGAGCAATTCAAAATTGACCAGTATGGTTGAAATGGTCAACGCGCTCCAGCCGGACATTGTGCTCCTCGCCGGAGATATTGTTGACGAGGACATCGCTCCGGTTATAAAAAACAACCACGGCGACATTCTGCGCACGATTCGTTCCCGACTCGGAGTGTTCGCCGTGACCGGAAACCATGAGTTTTACGGCGGAGTCGATGACGCGGAGCGATATCTTACCGAGCACGGGATTACGCTGCTGCGGGACAGAGTAATTCTGATGGACAACGCCTTTTACCTGGCGGGAAGAGACGACCGGGCCATTCTCCAGGTGCTGGGGACCCGTCGCGCGCCGCTGGAGAGCGTCCTGCGCGGTGTTGATTTCGGCAAACCAGTGATTATGATGGATCATCGGCCCCAGGGAAAGGGGAACGGCGTTGATGACAGAATCGATGTGCTGGTTTCCGGCCACACGCACCACGGCCAGATGTGGCCCTTCAATTATGTGACCACCGCCCTGTTTCATGCCAGCAGAGGTTACCGCACAATCGGCAACACCCACCTTTTCGTTTCAAGCGGCTTCGGCACATGGGGCCCTCCCGTCAGAATTGGCACGCGCCCTGAGATTGTGAACCTGCGTATACGGTTTCTTAAAACCAGTTTACCGGAAACTGCTTTGCCCCAATCAAAACGATGACCGCACCTTGCGGTTTTAAGCATCACCAAGGGGGGAACTTGAAAAATTGTTGTAATGGGAAATATCAAGGTATATAAACACCTGATGAAACACTGTAATGAGCACCGACCGTCTACATCTCTCATTCGAATCCCCGGAAGCGTGAAACGCCTTGCCCGGGGGCTGCCGGTTGCCTGCATGACCCTTCTTGCGCCTTGCTTTGCATTTGCGTCCGGATTTGACGAGCTTGAATCATACGCCTTGACGTTTCTGAAGGGAATACCTGTTTTTATCCTGCTGGCGATGACTACCCGGGCGTTAGTGAAAACCGCGTCCCTCTGCGCTTCCCCTGACGGGGGCATCTCTCTTGTTAGAATTGAAATCATCGCCAGGATTCTTCTCGCGATTGCGGTTCCCCCTGCTTTTATCACATTGCTCTATGCCCTTTCATCATCACCTCCCTGCGCTGAAACTGTGATTAT
>CAZPZJ010000277.1:0-4087 GCA_964591055.1 uncultured Leptospiraceae bacterium
GACATACCGGTGCTCCTTTTCTGCGGAAAAATGGATGATATAATACCCTGGCGTCAGAGCGAAAACCTGCATAAAAAAATGCAGGAACGCGGATTCGACAGCACCCTGTATATATTCCCGCACATGGGGCACAATATCGCCCCTCATTACGGAGAGATTATGAAGATCACCGAGCGGTGGATGAGGGACAAAATGAAGGCCCGCACCATGTAAATGGCGCAGGCCTTGAATTTCCCCGCCGCCGGAGAAACCGCAGCGGCAGGAAGAGGATGGGTTTTTTCAGGACAAGTAATCTCTGGCGAAGGGCATCTTTCTGAAAATGTAAATTACTATTGTACTGAAGACAAATCCGGCCACCGATAACACGGGGACTGCAATCACGGCATTGTACAGGAGCTTATCCAATCCGTACTGCTGGAACATTATTATGAAAAAAACATGGATAAAATACACCCCGAACGAGCATTCCGACAATATGAGGATCAGCTTTTTCGTACGCTCGGAGAACTCCACTTTCGAGACATGCAGCCTGAAATAGACAAACACCGCAATAGCCGTCAGCAAGATATTAATATTGGTTAAATCATATAATGGTTCATAGCTCTGGTTGTTCCTTATAGACATCAGCGCGTTGACAACGATTGTAAATATAAGGCCTAATATTCCCAGAATATAGAGTATTGTTTCAGCCTTTTTCGTGATAGTGCAGAAACTGAGGTAATACCCGAGGATGAAGATGCCCACCCACCCCAGTACAAAGTTCATCCTCAGCTGTGTAACCACAATGTTTATCGGTGTTGAGACGGCGTTCGGGAGCAGTAAAACCACAGGCATGGTGCTCATGAAAATAACACTGAGTATTATGTAATACTTCATAAGTTTTTCATCGCTGCTGATCAGCCGCAAAAACGGGACAATCATATATATTCCGATAATCATGTAGCAGAACCACATGTGGTAATTGCCGGTCACAAAATCGATGAAAAAACCATGCAATTGGCCGGCTGAAAAACCGTTCATTTTGATCTTCACATACAGCCCGAACAAGGCATAGGCCACAGACCAGAAAATAAAAGCGGTCACGATTCTTAAAATATTCTTCCGGTACAGGGACTTGATTGTGATGTTTTTTTTCGGATTCAGAAACAACAGCCCGCTTACCATGATGAATATGCAGATGGAAAATTTACCCGCGGTGGAATAAATGTTGGAAATTTGCCAGTTGAAAGACGTGATTGGAGCCAGAACGCGATAAAAAGTTCCCGAAGTATGCACAACGATAACAGCGAAAATCGCAATTATCCTGACCAGATCATAGTGGACCATTCTTTTATCAGCCATACAATAACCCCTGAAAAAAAATTCGTATTTCCAGAAGAGAATTATTACAGGCTTTATTTGTAAATATTTTTTTATACCGTTTCAAAAAATTGCTATGAGTGGAGAACAGACTCCGGGTATCCGCTTCAATGTGTCTGTCAGGTATATTATCCGTCTGAATACATATACCCATTCTGACATCCGCCCATCTCCCCCTTGCCCGGAGAAGACCGAAGGTGGAGGCACAGTCCAGAGGCCGTCAGGGACGAAAAAGATTCAACATTGACCACATGGCGGCTCATATTTTCCGTAAATTCACGCAAAGCCCCGCTGAAGTATCAAAAATTATTCTTGCCAAACAGGGAATCATAATTTAATCGGTTAAAAATGAATCTAATTCATTTTTTATAATGCTACTCATTACTCCAGGCGCTGCAAGAGGTTTTTTTCATGTCAACCGGGAAGAGAGCAGTCATCATCGGAGCGTCGGCATGCGGCGCCAAGGCGGCCTCCCGCATCAAACGGCTGAGTCCGGAATGCCAGGTCACCATGATCGACGCGGGCTCGTATATCTCCTACGCCGCCTGCGGCATTCCCTACCACATATCCGGCAAAGTTCGACTGTTTGATGATCTCCTGAAAACTACGTACGGGACTGTGCGGGACGCGGAATACTTCAGGAACGTAAAGGGAATCGACGTGTACACGCGCACAAAGGCGGAGCGCATCGACCGGGCGGAGAAAAAGGTGCATGCGCGCAATCTTGAAACAGGCGCTGAACTGCTCTTCGGGTACGACTCGCTCGTGCTCGCGACGGGCGCGTTTCCCGCCTTCCCCGACATCCCCGGCCGCGATCTCGACGGGGTGTTTCACATGACCACCATGGAGGACGCGGCTGAAATCGCGCAGCGGGTGAAAGGCAATCCCGGCGGCCGCGCGGTGATCATCGGAGGCGGCTTCATCGGCGTCGAGGCGGCCGAAGCGCTCGGCCTCAACAAATGGGACGTGACCATGCTGGAGCGTGAAGGCCAGCTTTTCCCCGGCATGCTTGATTTCGAGATCGCCTCACTCATCCGGGAACACCTCTACGAACACATGATCGAGCCGGAGTTCAACGCATCCGTGATCGCCATCGAAGGCGAAGGCGGCGCGGTGAAGGCCGTCAGGACCGCCGCGCGCTCATACGATGCCGATCTCGTCATCATCGCCGCCGGGCTTCGCCCCGACACCGCGCTTGCGCGGGAAGCGGGGCTTGAGACGGGCTCGACGGCCGCGCTCAGGGTGAACAGCGCCATGCAGACCTCCGATCCCGACATCTACGCCGGGGGCGACTGCGTGGAGAGCATTCACCTTGTCACCGGCGCACCGTGTTACCTCCCCCTGGGATCCACCGCGAACAAGCACGGCCGCGTCATCGCAGACAACATCTGCGGCGTCGGGTCGAATTTCCCCGGCGTGCAGGGCACGTTCGTGTGCAAGGCGTTCGAGTACAATGTGGGATCGACCGGACTCACGGAAGCGCAGGCGAAGCGCCTGGGGCTTGACGCGATGGCCTTTTCGGTCTGCGGCTTCGACAAGGCGCACTACTATCCGGACAGCCAGATCATGGCGCTGAAGCTCGTCGTGGGCAATTCCAGCCGGAGGCTGCTTGGCCTTCAGGCCGTCGGCCGGGGCGATGTCGCAAGAAGGATCGACGTCGCCGCGACCGCGATTCGCATGAAGGCGACGATCGACGACCTCGCGCACCTCGACATGGCGTACGCACCGCCGTTCTCTTCCGCCCTCGACGTGTTCATCACCGCGCTCAACGTGGACGGCAACATCCGCATGGGCGCCATGAAACCGGTGACGGCGATTGAGGTCAAAAAGCTCCTCGATGAGGACGATGACGTGATGATACTGGACGTGCGCGCCGCCAACGAGTTCAGGCGGGCGAGGATCGACGATCCCAGGGTGATCAACATACCGCTCGACGAGCTGCGTGCGAGGATGGGAGAGATCCCGCGCGGTAAAAAGGTGCTCTGCCTGTGCCTGCTGGGGCTGCGCGGCTTTTCGGCCCAGCGCATGCTGGAGGCCGCCGGGTTCAGCGATGTGCACACGGTCGAGGGAGGCATGTTCCTCTGGCCGTGGAAAGACGAGTTTGCGTGAAAACGACGCGCTCCCACGCCGGCCCCGAGCCCGCGCCTGAGCGCTATTCCCAATACCGGGGGTTCCACATGGAACGGTTGAAACATTTCTTCTTCGGCGATTACGAAAGCCGTGAGCTTGCGGAGCAGCAGAAGATCAAGGCGATCGTGATCATTTACTGCGCCATCGCCCCGCTTATGCTGATGCTCGCTATTTTCTTCATGACAGTGCAGGGCAGAAAGCTCCTGGACTTCACCATACTCGGGATCATCTCACTGGAAGTGATTCTGCTCCTCGTCTTTATGCTTGCAAGGAAGGGATACCGGGGAATCGCGGCACACATCATGATTGTTTCAATGCATGGGATCATCTGGGGCACCATGTTCGTCACTGCAACGAAGTTTTCAGTGGTCAGGGTGATCGACGCAATCGTGTTCATTTTTCCGCTCCTGGGCATAGCGTCGCTGCTGACCGGAGCAATCGCGGTGATCGCCTACACCATCGGCAACATCGGAACGCTCTACGCATTCACGACCTACTCGTCAAAAATCGGGTTGATGAACCGGACGGAAATTTTCAGCTACATGGCTGACTGCATCGTCGCCATGGTGATACTCTGCGTGGTGTGCGTTACGATACT
>CAZPZJ010000278.1:0-4034 GCA_964591055.1 uncultured Leptospiraceae bacterium
AGCCTCGAGGTGTTCCGCTCAAAGCTGTGCATGGTGACGGTGAATCTCTACCCGTTCAATCCGGGGCATGTCATGATCTTTCCGCAGAGGCACCTGACTGACCTTGCCGACCTTTCCGATGATGAAGCAGTCGAGATGCACCGGCTGACGGCGCTCACTGTCCGCGTGCTGCGTGAGGAGTTCGGGCCCGACGGGTTTAATATTGGCTACAACCTCGGATCGGGGAGCGGGGCTAGCATCGATCATATCCACCTTCACGTGGTGCCGCGCTACAACAACGAGGTTGGCTTTCTGGACGTGCTGGGCGGAGCGCGGGTCATGGTCATTGATCCGCGGGACGTCATGGAGCGGTTGATTGCTCGCTTTCGGGATGCATGAATTGGCGGAGCCGGGCCGGCGATGCTGAAGTATTGGTCAGAATAAAGTTGACATATTACTTGTGATGGATACTCTTAGCGGTGAATGGCTCAAATAAGGAATAAAATCACAGAGAGGCGTTTCAGGGGAATTTTACAGGACGGGCGTGGATTTTAGTAATTAATCCGGTGGTGTATTCCGAAATACAATTATAGCGCAATCGGCACTTTTCGGCGTGCGTAATCCGCGTCAGGTCGCGGGCCGGGTACGGGATGTGCGGGTTCAGACGGATTCATGATGCCGGCGCACACAGCAGTCATAGATTTTGTATCAATCCAGAAGTGATTGAACATACAGGTATCCATTGGAGGAAGTGATGGAAAAAGGTACATTGAAAGTTCTTCTCATCGCGCTGGTATGCCTTTCGGTTTCGTTTGGCGTCCTCCCGGTTTATTCCCAGGAATCGAAGCAGGAACAGAAGAGCGAAAACAGGCAGGATATGCTGACGTCGAAAGACCTGGAGCGGGAAGGAGAGGATCTGAACAAGCAAATTCTCACGCTCAACCAGGAAATACAGAAGACACTGCGCGACTACAGCCTTCTCAAGGACGATGTCAGAAAAAACCTCAAGACGGTGCCCTACCAGACGAACGTCAGGTTCGCCTCCGACAACCAGGGCTCGTTTATTGAGATTGAAAGGCATAAATTCATACGTGACCCGCTTCACAATTCAAAGCTGATCGGAATCAAGACCAAGAAATTCAGGCTGTATTACAGCGGGGACACCGTCAACAAGCTGGCAACCGAAATTTTTGAGCGTTATTACGACGATAACACCGCGGTGAAAGTCGACATCTTGGACCCGACACCCGGCAGTGAAGATACCAGCGACATCACTTTCACACACACAATGCTGGTCAACTTCACCATCGACAATCCCAAATTCCGGAAGGATGTCAAGCTTGTCGACAACAAGGCGCTGCGCGACATTCAGAACGACACCGCGTTTCCCATCAGAAACGACCTGAAGAGAAACTTTCTGATGCCCAACCTGATCTACATCAACAATGTGCTCATTGACGTGGCGGAATCCTACTACAAGGGCAAAAAGGATGCCGAAAACCTGATGATGGATTTCCTTGTCAGGTCAATCAACCACTGACAGGCGTTTCCCGTTCCGCGCCGCCTCCCGCAGGGGGACGTGCGCGGAGCAGTGGCCCTGAAGGGGCCGAACCGCACTGTTCTTCCACTTTCACCACCTGACGCCCTTCCCTTCGTCTGAATACTGAAAAACTCCATGAATTCCACTTTTTTTCCATGATGCGAAAAGTGGTTAAACCATGTTCGTATTTGCGGTTAATCATTTATAATCTCGTATAAATCGGATTAAAAAATGATAATCCGGCTCAATGTCATCGCCGAAGGTGTCGATTGAACGACTAGGAGATGGTGTCTCCTCGTGTCACGTTCTTTGAAAACTGGGGTTTTAAACTTCGCATTCTCTGTTGAGTGTTGATGATATTTGTTTGTTTCAGGCCCTGAAGGGTTTCGGTTTTGTATGCGCCCATATACAAGCCTGGAACAAATACCATTGTCCCAGCTGTTGCAAAACACGCTGTTCATGTGGTATTGGTCCCGACCTCACTGCCCGGGGAAGGGGCCGGCAAGGAAGCCAACTACAAACAAACAAAGGAGTGTAAAATGATTATCAACCACAACATGAGTGCAATCAACGCGAACAGGTCGCTCAAGTTCACCCACTGGGAAGTCAACCGCAGCATGGAAAAGCTTTCCTCCGGTGAAAGGATCAACAAGGCGGGGGACGACGCTTCCGGTCTTGCCGTATCCGAGAAGATGCGTTCCCAGATCCAGGGTCTCAGGCAGGCGGAGCGGAACACCGAGGACGGAATGTCCTTCGTGCAGACCGCTGAGGGCTACCTCAACCAGACTGCTCAGATTATCCAGAGGGTCAGGGTCCTCGCGATCCAGTCTTCAAACGGGATCTACTCCCCCCAGGACAGGCAGCTCATCCAGGTGGAAGTTTCCCAGCTTGTCGATGAAGTCGACCGTATCGCGTCTCAGGCGGAGTTTAACAGGTTTAAAGTCCTTACCGGCGCTTTTTCGAAAGTGAACGGGCGGGCCAGCATGTGGTTCCATATGGGTCCCAACCAGAATCAGAGGGAAAGGATTTACATCGGCACCATGACCGCCCAGTCATTCCGCTTCCGTCAGGGGAACAGGGTCACGTTGAGCCTTTCCACTCCGGAAGGGTCGAACAACGCCATAGGGATTCTTGACGAAGCATTGCAGCGACTTGCCAAGCAGCGTTCGGATCTCGGCGCCTACTACAACAGGCTCGATCTGGCGGCCAAGGGTCTCATGACAGCCTATGAGAACACCCAGGCGGCTGAATCACGGATCCGCGACGCCGATATGGCCGAGGAAATGGTGCTCTTCACCAAGAACAGCATCCTCGTCCAGAGCGGTACCGCGATGCTCGCTCAGGCGAACCTGCAACCCCAGTCAATTCTGAGACTGTTAACGTGACATGATGTCGCGATGCGTGCTTACTGGTTCTTTGAAAACAGTGAACGATTCTCATTCACCCGAATGCGTAACCGTGACTGTTCAGAAATCGGCTGTTTCGGCAGCCGGTAATGTGGAGAGGGCATTACCGGCTGTCGGAATGGGCGTTCTGATGGCCATTGTCTTCCGGATGATGGGCAGTCCGGGTCACACCAAGGAGAATACCTTCGCCACCGGTCGGCGGTGGCCGGCGCCCGCACGAGGCGGACGCCGTAAACCGGCGCTTCCCGACACACACACCACCGGGTTGCGCTGAAATACACAAGGGAGGGGTGTACTATGAGAATCAATCACAACATGAGTGCCATTTTCGCAAACAGGCAAATCCAGCTTGTAACCGAGAAACTTGACAAATCTATTGAGAAGCTCGCTTCGGGTGAAGCCATCAATAGGGCGGGAGACGACGCCTCGGGTCTGGCCGTATCTGAAAAGATGCGGACCCAGATCAACGGTCTGTTCCAGGCTGAACGGAACGCTCAGAACGGGCTTTCGTTCATACAGGTCGCAGAGGGGTCGCTCCAGCAGGTCAATGAAATCCTTCAGCGTATAAGGATGCTCTCGGTGCAGTCCGCGAATGGGATCTACACTGATCAGGACAGGCTTCAGATCCAGGTGGAGGTTTCGCAGCTCATCGACGAAGTCGACAGGATCGCGACTTCGGCTGAGTTCAACAGGCAGAAAGTTCTTACCGGTATTTACTCACGGCGATCGCGTACCGGTACCATGTTCTTTCACGTGGGCCCGAACATGAACCAGCGGATGCCTACGTTTATCTCCACCATGAGTGCAAAGGCTCTGAACCTGTACGCGAATCAGACAACAAAGCGCTCAATTCGTTCTGTTGGTGACGCAAACGCCATGATTGGAATCATCGATTTAGCCCTGGACAAGCTGAATCGCCAGCGGGCAGATCTTGGCGCTTACTACAACAGGATGGAGAACACGATCCGGGCGCTTGCGAGGTCTCATGAGAACATGCTGGCTGCCGATTCCCGTATACGGGATGCGGATATGGCGCAGGAAATGGTTGAGTTTACAAAGAACCAGATCCTGATCCAGAGTGGTACTGCGATGCTGGCTCAAGCCAATTT
>CAZPZJ010000279.1:0-3983 GCA_964591055.1 uncultured Leptospiraceae bacterium
CTCTAACCGCCCGGGCCCGGGAAATCCATACCGGTTTTTCGGGGAGTATCTCAGGAGCACGTACGGATGCAGGGTTTTAAAGCTGCCAATCAATGCCGGCCTCGGGTGCCCCAACAGGGACGGCATGCTTGACATTGCAGGATGCATTTTCTGCAGCATTGACGGCTCCTCCTCCCCCACCGCACTGACAAGCTCCGATATAACCGAACAGATGGCATTCGCCCGTTCAAGCTTCAGGCGATCCGATGAAAACACCAGGTACATCGCGTATTTTCAATCGTTTACCAATACCTACGCTTCAGCGGAAATTTTAAAAGAGCTGTACGATGCGGCGACTGCGTTTCCGGATGTAATTGGCCTCATGATAGGAACGAGACCCGATTGCGTTGATAACGATATCCTCGCACTGATACAATCCTACCACAGGGATAATTTTGAACTTTGGATAGAGTACGGAATGCAATCTATCCATGAAAAAAGCCTCTCGCTTCTGAACCGCCATCACACCGCTGCCGACACGCTCAAGGCCGTGACTCTCGCGCACGCTCATCACATAAGTATCTGCCTCCACATTATCATCGGTATACCGGGTGAATCATGGGAGGATATGATGGCCACGGCTGAGGCTGTTTCGCGCATGCCGGTACAGGGCGTGAAAATACACCATCTCCACGTCATCCGTGACACGCCTCTTGAGGGCATGTTCCGCAGGGGAGAAATAAAACTTCTTGATTGCGATGAATATGTTTCAGTAGTATGTGATTTTATTGAGAGGCTCAGGCCCGACATCATGATCCACCGCCTCTCGGGCGACCGCAACGAGGAGACGCTCGTCGCTCCGGCATGGGGCATGCATAAGGGAACTGTCATCAGGGCAATTTCCGACGAATTCAATCGCAGAGGGACTTATCAGGGATTTCTGTATACCAGGGTGAATTACTGAAGCTTATTACGGATTTCATCGCAGCCCTGGCTTGTCGCGTACATACCATCATCATTTGAAAAAGGTTGGATTATGGAAAAGCATCTGCGCCCCGACACCTACGCACGCCATACGCTTGAGCGTTACACGGGATCGAGCGTTAAGGAATTCTGCGGCAACATTCTGCTGGTGAACTTCCAGCGCTACATTGACTATTTTGCAACCCTGACGGGTTCTCCCATCAACTCGGGGTACTGGTCCGTTGCACACGATGTCGCAAACGACATCTCAATGATCAACTACGGCGTCGGTTCCCCGGCGGCCGGGATAATCTGCCACTGCCTCTCCTTTCTTGACAATGTCAATTCCGTCATCATGCTCGGAATGTGCGGCGGGATCGACGACGAGCTGGAAGTCGGAGATCTTCTGATTCCCACCGCGAGCGTACGCGATGAGGGAACGAGCATCCACTACCTCCCGAAAGACGTCCCCGCCCTTCCCAATTTCCTCATCAACAGGATATCGGAGCAGGTGATTCGCGGAGAATTCGACATTCACCCTAAATCCGGGATCATGCTGACAACCGATTACAGGATGTGGGAATTCGACGAGGACTTCATCAATTACATACAGAAGCACAGGATCATCGCCATCGACATGGAAATCGCCACCCTGTTTTCAGTGGCATACTCGTTCAACATGCCGATCGGCTCGATAATGCTTGTTTCAGACCTTCCGCTCCGGAAAGCCGGCATCAAGAGCAAGGACAGCGCGCAGGCCGTTTTCCAGAAATACACCGAACGGCACGTCGACATCGGTATCAGGGTGATGAAGGAAATCAGGGAGAGGATTTCCAGGCAGCAGACCTTTCGCCTGAAAACAGAATGGTAAAGAATCGGGAGGGGACCATAAGCCGAATTCTGTTTAAGCGGCTATCTATCTTGGATTGATGTTGCCACCAATCTCTTCGCGATCTACCCGCGGCCACGGACGGACAGCCCTTGACGGCCGCTTACTTGATCTTGCACCGGGTGGGGTTTACACTGCCGCCTTTCTCGCGAAAGGCGCGGTGAGCTCTTACCTCGCCTTTTCACCCTTACCACGCGCGAACGCGGGGCGGTATGTTTTCTGTTGCACTTTCCGTCGCCTCACGGCGCCTGGCCGTTAACCAGCACCCTGTCCTTCGGTGTTCGGACTTTCCTCACCGACCGCTCATCGCGGTCAAGCGCAGCCGCCCGGTCCCCTCCGCGATGGGCATGTATACCATACTTCTGAAAATTGTCAAGATCGTGTTCGTTAAACCCTCCTGATTCAGGGGCCTTCTCCCGTCCATTCATTGCGTATGATCCCCAGGCGCTTAAACTTCTTGACTGGGAAAGGGGATTATCGAAAATACTGCAATATGGTCAATCGCACAATCAACATATGCCAGCCCTCAGATGGAACCTCGTGCGGGCTGTGCTGCGGGAGCCACAATTACGCGGCGCCGCCCGGCGAAATCGACGCTCTTTTCCGCCGAAGAAGCGCAGTGTACCTGTCTCTTGAAAAAGAGCACGCTTCGCATGATAATCCCGAGTCCCCATCAGACTCTATAATCGACCGTTACCTCAGCGAGCTTGATGCGATCGGTTGCGTCCTGCCGAAGCTTCATGAAGACGGCATTCAATGCCCCTTCTTCGCGTTTCTCGACAGCGACACAGACACCACCGGCTGCCTTCTCTATAAAAACCGGGACAGCGGTTTTCACTATCTCGAAAACAACACATGCCGCCATTTCTCATGCCACGCATTCGAAACGCTCACCGACGAGGAAATAAGATTTGCCGTGAAGATCCTTCCCGGGTGGTTTTATTACGGCCTGCTCATCAATAACATTGATCTTTTGAAAAGCATTTTCCAATCGTGTCAACATGACGGCGTTCCTGACGGCCGGATCCTGCATTCCATCAGGGAAAGACTTGTAAACGCACTTCACACCGATCCCGCAGGCGTTACAGCGTATGAATAAAAACGATAGGAAACAATTCATAGTCGAATGCGCAAAACAGCTCTTCGTGGAGAATGGTTTTCACAACACTTCGATCACTGATATCGTTGAGAAAGCGCGCATCGCGCGCAGCACGTTCTACGCCCACTTTACCAGTAAAATTGAAATATTTTCCATTCTTGTCGAGTCCTTTTCAGGCATTCTGCTTGAAGCGATACTGGGCATCAACATCTCCAAAGCCACCGACCGCGCCAACCTCTCCGGCGAGATCAAGCTCATGTCGATAGAGCTGGTGAGGGCTCTTGACGAAAACCGCGACCTTACCATCCTCCTGATCACCGCTTCCCAGGGCCATGATACGAATTTTGACAAAATAGTATCTGATTTTTACGGGGGAATACTCCTCGCGATACGCCGGCTCCTGGTGGAAGGAATCGAAGCCGGCAATATAAGAAATCTGAATCCCGACATCATATCGTTCGCCATCCTGGGCAACATCAAACAGATACTCATTCAGTGGCTTGTGTATGGCGAGATAGATGATATCTACGGCGTGCTGGACGATGTGGTTACCTTCAACCTGCACGGCATTGCCCGTGAAAAAGTATAATCCTTTACTCCCGGCATCCCTCTTCCGCACTCCTCAGAACAGCCTGCCTGATCGCATTGACCGGGTTCAGGATCGGCGACAGTGAGCTGTACGGAGCCTCATTGACTTTCAACTGCGGCATTCTCCTGTACAAAAAGCGGGCGCCCTGTTTTCCGGCCGATTTTCTGAATTCCCACATGGCGCTGATAAACACCTCCCGCGGCAGCACCCCCCGCACGTTCCTGAATCCGTTTTCACGCAGGCCGTCCCGGATGATGGTTGCACAGCTTCGCGAAAAGAAGCTGAAATCCCTGTATTTCTCGGGCCGATCCGGATGGCGCGGCGTTGAGTGAATCCTGCTCAACTCATTCGCATAGTATTCGTGGAATTTCGAGGTATCAATTCCCTCAAGCCTCGCGGCATGGACCGTCCGCATGAAAAGCCGCCCGAACTTGTCCAGATACGGCCTTTCCGGATCCTCCACG
>CAZPZJ010000280.1:0-1863 GCA_964591055.1 uncultured Leptospiraceae bacterium
CCCTCGATCATGATCGTTTTCCAGGTCATGAACTGGCGCTGGAACTTCACCTGGATGTCGCGGGCGCTGTCGACCGCGCGTATGTACTGCCGCGTGTCCGAGGAGGCCCGTTTGAGAGAATACAGCCCCAGAAACCCCGCCGCGATGAACAGCAGCATGAACAGCGTAAACCCTCCGGCGAGCAGGATCGCCGTTTTGGAAAGTGAAAGACCTGTGCCGGATTTCATATCGTTCCCGTTCGACAAAATTCTGTGTTGAGGGGAATGATCGGGGGGCCAGCTCAAGGAATTATGAAGGATTTATGTGAATGGTGTGAATGCGGTGGCGGGACGTGATCTCTCAGTCGAGGCATCCTATGCATTCCAGGATTGAGGCCTCGAAGGGCGCGACTTTCAGGCAGAGCGAGGTGAAGTGCTCGTTGATGAACCTGTGGGTCGAGGAAATCACCTTCCACTGCGCCCTCTCGCCCAGATCGATGCGGGCAGCGCGGTCGCTGAAGTTCATGATCACGCATACGCGCTCCGTTTCATGCCGCCTCATGTAGGCGATGCAGTGGTGCTCGCCCCTGAGCAGCGAAACCATCTCGCCGTGGGAGAGCGCCTTCTTCCTCTTTCTCAGGGCGATGAGCGATTTGTAGTGGTTGAGCATCGAGTATCGGTCGGCAAGGTCGATCTCGACGTTGACGTCCCTGTAGCCGGGATGCACCGGCAGCCACACGTTGCCGCGGGTGAAGCCCGCGTTCTCATCGGACGACCACTGCATCGGGGTGCGGGCGGGGTCCCTTCCGGGGAACAGCGGCCAGTACCGTTTCCCCAGCGGGTCGCGTATCCGGCGCCGGGGCACCCTGGCGTTGCTCATGCCTATCTCCTCGCCGTAGTATATGAACGGGGTGCCCCGCAGGGTGAGCAGCAGCGTCGCCGCCACCCGCGCGCGCCTGAGCGCGTTGCCGTCGCCCCCGAATCGAGTCACGCTGCGGGGCTGGTCGTGGTTGGAAAGCACATGGCACGGCCAGCCCGGCTCCGGGACATGCCGAAGCCAGCGCTCGATGCGCTTCCATATCCGGCGCGCGTCCCACCTGCTGTATATCAGCGAGAAATCGAACGCGAGGTGCAGCTCGTCCGCGCCGTCGCCCAGAAACGCCGCCGAAAGCCGGGGATCGCCGGGCGGCATGGAAAACACCTCGCCGACGAGCATGCGCTCTCCGTATTCGTCGGTGATGCGGCGCAGCTCCCTGAGGATGTCATGGACTTCGGGCCGGTTCCTGTCGTAGCGGTGTTTCTGAAACTGGTGGGGGAGCAGGGTGCGCGGGTTGTCGCGGAAGAGGTCGTCCTTGACAAGCCAGTTCACCACGTCCAGCCTGAAGCCGTCGACGCCCCTGTCAAGCCAGTAGCGGAACTCGTCGAACATGGCCGATTTGAGACCGGGGTTGCGCCAGTTGACGTCGGGCTGCTGCCACAGGCACGAGTGCAGGTAGTACTGGCCCGTCGTTTCGTCCCACTCCCAGGCGCTGCCGCCGAACGCCGACATCCAGTTGGTGGGCGGTTTCCCGTTGCGCCCGTCGCGCCAGATGTACCAGTCGCGCCTGTCGCTGTCCCGCGAAAGGCGCGATTCCTGAAACCACGGGTGCAGGTACGAGGTGTGGTTGACCACCATGTCCATGACGATCCGGATGCCGCGCCTGTGGGCCTCGGAGATCAGCGTTTTGAAGTCCCTTTTGGTGCCGAAGACGGGGTCGATCTCGCGGTAGTCGCTGACGTCGTAGCCGAAGTCGTGCATGGGCGAGCGGTTGACCGGGGAGAGCCACACCGCGTCGACGCCGAGATCTGACAGGTAATCGAGCTTTTCAATGATTCCGGGAATGTC
>CAZPZJ010000280.1:1963-3954 GCA_964591055.1 uncultured Leptospiraceae bacterium
TCCCTGAGCAGCTTCGATATCACCTCGGCCATCTCGCCCCGGTTCTTCACGAGAAAGCCTGTTTCTCCGTGGACGATGATGTCCTTGGGGCCCTTCGTGTTGTACGCCACGACCGGTATCCCGCAGGAGAGCGCCTCGAGCACCACGCAGCCGAAGGTGTCGAACCTGGATGGGAGCACCAGCAGATCCGCGGCCGAGTACACTTCGGGCAGTTTGGCGTGGTCGACCCAGCCGAGGAAGATGCCCTCCGGCATCGCGGCCCTGAGCTCCTGCTCGCACGGCCCACGCCCCGCGATCGCGATCTTCACGCCGGGGATCCTGCTCCTGAGCTTCTGGTAGAGCTGCGGCAGCTCCATGACTCCTTTCTCGTCGCTGACCCTGCCCGCGAAGAGGACGACCGGTTCGTTGTTTTTCAGGCCGAATATCTTCTCCTTCGCGGTGCCGCGCGGGGTGAATCCCTCGTCCGCCCAGTGCGCCGTCTGAAATACTTTCGAAGGCGCGAATCCCATGGAGCTTCCCGTGAGCCACTTTCGCTGGTCGGAGTTGAGCACAAACAGGCCGTCGAACGCGCCGTAAAACGCCCGGAGGAGGCGGCGCATCCGCGCGAGATTGTGCGCGTCGAAATTCAGGACCGACCTGGCGAACATCATCCAGTCGGTGTGCGCGTAGAAGTACGCCGGCACGGTGTATGCCTGTTTGAGGTAGAGGGCCAGCATGCCCATCGGGCCCTCGGTCGAACAGACGATCCTGTCGTATTCGCCATCCCGGAACGCCCGGTGTACATCAAGGACGTTGGGCAGCCTTATGGGCTGCTGTTCGTAAAACGGCGGCGTGTATTCCGCTGCCGGCGGGACGACGATCAGGTGATCGCCCGGCTCCAGTTTGGAGCTGCACACCAGGAAGTCGATCGGGAGGTCGTATTTTCTGACCTCGGCGAGCATCGATTTCAGCACCATCGAGACGCCGTTGCCGTCATCAAGCGTATCGGTCATCCAGAGCACGCGCTTCGGGTGGGGCAGGTAGTTGATCTTTTCGGAAAACGCCCTGAGCAGCGGGCGCGACTTGTAGAGCACATTGGCGCTCGTGAAGTGCGCTCCGAGGATCACCGCGGCAGCCAGGAAGGGGAACGACAGCCCGTCCAGGAACCCGTTGAGGTCGAAGGCGCCCCGCCCGGACTGTGCGCCTTCGCTCCCGCCCCCGAACAGCGAGCGAATGTTGCTCGGCAGCTCGATCTGCTCTATCAGGCATGAGGGATCGATGGATTTCGCCTTGCCCCGCTTCACCATCCCGTCGAGCTTGACGTTCAATCGTTCGATGAGAATGCCGCTGAGCTCGTCGTATATCCTGCGAATGGAATCCTCGAAGGTCGCCAGCGCCTGCTCGGGAGCGTCGCGCCGTGCTTCGGCGATCCTGCCCGCGAGGGCGAAGGTGTTTTTATACACCCTGGGGACCATCAGGCGCCTGGTGAACCCGGGCACATTGCCGGCAAAGCACTCGTGAAAAAGTTTTAAAAAGGACATTGTCAGCTTATGGCGCTGCAGCTCCGAAAATCCGTTCGCGAGCATGAATGCGGTCAGCTTCTCTTTGGCGTCGCCCTTGTGGAGCAGCATCCGCAGAAGCCCCGGGTCCTTCATGTGAAGGCCTATCTGGCAGAAGTAGTCGAGAAAGGCGACCGTCATCTTCCCGCTCTCGTTGTGGGAGCCGAAGGGCGACATGTTTCCCTTCTTGATCGCTTCAAGCGCGGCCATCGAGCGCGTCATGAGCTTGAGCTTTTCTTTCAGATCGGGGACGTAAAGCCGTGTACCCGTAAGCCCCGCGAAAATCCCCATGTGGCTGTCCGATCCCCCGGCGGCCGTCTTGCGGTAGGGCTGGCGGCAGTAGCGATCGGGCCGGATGCCGAAATTTTCTGAAAGCTCCTCTATCCGCTGTTCCGTCAGCGTCTCCAGCCACTTCCTGACCAGCATGTTCTGCCAGGAGTCGCGCTGCCCGTT
>CAZPZJ010000281.1:0-3902 GCA_964591055.1 uncultured Leptospiraceae bacterium
CCGTCAATGAAAAAATCTTTGACAAAATTGTTTGCCTTCCAAACATGAATAAAGTTTTTATATTATACAGGTGATCGGATCAGATGGCAAAGAAGAGGTGCACCGTTGTCGTGCGAAAGGATTTCTGCAAGGGATGTGATCTGTGTATCGCCTACTGCAAGCACGACGTCCTTGAGTCTTCGGAGAATTTAAACGCGCAGGGGTACCACTACGCGCAGCCCGCGGAAGGCAAAGAATGCGCAGGGTGCATGGTGTGCACGCTGGTATGCCCCGAAGTCGCGATAGAGGTGTTCAGTGAATAAGGTATTTATGAGCGGCAATCACACCTTCGCGGAGGCCGCCATCAGGGCCGGCTGCAGGTGTTACTTCGGCTATCCCATCACCCCTCAGAACGAGCTGGGAGAGTACATGGCCGCGAACATGAGAAAGGCCGGCGGCGTGTTCATCCAGTCGGAGAGCGAGACGGCGGCCATCAACATGGTCATCGGCGCGTCGGCCACCGGTACGCGCGTGATGACGTCCTCGTCAAGCCCGGGAATCAGCCTCAAGCAGGAAGGCCTTTCCTTTCTCGCCGGATTCGAGCTTCCCGCGGTGGTGGTGAACGTAATGCGCGGCGGGCCGGGACTCGGAAACATCGCGCCCGCGCAGGGGGATTACTTTCAGGCGACGAGAGGCGGCGGCCACGGTGATTACCGCACGCCGGTGTTCGCCCCGGCGAGCGTACAGGAGATCGCCGATCTCACCTGCCATGCCTTCGACGTTGCCGACCGCTACCGCACCCCGGTGATGCTGCTGGGCGACGGGATGATGGGCCAGATGAAGGAGCCGGTGTTGTTCCAGGATCCGGTGTCCGCACTTCCCGAGAAGGAATGGGCGCTCAGGGGGCGCGGGGACGGGGAGAGCCGCTACATGGCGTCGCTGATCCTCGACGTCTCCGAGATGGAGCGCCACAACTGGAAGCTCTTCCGGAAGTATCAGGAAATTGAAGACAACGAAGTTAAATTCGAGTCCTACATGACTGACGACGCCGAGATCGTGGCGGTCGCCTACGGCACCACCGCCCGCATCGCCAAGGGGGCCATCAAGCGCGTGCGCAAGGACGGGCTGAAGGTGGGACTTGTCCGGCCCATCACGCTGTGGCCCTTTCCCTCGAAGGCGCTGCGGGAGATTGCGCAGTCGGTGAGGAAGCTGATCGTGTTCGAGATGAGCACCGGGCAGATGGTGGAGGACGTGCGCCTTGCGGTGGAGGGTAGCGTGCCGGTGATTTTTCACGGAAGGCCCGGCGGGGTTGTTCCGACCCCCCTTGAATTCGCGCGCATCCTCTACCGTGAATACCAGTTGAACGTCAGGGGTAAGTGATGAACCTGCTCAATACATGGCCGCGCTATTACAAGAAGGACGTGGTGTCACACTACTGCCCCGGCTGCGGCCACGGGGTTGTGCACAGGCTTGTGGCCGAGGTGCTCGAAGAGCTCGATGTGGGCAAAAGGGCGATCTGCGTCAACCCGGCCGGGTGCGCGGTGCTTGCGTACAAGTACTTCGACATCGACATGATCGAGTCGGCGCATGGAAGGGGCACCGCCATCGCGACGGGAGTGAAGCGGTCGAGGCCGGACCTCTTCGTGTTCACCTATCAGGGCGACGGCGACCTCTCGGCGATCGGCACCGCGGAGACCATTCATTCGGCCAACCGCGGCGAGCACATCAGCGTGATTTTCATCAACAACGCGGTCTACGGCATGACCGGCGGGCAGATGGCGCCGACGACGCTGATGAGCATGAAGACCACCACCACGCCCGACGGCAGAAATCCGGCCTACGACGGCTACCCCATGCACATCACCGACATGATCGCCGCCCTGCCGGGCGTGGCGTACGCGGAGAGGGTGATGGCCACCACGCCGGCCGAGGTGCGCAAAACCAAAAAGGCTATTAAAACGGCGTTCCAGACGCAGATCGACGGGCTGGGCTATTCCATCGTGGAGGTGCTTTCGGCGTGCCCCACGAACTGGAAGATGTCGCCTGTGGACTCGCACCGGTGGATTGAAGAGGTGATGTCGAAGGAATACGTTCCGGGCGTGCTGGCAGATCGACGGAAGAAGGTGCAATAAACATGCTTGCTAAAATACTGTTTGCGGGATCGGGCGGCCAGGGAGTGCTTACGGCGGGAAACGTCCTCAGCAACGCCGCGATGAGCGAAAACTACCACGTGGTGTACCTGCCGTCCTACGGGGCGGCGATGCGCGGCGGGACAGCCAACTGCACCATCAGCATCTCGGACGAGGAGATCGCATCACCCGTCGCCTCGATCCCCGATTTCGTGGTCGCGATGAACAAGCCGTCGGCCTACGCGTTCATCAACAGGCTCGAGCCCGGAGGCCAGCTCATCTACAACTCCAACCTGGTCGACTCGGCCCCCTACCGCGGCGACGTTGACCTCTTCCCCGTCCCGGTCAACGACATCGCCAGGGAAATCGGCAGCGAGCGCTCGGCCAACATGGTGATGCTGGGCTGCTTTCTGAGGCTTACTGACGTAGTGAAGCTGGAGAGCGTGCTCGCGAGCCTGGACAGCATGCTCGGCGGGAAAAAGAAGCTGGTGGACATCAGCAAGCTTGCCGTCAATGAAGGGTACAGCCGTTTTTCAGGCAGGAGCGGACAGCAATAATAATCGAGGAGGAACATCGATATGCCCGTAACACAGGTCAGCGTCGCCATCGACAACAAGCCGGGGAAGCTCAACGAGATATGCGAAATCCTCGAGAAGGAAGAGATCAACATCAAGGCCATCATGGCCTCGTCCATACTCTCGCCGGTGCAGGTGCACCTCATCGTCAACAACCCGGAAAAGGCGCTCAACGTCTTGAAAAGCGGCGGATTCACCGTCACCACGAAGGAGGTGATTGCAGTCGCCACACCCGACCATCCCGGCGGGCTCAACGCAGTGCTGCGCCCGCTCCTTGAGGCGAAGGTCAACATCGAAATGCTATACCCGTTTATCAACCTGCGCGGCGAAGAGGCAATCGTGATCATCGAGGTGGACAAGATCGCGGAGGCGAAGGAAGTGCTTAAGAAGCACTGGGTCAAGACTTACAGCAACGAGATATACAAGTCCTGAACGTTTTTCCACAAGTGAAGCGAAAGAATCCGGCATGCGCCGGATTTTTTATTGAATTGGATTTCTATTTTGATGATGTGATTTTCTCGATCACCATGTCGCGGTCAAAGGGTTTCTTGATGTATCCGTTGATGCCGAGCTTTAAAAGCTCCTCCACCTTCTCGCGTTCGCCGTGTGACGTCACCATGAGAATCCGGCAGTCAGGCAAAAGCGGCCGTATCAACCTGACGAGCTCTATGCCGCTCATCACCGGCATCTCGACATCGATGAACATGTAGTCGGGTTTCAGACCGCCTCTTTTGACCCTGTCCGCCGCCATTGAGCCGTTGTCGATTTCATCGATCACGTCGAATTTAACCGAGAGCAGAATCTGTTTCAGCATCTGCCTCGTCGTTCTTGAATCATCAACTATAACCGCCCTGTACGATGATCCGCCCGGAGATATTCCCACGGGGGGTTTTTTGTAAATGTTGGATGGTTCCTGCCTTTCAGACATGTCGTTTCCCCGTAGTGTATGATCGACCGCTGCTTCCCGGAAGAGCGGCGGCGCTTTCCCTTGTCGTGTAAGTATACTACGGCGGTTTCTCCCGCGTCAAGAGGTTGACGGGAATTAATTTCCGGGACATGAGGTGAAAGGCGTCTCTTTCGTGCTGTGGTAGGAAAAATTCAGATATATACCGCAAATGCTGTTGACACCGGCGCACTCATGTATATGGTGGCACCATCAATTCAGTGAAGGAGATTGGATGTTGGAGAATGTCGAAGATATGTCCCTGCTCGGGGATTG
>CAZPZJ010000282.1:0-3882 GCA_964591055.1 uncultured Leptospiraceae bacterium
TGCGTGCTTCCCGGCGCGGTCAGGGGGGAGGCGCTGGACGCCGCCTGCAAGCTGGCGCGGGGATACACCGGCAGGGCGGGCCTCGTCACGGTCAACGGCGGGTGGTACGGGCAGACGGGTTTCGCCCTGACGCTCTCGCAGCGGGAGGACAGGCACCTCTTCGGCAACCTGATCCCGGAAGTCAGCACCGTTCCCTTCGGCGACATCGACGCAGTGAAAAAGGCCGTCACCCGGAAGACGGCGGCATTCATCATGGAGGTGGTGCAGGCCGAGAACCACTGCCGCGCGGCCGATGCCGGGTATCTCGTGAAAGTGCGCGAGATCTGCCGCCGGAAGGGCGCGATGCTCATCCTCGACGAGACGCAGACCGGCTTCGGGCGCACGGGATCGAAGTTCGCCTTCGAGGACTCGGGTGTCGAGCCGGACATCCTGGTGTTCGGCGAGGCGATCACGGGCGGCGTGTTTCCCATGACGGGCGTCGCCTTCCCCCGGAAGCTGAAATCCTTCTTCGACGCGCACCCGCTCATCCACATGAGCACCTTCGGCGGGCACGACATCGGCTGCCGGGTGGCGTGCCGGGCCCTCGACGAGTACGACAGGGTCAAACCCTGGCAAAACGCGATGCTTATGGGCATGAAGCTCGCAGACAGGCTTCGCTCCGTGATGGAGGCGCGCCCGAATGTGATACGCTCGATGAGCGGGAAGGGACTGCTCGTCTCGCTTGCCTTCAGGGACGCGAACACCGCGGCAGCGTTCTGCGCGCAGGCGGCGCGTCAGGGCGTGTTCGCCGCGCCCGGAGAGGTGGCGCGGCACTGCGTGGTGCTCCGCCCGCCGCTCACTGTCACCCCGGATGACGTGGATTTCATCGCGAATGCTGTCATGAAGGCCGCAGCCCGGCTGTAAGCGCCGGGATGGCTGCGTGCAACCGGAGACCGGGATGTGGACCGAGGGAGGATGGTTCTACGGTTCGTTCATCGACCCGCTCCTTTCAGGGATCAGGAAAGCGATGCGGGAGATGATCGATCCTCCCGGAGCGGTCGTCGATATCGGCTGCGCTACGGGGGCGTTCGCCTTTTCGCTGGCTGAATTGTCCCCCCGCGTGGTGGGAGTGGAGCTGCTGCCGCGCCTGGTCGAATACGCGAACCGGCGTCACGGCGGGCGCTTTTCCAATGTGTCATTCATCCTCGCCGACGCCTCATCGCTGCCGCAATTTGACGACGGGGAGTTCCAGTACGCCACGCTGTCAATGGCGCTGCACCAGATGGGGCCGGCGGTCCGCCGCGCGGTCCTCGCCGAGGCGAAGAGGATTTCCCGCACCGTCATCCTCGCCGATTACGCCGTTCCGCTTCCCTCCGGGCCCGTGGGATGGAGCGCGCGGGCCGTGGAGCTGCTCGCCGGGCCCTCGCATTTCAGGGGATTTCGCTCATTCCTGCGCGAAGGCGGCCTGGACGGCCTCATGGCGGAGGTGCGCCTTTCGCCCCGGCGGGAGTGTTTCGTCGGGGCGGGGGTATTCAGAATCGTCCGCTGTGCCAAGCACCGGCCATCAGCCCGGCGCCGGTCCCGCACTTCGCTCAGACCTCCTCCGAAATAACACTTGATTTTTCTGAACATCTGCACACATTGTTGATAGGTTTTCCACTGCCCGGGCCGGCGCCGGGGGCGGGAATCGCATGGAATGAAGCATGAAATTCATTTCTCTGAACATCAAGACCGCGTTCATCTACGTGGTGCTGGCGCTTTTAATCATCACCGTGGTCACCACCCTGATCTTCGAGAACCAGTCCGACCTGATCGTGACGAACGCCGTTATCGAGTCACGGAATACCGTCAGCGGCGTGATCGCGGACATCGGGCGAATATCGATCGCCGATATCCCCGATGCGAAAATGCGGGCGGGCATATCGGCGCTGCTCGAACGACATTCGCTCAAAACGTTCGCACTTTACGATGGAAACGGGCGCTTGCTGTCCTCATCCGGTGAATCCGCCGCGAAGACAACCGCCGATCCCAGGGACTTTACCAATATCAACAGGGCGATTTTCAACAGGGATAACAACGACAGGCCGTTTTACGCAGACAACTCCTCCACATACGACGCTCTGGCGCGAAACACCATCGATTTCTATCTCCCGGTCCGCACCGCCGGCGGAAAGGACGCCGTACTGAAGATTCCCGTCAGCTCGAATTCCATCAGCACGAGAATGAACTACCTGTACCGCCAGGTCGGCCTTCTCATCGCCGGGATGCTGATCATCGTGCTCGTGACAGGGTTCCTGTTCAGAAGGCTGGTTATATCGCCGATCCTGGAGATATCCCGCCTCAGCGGCATCGTCGCAGGGCTGATTTTTCTGAAAAGATATCGTACCGCAGTAACGACGAGCTCGGGTTGCTCGCCTCGAGGTTCAACGACATGATCGACGCCCTGGACGAAAAAAAGGGCGTCATCGAAAGCACCATCAACGCGCTCGCCAGTCAGGACCGGATGGTGCAGCAGGAGCTGACGATCGCGAACAGCATCCAGACCGGCATGCTGCCCCGGCGTGGTGAGGTGAGCGGGATACGCCTCTCTGCTCATTACGATCCTCTCCACCGTATCAGCGGGGATTTTACGATACCGTCGAGTTCCTCGACGGCTCCGTCGGCGTCATCATAGTCGACGTGTCCGGCCACGGTATCCCTGCGGCGCTCATCACCATCATGATCAAATTCCTGGTTTCATCCTACGGCGCTGCCTACCGCTCCGCGTCGGATTTTCTTACCAGGATTAATACCGAGATGGCCAGGGTCCTCAGGACCGGCGACTACATCGCGGCGTTCTACCTGATTATCGATCCCGATAACACTGTGCGCTTTTCCAGCGCCGGTAACTGCCCCGCGATTGTCCTGGAACGCGACGGCAATTCAGTCTATGAACTTGCCGATGAGGGGCTTTACCTCGGGCTTGTTGAAGAACCTCCGATTCTCTACGAGACAAAGGTCGGCCGCCTCAACCCCGGTGACCGCATCATCCTGTTTACCGACGGCGTCATCGAGCAGCGGAACTCCTGCAGCGAGTTGTACGGCGAGGCGCGCCTGTACTCGGTCATCATGGACAATTTCCGCGAACCGTCACCCCTGCTGGTGGAGAGAATAATTGAGGATGTCAAGCGCTTTGCCGGAGACGCCGCGCAGAACGATGACATGACGCTCCTGATTGTGGATTCCCATGATTGAGCGGATCAAGCAGGCCAAACTGTCGATTGCCGCGCTGCTCGTTATCGGCTTCATGATAGCGATGAATGCCGCGCTGCTGCGATACCGGCAGGCAGAGATCGCTATTCACCTGAATCTCCTTTCCTCCGGGATGAAGGACTTCAGGATGGCAGGGCTTGTGGGGCGCTACAGCCTCATAGGCAGAAGGATGGCCGCGAAAGACGAGGGCAGCGGGGATTTGATCGCGGAGGCCAGGCTCAGGGCGATGCTCAATACAGTCGGGGCGCAAGTCAGCGGCCGGGGCGGGGACGGGATACTCTCAATGCCGGTGGTTGCCGTGCTCGTCAGGGGCTATCGTGGGGCGGTCGCGTTTCTTCAGGGCAAGCGCGCTCCCGCCGCCGTGTATTCCGAGCTCAACGACCCGCTCCTTGAGCTTTCCTATTATTACGAAAGGAACAGGCACTGGGAAAAGGCGATCCGGGTGATGGAGAAGTTCCTGCCGGGAGAGACGCGCAGCTACTCATACCGCTACGCGTTGCTGCACACCGGCTTCTGCTATGCCATGCTCTCCCGCAACGATGAGGCAATTGACTGCTACGAACGGTTGCTCCGCAACTTCCCGGACTCGCCCGAGGCGGATGTGGCGAAATGGCTGTTGCACTACCTGCTTGCGGTTGAGAAGGGCGTCAC
>CAZPZJ010000283.1:0-3875 GCA_964591055.1 uncultured Leptospiraceae bacterium
CCGTGTCGACGAGCGCAACCCTGTCCTCCATGATGAGGTACGAATTATAGGTTGAGCCTTTATGCGTGGAGTACTCATCACCATGAAATTTGCGCAGCTCCCAGTCGACTTTCCCGACCCAGTAAATGTTGTTTTTTACCTGAACCTTCATAATGCGCCTCCCTTTACTCTTCTTTGTGCCACAATCATTGGTCCTGCTTCCATAATACTATTACAGGAAATACATTCAATGACTTACGTCAATTCCACGGGTTTTGTGCACCGAAAGCGGGAACATTCCCTTCCCTGAGTGCTTTTCGGCTATCCGAATTGCAGCTCAATCATCGACTCGCGCGAAAGCCCTGACGAGCGCGGCTTCGGCCCTTATCTTCAGCGGGACAATGAAGAGCTCAAAATTCACAAGCCCTATCAGGGACTCAAGTCCGGTCAGATTTTCCACGATCAGAACGTCATGGCTCAGAAGCTCCCTGTGGAACGGGTACGGGTTCCTGTCGGGGGAGGGAGCGTCAAAGCCCGCGGCGCCGACCTTCGCGGCAGTGAGGATCTCCGCCACCGACACATCGAACTCCGGATACTCGGTAAAGTACCCATCGCGCTTCCACAGTGACGAATGGCCCGTGCAGAAAAGCACCATGTCGCCCCGGCCAAAGGAGTGTCCGTCAAGAACGTCCCGTGTGATGTGCGTGCGCCCTCTGACATCGATGACAACGCCGCGGCCCGCGAACCTGCCGATATCGTACCGGTCAATTGATGCGCCGCCTTCGAGCATGTGCATCGGTGCGTCGACGTGAGTTCCCGCATGCATGTTCGTCACGAGCGTCACAAGGTTCTGCCCGTCTTCGGCAAACGATTTTGCTGTAACAAGCGAGAATGGCTCGTCACCCGGGAAGACCGGGGTATCGGCGTCGAGCGTGTGCGTCAGGTCAAGGTATTTCATGCCATATCCACTTTGACTGTCCTGAATTTCACAACATCATGGTCGGGGCGGGGGGAGGCGCTTCAATCCTCTCGGGAGAGCGCGAACTGACACGCGGTGATAATTACGCCATTCCTCCCGTGGTTTCACTACGAAGCGAGTTTACGGAAATCTCATCTGGAATCCCTTCTTGCCCGACGCGTCGAACCCCAGCGCCGCGTAAAACGCATGGGCCTGCTCGCGATCACGCCCGCTGAGGAGCATGATCTTATAGCAGTTGCGCTCCCGTGCGATCCCGATCGCGCGCCTCATGACTGCGCTCCCGTACCCCTTTCTCCGGCAGCCGGTGCGGGTTATCATGTTTTCGATGATCGCGTACGGGCGGCATCGCCGCGTCAGGTTGGGGACCACAGTGAGGCAGCAGCTCGACACCGCCGCCCCCTCCTCCTCGGCGATGAGCACCGTGTGAAAGCCCGCAAGCTCCATCATCCGCACCCACTCCTCGCGGTATGCGCGCGCGTCGTCGTAGATTTCTTCCGGGAACAGGTGCGCGTAGAGCGCGAGCACGCTTTCCAGGTCCTTTTCACCGGCCGCACGCACATTCATCGGCTCCTCTCCAGCGCTCCTCACTTCTCTGAATTTTCACGCGAATTGTCAAGACGCCGAAGGTTGCGAGCATCGTCCCGCATCCACCGGACTCACGGGAACGGCTGCTTCGCGGGCGCTGCCAGCGGAAACTCAACGTCAATGCGAACGCCCGCTTCGCCGCTCAGCACAATTGATCCCCGCAGGTTGGATGTCGCCAGCGAGTGCATAAGCAGAAAGCCCAGCGTGTCGCATGCGCGAAGATCGACCCCGCCGGGAATGCCCGCTCCATTGTCGCTGATGGTGAGGCGGACCGCGCCCTCTCCGCTCTTTCGCATCGATACGGAAATTTCAGGGTTGGCGCTTCCCGGGCCGAATGCGTGCCTGATTGCGTTGGTGACCGCCTCGTTGACAATCAGTCCGCAGGGTACGGCCTGGTCCATCGACAGGAGCACCTGGTCGCCATCAACACACATTGAACATAACCTCCCCGTGCAGTACGTGTTGTAGTGTTCGTCGGTGAGCTCCCTTATGTATTGAAGAAAGTCGATTGAGGACACCTCGTCTTCCCACAGCAGCTTTTCGTGGACAAACGAAATTGACCGTATTCTGCTGCTGACGGTTTTTATCGCCTCGACAACCGGCTTCTCCTTCTCGCGCTTTACCTGGAGGTTGATTATGCTCAGTATGATCTGAAGGTTGTTCTTGACCCGATGGTGCAGCTCCTTGAGCAACATCTGCTGGCGTGACAGGGACAGCGAAAGTTCCTCGTTTTTCGTGAGAAGATCGCTCTCTTTCCGCCGCAGGGCTCGGAACAGGAAGCTGTTGTACATCATGTTCGCCACGATAGAGAACAGGGTGCTGATTTCATCCGTGAGATTTCCGGAAAGCGTGTCCCCGGACGGAGCATTAATGGCGGCAATCCCGAAGGACCTGCCGTTGGCGATCAGCGGCGCGATCAACGCCGGCTTTTCAAGATAGCCGGAAAGCTCGACATCATCGTCGCTGGCGATGCCGGCTTTCTCGTTTCTCATCACCACGTAATACGCCGGAATGGGCTCGTAGTCCCCGGAGCCGTTTGTATGGCTGTTTTTCACGGTATGGGACACGCACGTGAGCTCCTCATCCCCATCCAGCGTGAAAAGAAAGGTGTCCTTTGCGTTAAAAAAGTTCCTCACAATGATCACAGACATCTCCATGACCGTGGTGTAGTCATCGATGGGTGTCGAGTTTATGAGTCCGCATATGCTTCGTATTTTTTCGATGTATTCAATCATGTTGCGGCGCGCTAATAAAGATTTGACAGTCGCTCGCGTGACTTGTAGGATACATTCAGACTGTGGAATAAATCAATCACTATTTCGGTGCAATTCCGGATGCAAAACGACTCCTTTTCATTATCCATCAGCCGTAACTGGAAGTACATCCGGCCGGTCCGTGAGTTCATCCGTGAATTCATGAGCGTACGCTATAACAACGATGAAACGGCGTACGACCTTGCGTTTATTGCGAGCGAACTGCTGGAAAACGCCGTGAAATACGCCGAAAAGGGAACCATATCTCTTGAATGTGCGTTCAATGATGTTCTGGTTGAAATGAGCGTAACCAACGACCTGCAGGAAGAGAGACTGGGCAAGCTCAAGCAAAAGCTCCGCCTGCTTTCAGAAAAAACCATGAAAGAGCAATACAGCCGGCAATTCGAAAGCCCGACGTTCTGGGAAAACGAGCGCGGCGCGATCGGCCTCATCATGATCAACGAGCGCTGTGCGGGAAAAGTCAGGCTCGATTACGAGAATCCACTGCTCACAATCACCTGCTCCGTCGCCACGGGAGGAAATCCATGAACATACATGATATCGTGAGGGGATTCGCCCCTGTAACCACGGAAGGATTTACGCTGTCATTCGCAGCTGACGGCGAACAGGTGGTGGTGCTGTTGCGTGGAGTGGTCGATATCGAAAACCCGGACGAATTGATACTGCCGGCGCTGCTGAAGCTGGACAGCGAGCTCAACAAAAACAGTGTTCCCGGGGTGTCGTTCGATATCCGCGAGCTTGAATTCATCAACTCATCGGGCATCAAGGCGTTTCTGCAGATGATCATGAAAAACGTGAGCCGGCCCGACAGCGGCCAGTATCGCATCAGCTTCCTGCACAATCCGGAAAAGACATTTCAGAAGAAGAGCTTTACATCAATTACGTTTCTGGCCCCCGACCTGGTTTCGTTTACGCCGTAATCTACAGCCTGTACTCAATCATGATTCCGCCATACCAGTAGACGACGGTGATGTCCTCGTAGAGGTAGTACGCCATCGCACGGGCCTGGATGCTCAGCGGGCCCCACGCGTCCAGCGCTAGTCCCATCCCTGCCGCTA
>CAZPZJ010000284.1:0-3861 GCA_964591055.1 uncultured Leptospiraceae bacterium
TCGTACCAGCGCCGGTAAAAGTGCTCCACGCTGCGGTGCGCCGCGTATTCGAAGCTGTTCCAGTTGACGTAGATGTTGTCAAGGAACACCTTCCATCCTTCGCCCTCGGCGCTCCCCTCGTAATCCATGATGATGTTGCTCATGAACACGGTCAGCGCGACAGATGCCCGAAGCCCGCGGTGCCCGAACGTGTTGAGCGCGCGCCGCTCGTCGTGATTGCCGAGTATTCCAAGAAGCTCGGTGCCTTCAGGCATCGCGGAGGGCAGGTAGTTGTCGTACACGTGGTAAATCTCGCGCACGTCTGTTTTGCCGTGGATGATGTTCTCGCAGATCTTAAACAGCGCAGAGTTGTAGGGGATAATGCCGGAGCGGGTCAGGTAGCGCTCGTGGCCCCAGTAGCATTCCGCGAGGTAGATGAAGAATTTCTTTCCCCTCTCCCTCAGCCGGGCCTCGATGCTGAGCATAAGGTAGTAGTGGAGGGGAATCGCGATGATATCGCGGCAAGCGCAGTCGAAATACCCCGTCGTCATGAAATGAGAGTCCTCGCGGTCATTGACGATTATGGAGCCCTTCACCATCTCCTCGTGGCGACGGTGCGATCCGTAGACGAAGGGGTAGTTGTTCTTTTTCATCATGATCGGGACGGCGTGGGCAGAGTCAAACCGGATGCCGTCGATGTCGTAGCGGTCGATGAGCGTGAGGATCGATCCGGTCAGCCACTCCCACACCTCAAGCATGCGGTAGTTCAGCAGCTTGCCGTCGTTCCAGCTCCCGAACCTTCCGTCGGTGGAAGCGCGCACGGTGAGATGGCCGTCGCCATCGTAACAGTTCACCGCAAGTTCGTCGGAAAGCTCGGTGCTCCGGCGGTTGAGGTGCGGCACCACGTCCACGATTATCTTGATGCCCATTCTGTGGGCCTCTTCCACCAGCCGCCTGAACTCCTCCTCGCCGCCAAGGGAAGGCTCAATTTCAACAAGGCTCATCGGGGAGAAGGGCGAGGGTGAAGAGGCCTCGGGCGCCCAGTCTTCGCGGTTGTCCCCGCGCCGCTGCACGCCCAGGAGGTAGATTGCAGTGATATAATAGCGGGCCTTCAGGTCTTCCAGGTGGGCGGTAATGTCTGAAAACCTGCCGAGGCGTATTACCTGGCCGTTTTCGTTGTAGACCAGTCCCGGCGCCCCCGACTGGTCGGCCCAGTACACGCCCGTGTGGCCGTGGATGTCGGTAAAAATCTCCAGAATGATTTCCCCGCGGACGTCGGGGATTACGTTCACCCTTCCGCTTGTTGCGTGGGCGTGCACCCAGCGGTCGCGCTTCTTCGTCTTTTCGCACACCAGAAAGTCGCAGTGGCCATACTCGGGGAATGTGACCGTAGCCGTGAATTTTTTGGATGATTCATCATACGCAAGGTCCACGTCGGTTGCGTCGATGTCCCCTTCCACCATGAAACGGCCCGCGGATGACAGGGTGTTGCGGTACAGCCGAAGAATGTATTTTTTGCGCGGATCGGGAAGGTCGAAGCTGAACGTGAAGGTTTCCCCTGTCCGGAGGTTGACGAATTTCGTTGCAGGCGGTGCGTCGAACTCCTTGGGGGAGAACACGCGCTCAAGGATGACGTTCGCCCTGTCGCGGACTTCGTGAATGTCATGGCCGGAGGCGGCCACCAGGACTTTCACTGTTTCCCTGAGCGATTCGCGGTCGCCGCTCTTTTTGAACCTGCGCGCGAGGCGTTCAAGGCCGGCGATGGCCCGCATGCATCGGGCGTAGTTGAAATTCAGGGGATCGTGAGTGAGCCTTGCGTCAAGCAGGCGGTAAAATGTGTCCCTCTGCTTTTCGGTAAAGGGCGCGGCCCTCCTCTCGCGGACGGGCTCGGCTGGCGGCATCTCCCTGAGGGTGGACGCCCTGATGAGCTCGTCGGTGAAAATTCCGAGCAGCCGGGACACTTCCGGGGGGAAAACCTCGGTGTGTGAAAATCCCGTCTGAATCGCCCGCTCTTCAATCATGAGAATGTGTTTGAAGGCTTCGAAGAACGGCGCATCACCCCGGTCGTGTTCGGCCGCAAGGACGCCGAAGATGTTGAGGCCAAGGTAAATCGACGGGATTTCCTCCCATTCCGGACCCTGTCCCACATGGGCTATCACTGTAGTCGCGGGCGAAACGTGGTAGAGGGAGGGCATCCCGTTTCGCTCCCGGACCAGGACAAAGCGCCTTCCGGCGGGCGTGGTGAACTCTGCTTCCGCGAGCGCGCGGTGGATAATGGTCAACGCTGCAACAATTCTTGAAGACAGATGGGTGTCGCTTGTCAGGCGGGCCAGGAGGGTGCTGTCATCGCCGGCCGCGCGGCGGAGGACATCGTTTTTGATCTCTGTGAACCGGTCAACGAGCGCAGCGGGTATCTCACCGCCGGCAATGCGTTCGATGACGGCAGGATCGGGATAGAACGTGAAGCATCGGTTCTCGTCAAACGCCAGGGCAAGCTCGGCCTTTACAAGATGGTCGGCGACAAGGTGCTCCTCCCGCAGGGTGAACCTCGAAAGGCTGCTCAGTGAAGAGGTGACGGTTGACAATTCGGCAAGCTCCTGAAAAGGTATAGTGCGATGCGCGGACGCCGGCGCGCAGGACCCTTCCGCGACGACGATCCGCAGGGTTCGAATGCCGGCGGAAACGGGCTTCCCGCGCCGTAAAGCTGTTACTCGCGGATTTCGTCGATGTACTCAAGCACCGGATACCTGGCCTTGTAGACGGCAAGGGGAGTGTAGACGAAATTGAGCGTCTTCTTGGCCTGGATGAGCTTGCGCAGGTCTGCTCCCTTCGCCTCCGGGACAAAGACGAGCACGCTGTTCGTGCCCGAACGGCTTGACAGCATCAGCAGCTGGGAGCTGGCTTTCCGGTATGATTTCAGCGCCGGAGGCACCCGGTAAAAGCGTACGGGGTAGAGAGAGCCGCGGAACTTCTCTCCTTTCATCATCGAGATGTCCGTGAGCAGAAGACGGAACTGCGCCCGGGGCAGGGAGCTGTAATCGGCTTTCCCCTCTTTTGCCGGATCTTTTCCCGCGGAGGCGACCGAGGGGGGTGGGGTCGCGGCCTGCGTGGAGCGCTCCTTGAGCACAATAAAGCTCTGCACCAGAAATCCGGTCTTTTTGTTCTGCTCGGCGTCGGCCGAGAGCTTTGGCATGATAAGGGAGCCTCCGGCCGCGCGGGCCGCCTCTTTGGCGACGCTCACCCTCCGGTCAAGGTTGTATTCGGCAACATCGACGATTGCGATCTGCTCGTACGCGGCCGTATCCTGCCATCCGATCACCTTTATCTCCGTCTCCTTCGGAAGCGGAGGATATGTGGGCCCGGTGCGCACCATCTCGTATGATGATTTGCATCCCAGCATGAGAACCAGGGCGACTATAGCGACTTTCATCTGTTTCATGACGGTCTCCCGTTATCATAAACTCCCATGAACCGTACAGGGCCTTGGAACGAAAGTCAACTGAAAAACCGCGCGTACGGCGGGACAGGCCGGGATCACCGGGAGAATGCCAGCACAAGCGCGGGTACGACAATGAGAATGAAAAACACAGTGTTGGTGACAAAGATGCCCGAAGCGAGGCCCGTGTCGAGATCAAACAGCACGGCAGTGATTACCGAGTAGATTGCCGCGGGCATGAAGGATTGAATGAGAATCACCGATCTGATGTCCTGAGGCAGGGAGAGCAGGGAAAGCGCGCCCCACGTTGCAAGCGGCACCAGGCAGAATTTGAGGAGGGTGGTCAGCGCCGCTTCAGGAACAGTGGCGCGGATGTCGGATGTCTTGAAATTCATGCCCAGGGTGAAATAATACACGGCGACCGAAAGGAGCAGAAGCGCGTCGGT
>CAZPZJ010000285.1:0-3765 GCA_964591055.1 uncultured Leptospiraceae bacterium
ATCCGCAGGAAAATTGACTATGACCCTGGAAAGTGGCGAACGCACGCGATCAAGGATTGTGACAGTCTTCTGGTACTGGGAGATGTCGCCCACGAACACAAGGCTGGTCTGTGAATGTTCAAGCAGGAGGTGCGCTTCCTCAGTGGTGAGGGTGGGATAGAGGGGGACGTACACGGCGCCCAGGGAAAGAGTGGCGAAGATTTCAACGGCGCAGCGCAGTGAATTCAGCGAGTACAATCCGACGTGAGAGCCGTGTTCGATGCCGATTTCAGCCAGGCCCGCCGCGATTAAAAACTGCTGCTCAAGGAATTCACCTGCGGTCGTGGAATTGAATTCCGTCGTAGTTAGTCCGTTGAGCTCTTTTGAAAAAAATGTCTGCTTATCCCACTGTCTGGAAAAAGTCGAAATTTCAATTGCCGGAACGGATTGCGCACCAAAGGTCTCCTTTCCAAGCCGGGTTCGCAGATCTTGCATCATTTCACCTCTATGTTAGTGCGAATCCTTATCGAGAATGAGTAAATATAGTTGCTCATTTGAAAAAACTCAAAATATTTTTTATAAACATAATGCAGAATAAATCTGATTAAGTGAGAGACCTGCTTTATGTGTAATCATTGAGGCGCCGGGAAATCAAGACGCGTCGTTTCAAAATCGCGATTTCTATCACATCACAGACATTCCGTAGTATAGATGAATAATCAATGCCGGTCAATACTATTTTGAAGCATGATTTCCTGCCCTATGATTTTCTTCGAATTCGCCGCTGTAATGGTAAATAGTATAACAGCGATAACGATTTATGTTATACATAATATACACGTCGCGTCTCTTGGTATATCAAGTCATAAATATATCAGCATATTAATGATTTAGTTGTTGACAATACGAGGATATTGGTTTACTGAACCACCTTACGTTAGGTGGTATCATATATTTATTTATGTTCATATTATTCCATGCTCTTGTTAAGGCGTTTAATTTCTACTGAGAGGTTGTGAAATGACTCAATTCCGAAAGATCACCATTGGCGATCTCCTGCGGGAGACAGCGAATAAATTCCCTGACAACGAAGCGCTCGTGTATCCTGAATTCGGAATCAGGGAAAGCTACAGAAACTTCCTGGCGAACTGCGAAAAAGTTGCAAAAGGTTTCATGGCGCTGGGCATTCAGCGGGGCGAGCATGTTTCGGTCTGGACGACGAATGTCCCTGAATGGGTGTATATGCAGTTTGCACTGGGAATGATCGGGGCGGTCCTTGTGACCGTGAACACAAATTACAAGTCGCATGAGCTGGAATACATCCTCAACCAGTCCGACTCCACCACGCTGGTCCACATCAGGGATTTCCGGGATACCAACTACTACAATATAGTCCAGGAGGTGGTGCCGGAGCTCAAACACTGCGGCAAGGGGGAGATCAACAGCAGAAAGCTTCCCAGGCTCAGGAATGTTGTCTTTGTCGGGGAGGGCGCAATTGCCAACGGGATGATGCGGTTCGGTGAAATCATTGAGATGGGTCGCGATATCACTGACGAAGAGCTCAGGCAGCGTGAATGCTCACTAGATATCCACGATACGATCAACATGCAGTACACGTCCGGGACAACGGGATTTCCCAAGGGCGTGATGCTGACGCATTACAACATTGTCAACAATGCGCGCATGGTGGGCGATGTCATGGGCATGACGGAAAAGGATAAACTGCTGATCCAGGTGCCTCTGTTTCATTGTTTCGGTTGCGTGATGAGCACGCTGAACTCGGTGTATCATGGCTCCACCATGGTTGTGATCGAAGTTTTTGATCCCCTGAAGGCCCTGCAGGCCATTTCGCAGGAGCGCTGCACGGCGGTAAACGGCGTGCCGACCATGTATATTGCGATGATCAATCATCCGGACTTTAAAAAATATGATATGACCTCGCTGAGGACAGGTATCATGGCGGGCGCGCCGTGTCCGGTTGAGGTGATGAACCAGGTGAGAACTGAAATGCACTGCGGAGAGGTGGTGATTGCGTTCGGCCAGACGGAATGCTCGCCGGTGATGACCATGACGCGGCGCGACGATCCGGTTGAACTCAGGGTGTCAACGGTTGGAAGGCTTCTGCCGGACATCGAAGGAAAAATTGTCGATCCTGAAACGGGCGAAGATCTCCCGCCGGACACCCAGGGGGAAATTGTGACCCGGAGCGAGTGCGTGATGAAGGGCTATTACAAGATGGAGGACGCCACGCTTGCTGCGATTGACAACGAGGGTTGGCTCCACACGGGTGACCTCGGTGAGATTGACAAACAGGGATACTTCAAGGTGACGGGCCGCATCAAGGACATGATCATCCGGGGCGGCGAAAACATATACCCGAGGGAGATAGAGGAGTTCCTGCACACGCATCCCAAGGTGAACGACGTGCACGTGGTGGGCATTCCCGACAAGAAATACGGCGAACAGGTGCTCGCCGCCATACAGCTCAAGGAAGGAGAGCACGGGACTCCCGATGAGTTCATCACATACTGCACCGGCAAGATCGCGCGCCACAAAATTCCGAAATACATAGAATTTGTGAGCTCTTACCCGATGACCGCAAGCGGCAAAATACAGAAGTACAAGCTTCGGGAAATGTTCTCGATGAAGTACGCTTCGTGAAAAATCGCTGGACGTGGGCGGTCGCGGGGGTTAAGGGATTGTCATGAGCGCCGAAATTGAGCATTATTCAATCGGGGAAGTGGCGCAGAAGGTGGACATGAGCCTCCGGACCATCCGCTACTACGAGGAGCTTGGCCTCCTGAACTCCGTCAAACGGATCGATGGAGGGAAGCGTGTTTACACCGATGTCGATGTCAGACGGCTGAAATTTATCAAGCGGCTCAAGGTGCTGGGCCTGTCGCTCTCGGAGATGCAGGAGCTTGAGGACATCTGGTCGATGGAGAAGAAGAATGAAAGGGTCCTCAAGCGACTGCTTGAGATTCTTGACAGCCATCTCAACCGGCTTGATGAGCGGCTTACCGATCTGAACATCCTCCGCAACGAAATTCTTGACTACCGCGGAAGGATAAGGGCGAAGACAGGCGCAGGATAGGAGGGATGCGTACCTCCAGTTTGCACAACAATGAGTCCGGCAAATACCATCATGCGGGAAACAAATGCAGTGCTGCGGGCGATTAAGGACCGCCGGTCAATTCGAAGGTATGCGGGAGGATCAATCGCCTACGACCTGATCGACGCTGTCCTGGAGGCGGGCCGCTGGGCGCCGTCCGGCCTCAACAACCAGCCCTGGCGCTTTGCCCTGGTTCGTGATGTTGAAACGCGGGCAAAGCTCGCTGCGTTTACCCATTACGGGAGCATCATCAAGGACAGCTCGGTGTGCATCGCGGTGTTTCTGCACCTGGCCTCGGGATACGACCGTGACAAGGACTGCATGGGTATTGGCGCGTGTGTCCAGAACATGCTGCTTGCGGCGCATTCGCTGGGGCTGGGCGCGGTCTGGCTGGGGGAGATTTTGAAAAGCAAGAATGAGGTGGCGCGTCTGCTTGAAGTCCCTGACGGCCTTGAACTCATGGCCGTCATCGCACTCGGATTGCCGGGCGAGGAGCCCGAAAGCGATCGCCTGCCGCTTGATGCGCTGATCGTGAGGAAAACGTAAAATGAGCTGCAGCTTTTCCTGTGTTAAAAAGAGGTAACCGGCTCAAGCGGATTGTGAGGGTACACCTGTCCATGAACGGGCGGCATTGAGTTGTACACCCAGTCTATGTCGATGGCGGCGGTTGAGAT
>CAZPZJ010000286.1:0-3671 GCA_964591055.1 uncultured Leptospiraceae bacterium
CAGGTTGGGCCGAGCTTTCTCAGGATGTTCTGCATGCCCGCGCTTTCAAGCTGAAACACCCCTTTGGTATTGGCGTTCTGAAGGAGTTTGAAGGTAAGGTCGTCTTCGAGCTTGAGCGCGTCGATGTCGATCTCGATCCCGCGGTGCTTCTTGATGAGCTTGAGGCACATGTCGATGATGGTGAGGTTCTTGAGCCCGAGAAAGTCCATCTTGACCAGTCCGGCCTTTTCCAGTGTGGTTTTCTCAAACTGGGTGCTGACGCTCCCGTCCTTGGTGTCCCTGTAGAGCGGGGCGTACTCGGTCAGCGGGTCGCGTGATATGACGACCCCGGCGGCGTGCTTGCCGGCTGAGCGCGTGAGCCCTTCAAGCGAAAGTGAAAGGTCAAGGAGCATCTTTCCCTTCTCGGTTTCGCTGTAAATTTTCTTGAGCTCATCCGAGCTGTTGAATTCCTCCTGCAGCGAGTCCATCGTGATGTGCTTGCTGATGACGTTCGCGTCGTTGAACGGTATTTTCAACACCCTCGCGACGTCCTTGATCACCGCCTTCGCCATCATCTTGTTGAAAGTGATGATCTGGCATACGCGGTCCTCCCCGTATTTTCGCTTCACGTAATCGATCACTTCCTCGCGCCTGTTTGCGCAGAAATCGATGTCGATATCCGGCATTTCATTTCGGTCAGGATTCAGGAACCGCTCGAAGAGGAGGTCGTAACGGATAGGATCGAGGTTGGTGATGCCGAGGCAGTATGAAACCATCGATCCGGCTGCGGATCCTCGCCCCGGGCCGACGGGAATGCCGATGCTCCGGGCGTAATTGATAAAGTCCCAGACGATCAGGAAGTAACCGGAAAATTTCATTTTCGTGATAACGGTAAGCTCGTATTCGATGCGGTTGCTCACGTATTCCGGCACCGGGCTTGCGAAGCGCTTTTCCGCGCCTTCATACACAAGCTTTTTCAGGTATGAATCGAGCGTGTAGTTTTCAGGGACGGCGAAGTGCGGAAGAATGGCGTCGCCGAGCGTGAGATCGAGGTCGGTCATCTCGCATATGCGGTGCGTGTTGTAAATTGCGTCCGGCACGTCCCTGAATATTGCAGACATCTCTTCGTGGGTCTTGAAGTAAAACTCGCTGTTCGGGAAACGCATCCGGTTTTCGTCTTCAAGGAATTTCCCCGTCTGGATGCACAGCAAAACCTCATGTGCGAACGCGTCGCTCTTTTCAAGGTAGTGGCAGTCGTTGGTAGCGATGAGGGGGAGATTGTTCCTGCCCGCGATTTCGATGAGGATTTTATTGACTTTCTTCTGCTCCTCCATGCCGTGGTCCTGGAGCTCGAGGTAGAAGTTGTCGCGCCCGAAAAGCTCGCCGTATATCCCGGTCTTTTTCTGCGCTTCCGCATTTTTGCCCTGGAGGATCAGCGTTGGAATCTCCCCGCCGAGGCAGGCCGTGGCGCAGACCAGCCCCCGGCAGTGCGCCGAGAGCGTGTCGAAATCGATCCTCGGCTTGTAGTAAAAACCTTCCAGAAATCCGATCGACGACAGCTTCATCAGGTTCTTGTAGCCCTCATTGTCCCTGGCGAGCAGGAGCAGGTGGTAGCTGGTGTCTTTTCCCTGCCCCTTGGAGTCCCTGTCGAAGCGTGAGCCCGGAGCGATGTAAAATTCCTGCCCTATGATGGGCTTGACGCCTTTGGCTTTTGCTTTGAGATAAAAATCGATGGCTCCGAACATGTTGCCGTGGTCGGTCAACGCGACCCCCGGCATTTCGAGTTCGACGGCGCGGTTGATCATCCGATCGATCGTGATGGCGCCGTCAAGAATGGAATAATCGGAATGGGTGTGGAGGTGTATAAATTTCATCCTCCAAATGATATCAGCAGGCGACATAAAATCAAGGAAATTATCCATTGTAAGGGAAAAACGGGAGTTCCGGGAGGAGACCCGGCCGCCATATTCCGGAAAAGCCGTCCAAAGGAGCCTGGAAGTCGAACAACAGGGTATTTTTTTCTTGTAAATTTTCAATGAAAAGTGAATAAGAAGTTGCAGATGTGTGATGATTCATCCGATATGACGCCAGATACAATGAAAACACGAACGGTTATGTGCCTGCTGTCCCTGTCATGTGCGCTGTGCCTGTCAGGGCCTGGAGTTGCGTGGGCGGAGATCCTCCCCTCAGAACATTTAGGAGTGTCCGGTTACAACCAGAGCATTATCAACATCCGCAATCCCAATGGGAAATTCTACGCTTATGTCGTGCTTCTGTTTAATGAGAATCCTCACTTCGTCAACCTCATACAGGAAGGAAGTATTTCGCTCAAGACGATGCAGAAGGAAGGATTTCACGTTGTCGAGTACCGTAATTATCTCAATAACCTGAGAGACCCTTCTTTCACCAGGCTTGCGAAGGTGCTGTTCGAGGTCTATCTTTCGCCTGAGAAATACACGCAATCGGAGCTTGCAGAGATAGAAAGTGACCTTTCCCGTAAAAACATTGTCATGAAGTTCTCCCGCCCCTCTCAGATTCCGGGCGAGAAGCCGACTCTGGACTACTGCATTTACGGTAAAAAAATTCTTATTGATATCGTGCACCCGCTTTTTCACAGCAGGGAGAAGATATACAATATCCAGCCCTTTATCTATTATGACGAGTTTTCAACAAGCAATTCCACGTTTTACTATGACATGATCTACATCAATCCCGAGGAAGTCCACAACGACTCGGTGATAGCGAGAAAGGTGATACTGGGCCAGAACGTGGATTCCATGTTCTTTGTCGGGTCGAGGATCACTGAGGACATCAAGTACTGCCTGGTGAGGGCCTTCCCGAACATCCTCGCCATCAAGCGTGAAATCTGGCGCATGTTCGTTATCCATGAACTCACGCACAAGATTCTCAACAACAGGTTCAATTCGTTTGACCAGATTACCGGCGAAGAGCTTTCCCTGTGCAGCACAATCTTTGCGAATCCGTATCTTGGCATATCAGTGCTGTTCAGCTACCTGGATTACAATGTGACCAATCCGCACCGGAATGCCGCGATGAATTATATCAGATATATCGCAACCGCGACCGACAAGCCCAATCTCGTGGAATATCCGTCGCTCCTGAAGTATTATCCGGTTTCCCAGATTTCCAGGCTGACAAAAGACAGGTTTGAAAGTCTGATGAAGTCCCTTGGCCGTCAGTAATCCGGCATGAGCGGCGCAGCAACAATCCGGCGGAATTGGCGATCCCCCGCAGGTGAATGCGCACAGGCGCATTTACAGGCCAAGGCGAACGGGTTCTTTCACGCGCATGGAGTGGTAGCCCTCACGCGCGTCTCCCGTCAGTGCGTTAACCGAGAGCTTTCTGGTCACTGACTCGTAGTTTTTTTTCCCGCCCAGTATCATGGCCTCAATTTCCTCCCACACGTCAGTGACGCGGTTCAGGCATTCCCTGAGGATGTCTTCCACCGAATCATACCGGTTGCCGGGAAGGCCTGAAGGGTGAAACCACTGGCCGCGGTGGTGGTTGAGCACATGCCGGTTGATGCGGCGGGGCTCCGGGAATCGGACAAGGAGATCGGAAAAGACATGTTTTTTCCGGAGGACCGAGTCAAGGATTTTTATCAGGTGCCGGTTCCTGGTGAATTTCAGGCGGAACGCCATGCGGACCAGCCACGCGGAAAAGTCCAGGTA
>CAZPZJ010000287.1:0-3668 GCA_964591055.1 uncultured Leptospiraceae bacterium
GAACACGGCGTGCCCGCACGCGGCGGAAAATCCGTACGCGCCGTAAAACTGGGTAAACAGCAGAATGGCGCCGGCAAATTCGATGATGAAGGTGTAATACACTATCCTCTTGAGCAGGCTTTTAATGGGGATTTTTTTCACATCGCTGTAGAGGTCCTGGAACGTGAAGCGCCACCTGATTGAAAGCGATTCGGAGAACAGGGAGAGAAGCCCCATGGAAAAGGTCATGATGCCGAATCCGCCGAGCTGGATCAGTGAAAGGATGACGATTTTCCCGAAAAGCGTGAAGTCGGCGGCGGTGTCCTTGACCACGAGGCCCGTTACGCACACGGCGGAGGTCGAGGTGAACAGGCTGTCGATGCAGGAAATGCCCCGTACTGTTGAACACGGAAGCATCAGGAGAGCGCTGCCCGCGAGGATGAGCGCGACAAAGCTGAACAGCACCTTCTGGACTGGGGAAAAGGAATCGCCGATTTTTAGCGCGTGTTTGATCATATGCACCGCAGAGAGGCGCCGGAAGGGCGCCTGCCCGGCCCGCTCATTTTCGAAGCAGAGTATGTAATTGACCGGCGGCAGAAAAACAAGCATTTTTTCTGTTTTTAATTGATACTTTTCACCCGATTTCATAGCTTAACCGGATTACTGAATTTCTGGGCGCCCCGGCGGCGCCGGCATTGGAGCGAGCGTTCGTGAAAGAGCACCTGTCAGGGGGATACAGCCGTTTTTCAGCTTGGTTTCAGAAGTCCTACCTGAATACCGACCTTTCCCGTTATGTCACCCACATCCTGATCTCGATCATCCTGGGGCTGGCGGCGGGTCTGTGCGCGGTCGCCTTTCACCACCTGCTCGCCATGACCGAAACCTTTTTCAAGCCGGGGGGCTCCGCGGGCTCATTCAGCCTGCGCTCGTTTTCCATCGTGCTCCTGCCCGTTGCGGGGGCGCTCATCATCGCCACGATGACCCGCGCGTTCAAGGACGTTGCGCGCCAGAAAGGGGTGCTGAGCGTCATCAAGGCGCTGATCCTCAACAACGGCTTCATCCCGTTCCGCGTGACGCTGTTCCATTTCATCGCGCCGATCATCTCCATCGGCACCGGCGCCCCGCTGGGCCCCGAAACTCCCGCCGCCAAGCTCGGAAGCGGCATCGGGTCCTTCATGTCGCAGATTTTCCGGCTCGGAAAAAACGACATGCGGATGTACACCGCGGCGGGAGCGGGCGCCGCCATCTCCGCCATCTTCAACGCGCCGTTCGCCGGGGTGTTCTTCGGCATCGAGGTGATGCTCCTCAATGACCTGAAAAACCAGGCGCTGAGCGCCCTCATCATCTCGTCGGTGATCGCCGACATCATTTCAAAAGCGGTGCTGGGCAACGCGCATGTCATCACCATCCCGGCTTACCGCCTTTCCATTGTCAGCGAGATACACCTGTTCATCCTGCTCGGCGTCGTGTGCGGCCTGGCGTCGCTCCTTTTTTTCATGCTCATGAAGCTCAGCGACACCCTGGTCAGGAAGCGGCTTTCGGGCTTCAGCGAGTACATGCTGCTCGTCCCGGTCGCGCTGGTGTTCGGGTTTGTGCTCATTCCCTATTACGAGCTCTTCGGGCTCGGATACAACACCATCAACGATGTAATTCACCAGCGCCTCGCCTCACCCGGCATCATCGCCGTGCTCTTCGCGCTCAAGATCGTGTTTGTGGCGCTCTTCCTCAACGCCGGCTCCTACGGCGGCACGTTCGCCCCGTCGCTGAGCCTGGGGGTGTTCGTCGGCTATCTGTTCGCGGCGGGCATGAACGCGGCGTTTTCGCTGAACCTTGACCCGGTCACCTTCTCCCTGGTGAGCATGGGCGGCATTCTCGCGGGGATCAACTCGATCCCGCTCACCTCGATCATCCTGGTCATCGAGCTCACGGGCGATTACAAGTTCATCCTGCCGCTCATGCTGGTGTCGATCGTCTCGTACCTGGTGACGCTGTACTTCAACAGGGGCACCGTCTACACCAACGAGCTCATGGAGATCGGCATCGACGTGACGAAACGAGGCGAGATGGACCTGCTCGGAAGGATCCGGGTGCGCGATCTGATGAGCCCGGAATTCGACAGTGTGAGCCACCGTGCGCCGTTCCCGAAGATGATGGAATCCTTAATGAGCTCGAAAAACGGCGACGTGATCGTGGTCAACGACACCGGCGCGCTCAGGGGGATGGTGACGCTCAGGGACGTCCGGGACGCGATCGCGTCAAGCGACCTGGTGGACCTGCTCATCGCGGGAGACATCGCCCAGCCGGTGCCCGCGGTGCTCGAGAGCGACAGGGTTTCCGACGCGATGCGGAAAATCGAGCGCTACGATCTGGAAAGCATTCCTGTGATGGGAGGTGAGGGAGGATCGGCCATCGCGGGCATCCTCACCCGCCACGACATCATCCAGGCCTATAACCGCCTTCTCCAGGACTGGGAAACCGACCAGTTCCTTGTGGACTACCGCGCCTCCTCGCGCCGGCAGGACGGGGAATAGAGCTCAGGACTCGATCCTGTTCTTTCCCATCTGCTTGGCAAGGTACAGCTTCCCGTCGGCCTCCCGGATCACGTCAGCCGCTCCCTCGTGGCGGAGGGGATCGAACACCGACACCCCGAAGCTCGCGGTCACGCTGAAGGACGACGATTTTGCCGCGAAGACATGGGACTGTATATTTTTCCGGATGCGCGATAGCACGTCACAGGCGATTTCAGGCCTTGTCTCGGTGAGCACCAGCAGAAATTCCTCGCCCCCGTAGCGGCAGACAATGTCGCTCTTGCGAAGGCTTCTGGCCAGAAGCTCTCCCATGAAGCGGAGCACCTCGTCGCCCTTGTCATGGCCGTAGGTATCGTTCACCTTCTTGAAGTCGTCCAGGTCGAGCATCACCACCGTCAGAGGAAGGCGGTTTCGCTTGACCCGCTCAATCTCACGGTCGAGGAGCGATTCGCCCTGCCGATGATTGAAAAGCCGGGTAAGCCCGTCGTGCGTCGCCTTGATGTAAAGCTCCCTGACCAGAAAAACGATCTCGAGCGCCACGTTGAGCTGGGGGACGTACTCGTTCAGGAGGCGCATCTCGCGCTCGTCGATATCCCGGTCGCTCAGCACGTGGAAATAACATTTGTACTTCATCCTCGTTTCGAGAATGGGAAACGCGGCGATCGCCCTGAGGTTGAGCTCCTTCATCACTTCCCCGGTTCCGGCCTCCCCGCCTCCGAAGTAGTCTTCGACGAGCGCGCACAGTTCCTGCCCGGAGAAAATTCTTTCTTCCAGAATTGCGGGATTTTTATCGTACATGACTCTCAGCAGTTCAACGGCCGTGTTCACGTTTATATCGACGCCAAGCTTCCGGATGACATCGTGTTTGTTGATCGAGTACGCCACGTAAATGAATTCATCATACACCCGGTCGAAGATGCTCAAACTCACCCCGAGCGCGCTGAACCGCTCATGGACATGGCTGCAGATCGCATGGATCGAATCCGACCACTCGCCGTCAACCATCTGCAGAAGCTGGGCGAAAAGCCCCAGATCGGCCGTGCCCTTCATTGCCTGCACGACACTCTGGTCGTGTAGCCCGGTATTTTCCGCTGTAATCATACCCGCACTCCTCCCATACATTATTCACACGCTGATTTTTCCTCACAATCCCCCCGTCCC
>CAZPZJ010000288.1:0-3662 GCA_964591055.1 uncultured Leptospiraceae bacterium
CCACGGCGCTCCTTCTCACCAGGCAGAACCTTCCTGTTCTCGACCGCTCCGCGGGCTGCGACGCCTCGGCGCTGTCGCGTGGAGCCTATGTGATCGGCGATCCCGCAAAAAGCGCTGAGCTGATCATCATGGCGAGCGGCTCCGAGGTGTCGCTCGCAGTGGAGGCGGCCGCCGCGCTCGCCGGGCGGGGGATTGCCGCGCGCGTGGTGTCGTTCCCTTCATGGGAGCTCTTTGACAGGCAAAGCCCGGAGTACCGTGAGTCCGTGCTTCCACCGTCGCTCTCCACACGCGTCGTCATCGAAGCGGGCATCGCGATGGGATGGGAGCGCTATGCCGGCTCCAGCGCGCTCTTCATCACACTGGAGCGATTCGGCTCGTCGGCCCCGGCGGGCGTCCTTGCGGAAAAATTCGGCTTTTCAGCACACAGCGTAGTTGAAAAGATCCTCGCCTTCCTGAACCGCCCGTAACGCGGCAAAGTACGGCCTTTCCGGGTTTCTCTTCACGGAAAGGCCGGGCGCATCTCGCCCGGCAACCTCCAAACCAGATGTAATTCCGGCCGACCAAACAACGCATCCGGCGCATCCCGGGAAAGTCATGTTTTATTTGTTTAATAATTCACATAATAGATTCTTTATATTTTTAATATTTATCATTGACACATACAGCCTCCCGACACAGCCTGATTCCGGAGGGAAAACGGCCTGAACGGCCGCATTTCCCGGCCCCGTTGCACCGCATACCGCCCGTGCGCTTTCGGAGGCCCTTACCAACACACATCAAGCGAGGTACACTCATGAGCAGTGAATATGTCAACATGTGGAAGGAATTGAACATCGACCTTGAAGCGCACGACGGGCTCCTGTCCGTGCTCGGAAGCGCCTACGGCGACATCTTCCTCTCCCAGCCAAACAGGCCGGAGGGCATGAAGTATTTCGATTTCGTCATCTCCGAAGTCCATGGACTGCGAATCAAGGAGCTTGTCGAGGAAAAGAAGAAGGGCAACATCGTTGTCGGAACGTTCTGCGTCTACGTGCCCGAGGAGCTCGTCGTCGCCGTCGGGGGAACCCAGATTGGCCTGTGCGCCGGGGCTGAGATCGGGTTCGACAGGGCCGAGGAGCACCTCCCCCGCAACACCTGTGCGCTGATCAAGGCGTTCGTCGGCTTCAGGCTCGCCCGCATGTGCCCCTACACCGAGGTCGCCGATTTCGTGGTGGGAGAAACCACCTGCGACGGCAAGAAGAAAGCCTACGAGCTCTTCGGAGATTTCAAGGACATCTATGTCATGGAAATTCCCCAGATGAAAGCCGCGGCCGACAGGGAGCTCTGGAAAAAGGAAGTGCTGCGATTCAAGGACGAGCTGGAGCGCCGCTCCGGGAAAAAGATCACCCCCGAGTCCCTTGCGAAAGGAATCAAAATCGTCAACGCCAAGCGCTCGGCCATCCAAAGGCTCGCGAAGATCCGCTGCGACAATCCGTTCGTCATCTCCGGCAGGGACGCGCTGCTCATCAACCAGGTCGCCTTCTACGACAATCCCGAGCGATTCACTGAATCGGTCAACAAGCTCTGCGACGAGCTTGAGGAGCGCGCAAAAAAGGGAGTTTCGGTGACGGCCAACGGCGCCAGAAAGATTCTGGTATCCGGGTGCCCCATGGCGGTGCCGAACTGGAAGCTCCCGTTCCTGGTGGAAAGCTCCGGGGCCGCAATCGTCGCCGAGGAATCGTGCGTGGGCGAGCGCAACACGCGCAACAATGTGTCTGAAGAGACCGCCGGACTTGAGCGGATGATGGACTCCATCGTCGACCGCTACCTGAAGATCGACTGCGCATGCTTCACGCCCAACCGGGAGCGCATGGAGCACATCGTCGAAATGGCGAAGGCTTCGAAGGCCGACGGCGTCATCCACTACTCGCTTCAGTTCTGCACACCGTATCTCGTGGAAACGAAAAAGGCCTCGGATGCGTGCAAAGCGGCGGGCATTCCGTTCCTCGCTGTGGAGACGGATTATTCCGAAGGCGACAGCGAACAGCTGAAAACGAGGATCCAGGCGTTCATCGAAACACTCTGAGGCGTGCAGAGGCCGCGCTCTCATTGCGCGGCCTCTTTCCCTCCCTGCCCGCCACGCCACGCGGGCGCGCATATTACCTCCATGTAAAAATACCCGCAAACGCGCCCGTAATACGCCTGATAGTCTTGAATCCAGGAACTGTCACTCTACACTTGTCCATACGAAGCTCACGGATGAGAACCATGAACGACTTTCACGGCAAAGCCGATATCGAAGAGATCGTGCGACAGGGGCTGGTGTACACGTGTTTCCAGCCCCTGATCTCGGTCAGAAGGCAGGAGATTACGGGATTTGAAGCGCTCGGGAGGGGATTTCATCCAATCACCGGCGCGACAATACCTCCCGACCTCCTCTTCGGCGAGGCAAAGCGCAGGGGGCTCACGCTCGAACTGGACCGGCTCCTGCGGAGCAAAGCGCTCGATGAGTTCAGCCGGCAGGCGGGTGCGTCGACGCACTACATCCTCTCCCTCAACATCGCCACCTCCATCCTCGGACAGGCCACCGGATCGGGACACCTTCTGTCGTCAGTGCTGGAATCCGGGCTTGAGCCGGGGCGCGTCATGATCGAGATACTGGAGTCGGAGATCGACGACACCGGGGCCCTGCTCGATTTTGTGCAGACCTACCGCGATCGCGGATTTCTCATCGCGCTGGACGACATCGGCAGCGGCTTTTCAAACCTGGACCGCATCTCCATGATCAAGCCCGACGTGCTCAAGCTGGACAAGTCGCTCCTGGACTCTATCGAGACCGAATACCACGCCCGCGTCGTGGTCAGGTCGCTGATCGGCATGGCGCACGCCACGGGATCGCTCGTAATCGCCGAGGGCGTGGAGACCGAGGGCCAGGCCATGATTCTGCTGGAGTCCGGCGCCGACATGCTGCAGGGATATTATTTCGCCCGTCCGTCGGAGAGCATCGCGTCGGCGGAGACCATGGTCAACTCCCTCAAGCGCTCCGTCAGCGCCGCGCTCACGCGCCATCTGATCGACAAGGTTGAACGCCGCAGGTTGAGGCACCGCAGGTTCGGCACCATGCTGGACCGCATCGCCGCCGGTCTCGCGGTGATGGACGAAGCGCAGTTTGACGAACAGCTCGCGAAGTCTATCCTGTGCGATTCTGCGATCGAGTGCCTCTACACGATCGATGAAACGGGCCGCCAGTCGAGCGGCACGGTGTTCGGCCCGTCGGCGGGGAGCGGAAGAAGGGACTATCTGGTTCAGCCCGGCGTGAAGGGCACCGACCAGTCGGCCAAGGATTACTTCTTTCTGGTGGCGGGAGGACTGGAGAAATACACCACCGACCCGTACATTTCCATCGCTTCAAGGAACATCTGCGTCACCATCTCAAGGGCCTTTCGCGGCGTTTCGGGCCGAAGCCATGTCCTGTGCATGGACATCGTACAGGATGAAAACGAAGTCCTGTGAGATGCTCAGTTTTTCGGCTTCAGTACTTTCCTGATCTTGCCGAGCAGCACCTCGTCATCAACGGGCTTGACGATGTAATCGCGGGCGCCGAGCCGCATGGCGTTCATGACGTCGGTCCTGGTGTCCTTCGCGGTGACGACGATCACCGGGATGTCGCGCCATTCGGGGCT
>CAZPZJ010000289.1:0-3660 GCA_964591055.1 uncultured Leptospiraceae bacterium
CTCAGCGGCGATCCGCAGCGCCGGGTTGCGACCATCCATGTCGCGGGCACCAACGGCAAAGGGTCCACCTGTCATTTCATGGACGGCATTCTGTGCGCCGCGGGCCGGGCGACAGGCCTGTACACATCGCCCCACCTTCTGCGCCTCAACGAGCGCATCTCGATCGACGGCAGGCGCATTTCCGACGATGAGCTTTGCCGCTATATCGACGAGCTGTTTGATCTGCTTCATGCAAATCCCGGCCTTCAGCCGACGTATTTCGACGCGCTCACCTGGATTGCGTTTCGCGCCTTCGCAGACCACCGCGTCGATATCGCCATCCTGGAAACGGGGCTCGGGGGAAGGCTTGACTCCACCAACGCCGCCGTTCCGCTGGTTTCGGTGATCACCGACATCGGCCTTGACCACCAAAACATCCTCGGGCCCACCGTCGAGCTGATCGCCGCGGAGAAGGCCGGCATCATCAAGCCGCACGTTCCCGTGGTAACTTCGAACGATCATCCCGGCGTGCGCTCCGTGATCGAAACGGCGGCCGCCCGCCTGAATGCGCCGCTCTATCTTCTCGGCAGGGATTTCTCCTCGGAGCGCGCGCGCACCGACGCCGAAGGAATGCTGCGCTTCGATTACCGCTTTCACCCGCAGCCCGACGGAGGGCGAAAACCCGCGCCCGCGTTCGAACTCGCCGGCCTTTCGATTCCCCACCCTTCGGCGTTTCAGGCGCGCAACGCCTCCTGCGCCCTCACCGCGCTCCTGCTTGCCGGCCAGGCGGGCATTACAACCGGCCATGACATGATGCGGGAGGGCCTCGCGAACGCCCGCGTTCCCGGAAGGTTCGAGGTACTGTGCGAATCCCCCCTCCTCGTGTTCGATCCAGCCCACAACCCGGAAGCGCTGCGCATGACCATAAAAACGATGAAAGAGCGCTACAACGGTAAAAAATTCATTGCGGTTTTCTGCTTTATGGCGGATAAGGAATACGCTGACATGGTTCGCGCGCTCGGCGAAAGCTTCGCTGACGATCTGATCTACTTCGAGCTTGATAACGGGCGCGCGCTCGGCTTCGACGAGCTGGAGAAGTCATTACCGCCCGGGATAAGCCCTGTGCGCGCCTCGCGCATCGAAGAGCTTGCCCACGCCGTCGCGGGCCGGATCGAAGAGCGCAGCGCCGTACTGGTGACCGGAAGTTTCCGCCTTTACGAAACGGCCCGCCGGCTGGCTGAAAGACTGGCAGGATGATCACATGGAACACGATATCGCCGCACTCATTCGCTCATCGAGCAACGCGCTTAAACAGTTCCAGACAGGCTCGCTGCCGATAGAGGAGGCGCGCACCCGTTACCTTGCCCTTCTCTCCGAGTGCGAGAGGCTGGAACAGGACTTTCCCGCCGGAGAGGCGCCGGGCCACCTGGAAGGCATCTGCTACCACCACAACCGCGAAAACTACGCGGTGCTCACCGCGATCTACTGCCTCAACGGCGAATCGCTGCAGCCCATCGCATGGCACGGCGCGGCGACGGTGATGGACAAGCTGAACCTTTTCCTTGGTGAAAGCATTGATGGCCTGCTGAAGGACGACATCGCTTCGTTCCGCCCCGATGCAGCAACCGGGATACAGCACACCGTACACCTTTTCCGCCTGTGCGTCACCTGCCGCGGGACGGTGTTCCTGGCGTCGCTGACGGCGTCTGCTTATTTCAGGGAGCCCGCATTCCTGCACACAGGCAGCGTGGTAAGAAGGCTTTTGTTCGGAGACGCGACATCCATACACGGCTTCAACCACTTCGAGTCGGTGTCCCGCGAAATACGGGAATACGTGCAGATCCACGCCGACGCCGCGTTCGACCCGGTGGTTCACCTGTTCGTATTTCCCGGCATCGAAAGCACGTTCATGCACATGGGCGTACATGCGCTTTTCGAGGCGTCGCGCGGCATTTGCGACACCATCGTCTCGCGCTTTCCCGACGCCTCACGCTGTTTCCGGCATTCGCTCCGCGAGTACCTCATCATCACCAGCATACGGAAAAAGGACCCGCTTCCCCCGGAAACGATGAAGATCGAGTTCTCCTTCAGAAAGATCGCCATACCCTATGAATACGGCCGCTGCCGCGTCACGGACGAGTTCACGCTCCAGAAATTCTGGTCCACCGCTTTCCCCTCGCATGAAACACCTTCGTACGGCGCCCGGGAATGACGCGCAGAAGGCAGGTCGTGGTGATCGGCTCGGGGGATGACCGCGAGCACGATGCAACGGCTTTTGAGATCGGCAGATTCATCGCGTCCAGGGGATGGGTTCTCGTCTCGGGAGGGAGGGGCGGCGTGATGGAGGCCGCCTCACTCGGCGCCTCGGAGGCGGGCGGCCTTGTGATCGGCATCCTCCCCGGCACGGATTTCGGCGACGCGAACCGCTACTGCGACATCGTGATCCCCACCGGCATCGGGTACGCCCGCAACATGGTCAATGTCCTCGCCGGCGACGCGATCGTCTCAATCGGCGGAAAGGCGGGCACCCTCTCGGAGATCGCCCACGCGTGGCAGCATGGAAGGCCGCTGATCTGCTGCCAGTTCACGGGAGGATGGAGCAGCCGCATCGAAGGCGCGCCCGTCGACGACAGGGGCGGCGTCATTCTCCATGCCCGAAGCGCCGGAGAGGCGTGCGAGCTCCTGGAGCAGGTACTCGGCCGGCAGCTCACCTGACGCAGTCCGCGAAGTAATCCACCTCATCGCGACTGGTGATCACCACGCGGTTCGATTCCACAAAGCCGATGCCGTTTCGCTGGATGAAATCGGCGCCCGCCTTCACCACGTCGCGGGCCCTGAACGAGTCCGCCATCCCGTTTTTTTTCAGAAACTCCTTCACCGTCCGCTTGAGCTCCGAATAGCGCATGGCGTACCCGCGCTCCTTCAATATGCGGCAGAACAGGTAATGCGGGAACACGACCGCGTCCTTCTTCCATCGGAAGCGTATAAGGCTCAACACCTCGGAATGAAAATTCCTGCGGTGCGAATGGAAGGAAAGCGGAATCGGATCGGAGAAATGGATCGCGGCAGTGTTGTGAAGCGCGGCTCCGATGGAAACAGATTCGCCCTCGACGCATGCTCCGGTCATCCGGTAATATGACACCTCCAGCGGCACAACCGCGATCTCCTCGGTGCTCTGATACAGCGACTCGAACACGAGGTCCAGGATGTCGTCCCTTATCGTCACCGGCTCGCCCGGCCGTGTCACGGATATTTCAGGGAAAAAAAGCACCGGCACTCCATGCTGGAGCAGTATCGAAAGATAGCTTTTCAGCGTTTCACGGTACACGGGATTGTCGATACAATCGGCGTCAACCACATAGCCGCCAGCGAGGCGGAACAGCAATCGGCGGAATGTTCCGCGCAGCGCCCCTTCATGCATGAAAAAACGCGGGGCCATAAGCCTGCTCTTTCTGAACGCAAGGCCGTAAAAGAGAAAGTCGAAGCGCCCCGCGCACCTCGCGGCGTAGAGAAGCGTCGCGGTCGATGAAAGCCGGTGAATGACGTCGACGCCGCCGCCGACCGCGATATTGCTCCTGAAAATCCCTTTCCCGTAATGCCGTCGAAAGAGGTTCGCCATGGCGTTTTTCATCGCGACCACGCCCCAGACGACAAACGCGGCGAACGGGCTGAAGCGGTCGG
>CAZPZJ010000290.1:0-3650 GCA_964591055.1 uncultured Leptospiraceae bacterium
GTCCATTTCCAGGGAGATCGTCTCGAACATCCTCCGGATTTTTTCGGGATAGATGAGGATGAACGGCGCGGTCAGCACGATCACAAACCCCAGCGCAAACACGCCCCCGTGCATCGCGCCCCGGAAGAGCGTCAGCGGAAAGCCCGACGCGACCAGCACAAGCCCGTGCAGGCGGAAGAGGTTGTGCGACACCCATCCCCTCCACAGCCGGAACGCGGCCGCCGGGTAGAAAAACTCGGCCGCGGCGATCGCGACGAGCGCGATGCCGAACGCGAGAACGTATATGTTGATTGCGGGCACAAATCGTCTCCTTCACGGTGGTGTGGGCGGAACGGGCGGTTGCGGTCCGGCGCCGGGCGCATGCTACCTGAATGTAACCTTGCTTTTGTTGGTGTAGATGTCAAGCGTATAAAGCACGTGATCCGAGCGGAATGAAGTGAAGCGGACCCGGAAAAGGCCCGGCGCCATCTTCATGATCGGGTCGCCTTTCCGGGTGCACAGCTCGATATCCGGCTTTGGCGTCCATGAGAGGTCGAAGTTTCTGCCGATCTCCGTATTGACCGATTTTTCGGTGAGCTGGAACTGCTCAATGCCGTACTTTCTCTCCACGATGAAATAGGCGGATGAGGGTACGTACCTGTTGCCCTTGATGGTGGGCTCGATGATGGAGGTCTCCATGAACACCTTGACGCAGTCCTCCGGTTTTTCAAGCGAGAAGTACACCTCGAAGGTGTTGCCGCCGTTGATTTTGTCGGCGGTGGCCATCGCCTCGCCGGTCACGCCCGTCAGCGTGCTTTTCAGCGCGTAGGTGCGCTCTCCGTCCGTGCTCGCGCAGCCGGTGAGCACCAGTATCGCGAAGATCGCCGATCTTGTTTTGCAAAGCATCTCTTTACCTGTATATCGTCCGGTGTGTCCGGGGGATACTGTTCCATTTCACAAAGGATTGTTGAGCGGGGAAAGCGCGAAATCAACGAAAAAAAGGGGCGCGACGGGAAAATAATTCCCGCCCCCCCCAAAAAATATTCTTGCATCCCCGGTTGATTGCGCGCCAAATAGCACCCTGAAACCCGAAAACGCGGCCGCCGGGGAAAACAGCACCCGGAATCGCGCCGGGCGATCCCGGGCGAAGCGGACTGCGTTGTCATCCTGCGCGATCCTCCGTGCCGGTGCAAAGGAAGATATATGTATCTCAAATCCATCGAACTATTCGGATTCAAGTCGTTTCCGGAAAAGACGACCATTGAGTTCAACCAGGGCATCACCGTGATCGTCGGCCCTAACGGGTGCGGCAAGTCCAACATTGTCGATTCCATCAAGTGGGTGCTGGGCGAGAAGCAGGCCAAAAACATCCGCGGGGCCAAGATGGAGGACGTGATCTTCTCCGGCACGGAATCGCGCAAGCCGCTTTCGCTCGCAGAGGTGACCATCTCGATCGACAACTCGGGACGCATCCTCGACTTCGACTCCGACGTGGTGACCGTGACCCGCCGCGTGTTCCGCGACGGCGAATCCGAATACCTGATCAACAAGTCGCCCGTGCGCCTCAAGGACATCGACCAGCTCTTCATGGACACCGGCATAGGCAAGTCGGCCTACTCGGTGATGGAGCAGGGCAAGATAGACCTGATCCTCTCGTCCAGCGCGGAGGACCGTCGCTACATCTTCGAGGAGGCGGCCGGCATCTCCAAGTTCAAGATGCAGAAGCGCGAGTCGCTGAAAAAGCTCGAGGACACGGGCGCCAACATCGAGCGCATCAACGACGTGATCCACGAGATAGAGCGCGAAAAGGAAGCCAAGGCGCGCCAGGCCGAGAAGACCAAAACCTACCTCGCGCTGCGCTCGGAACTCACTGAAAACGACATCCGATTCAACGCCATCCGCTACCAGGACCTGCTGCGCCGGCGTGAGAGGATACAGGAGGACCTCGAGCGGCTCAAAAAGCAGCGTGAGGAGATATCCGCCAAGGTGTCGCTCATTTCGTCGGAGAACGAGCAGGACGAGAAGCGCAAGAACGATATCCAGCTCCAGCTCTTCGAGCTTGACAAGGAGCTGCACACCTACCGCATCCGCATCGAGGACATCGACCAGCGCTCCGAGAAGGGCCGCGCGCGCATCGAGGAGCAGAACGCCCGCAAGGCCGCTATCGGCAAAAACATCGCCGAGCGCACCGCCAGCATGGAGGCGCTGAAAGAGGAGAGTGAAAAGGCCGTCCGCAGCGGCGCCGAAATCCAGAAGCGCATCGCCGACGACCGCGAGAGGCTTGCCGCGTTCGTGGAGACGCGCGGGAGAAAGATCGAATCCATAAAAAACGCCCGCGCCGCGATCGAGGCGAACCGGGCGCGGATCAAGGCGGCGGAAGGCGAGCTCGAGGCGCTGCGCGAAGAGCTGGAGAAGGTGATACGCCGCCTGGTGGACGCGATCGACCGGCGCAAGGCCGAGGTGATGGAATCCGAGATCGAGCGCGAGCACGTGAGGCGGGAGATTCACGCCCGGCTCGACGACCTCGAGTTCCGCGTCGTCAGCGCGCTGGGGCGCCTTGCGGCGGGCGACGCCGCGGCCGCGGCCACGCTCCTCGAGGGCTGCGAGGTGCCGTCGCTCAAGTCGCTGGTGGGCCGCTTCGAAAGCTACGAGGACGGCTTCCGATCCATCCTGATCGACAAGGGCGGCATCCACTCCGAAAAGGAGGCCATTGACAACAGCATACGCTCGCTTTCCGCCGAGATAGAGGACCTGAAGAACCGCAACACGGCGCTGGATGAGCTCATCCGCTCCGAGCAGAAGGAGCTTGACGACGTCAACATGATGATAGGCCGCGTCGAGAAGGACCTGTCGCGCAACGAAACCGAGCGCGAATGGACCGAGCGCCACATCGACTCGCTGAAAAAGCAGATTCTCGACGTGGAGAAGCAGATCGCGAACTACCGGGAGGACGCGGAGCGCTGCGATAACGTCATCGAGGCCTGCCGGAAGGAGATCGACGAGTGGGAGAAGAGCCTGGTCGATTTCGGCGAGAGGACGGAGTCGCTGGCCAGGAACATCGGCGAGCTCGCCGAGCGGCGCAGCGGCATCGACGCCGAAATTCAGAGCAGGAAAAACCTGTCCCGCCGCGACATGGAGAGCCTCAACCGCGTCGTGGAGCGCATCGGCGAGCAGGATAAAAACATGGTCGAGGCGAACTTCCGCATCGACCGCGTCGAGGAGTACGTGTGGACCGAATACGAGAAAAAGGCCGCCGACCTGAAGTCCTTCGACGCGTCCATGCTCAACCAGGCCGAGCTCCAGAAGAACATTCAGGACCTGAAGAAAAAAATACAGGACCTCGGGCCCATCAACAACCTGGCCATCGAGGAGTACCGTGACTTGAAGAAGCGCTTCGAGTACTACATCAACCAGAAGAAGGACATCGAGAAGGCGAGGGAGGACATCCTCTCGGTGATCGAGGAGATCAACCGCACGTCCGTGGACATGTTCATGAGGACGTTCAAAAGCATCCAGAAGAACTTCTCCGAGATATTCCGCCAGCTCTTCGAGGGCGGCGACGCGGCGCTCGAGCTTGTGGAGCCCGAGAACGTGCTGGAAACGGGAATCGAAATCCTGGTGCGCCCGCCCGGAAAGAAGCTCAAGAACATCAATCTGCTCTCCGGCGGGGA
>CAZPZJ010000291.1:0-3631 GCA_964591055.1 uncultured Leptospiraceae bacterium
GCCACAAGGGAGCCCGCCCGCGTCGGTCGAGGAATCGCTCAATAATCCTGTAAGACCTGGCAAGTTTACCGGGGAAGGGATACCCGCCCCCGAAAACATGCACGACCAGAACCGCGAGTGCATGCCCTACCTGGTCGGACATATCGCCGAACACATCCGCGCCGTAATAATCGCCGAAGGATTTTATAATTATGTCAGTTTCAATCCGCATTCCCGTAGCCCTCTTTCGTGATGTCGTCTATAAGGTCTTGTGTTGCCTTCTTGACGATGGCTTCCTGTTCGCGCCGTAAAAGTTGCAGCGCTGACCTACTGTCGCCCCCCTTGACGAGCGCTTCCAGCTGCGGAAAAATTTCCCCGAAGCGCGCATACTGACGGGTGATCATTGCTTCCGCGAAACTATACCAGTACGCCATAAGCGACATTGGCGCGAGTTCGTGCTTATAAACTGACAATTCGAGTTCTTCGCGTGTTGCTCTTGCTGAAGTGATGCGGGCCCTGTCGATCGTGATCTGTGCTTCGGCAAGTGCCGCGTCAGCGAATATCCGCGACGATCCCCCTTCACAGGGAACAGGGAGCGCGTCGGAATCAAGGTCTACAAGCACATCGTCAAGCACGTCGGACGCGGGGTGAGGAGCTGCGGTCTCTATGCGCTTTAGGAGCCGTTGAGCCTTCGCTCTCCGTTCCTTCGAGGGTTCACGCTTCGCCAATGTTCGCCTGGCGATGAATGTTCGCGTCAACGCTGTTGTTGCGTCAATCGTGCCGTCGGGATTCGTGGTGATGTTTCCGTTCTTCGCATGCCGGGAAGCTGCGGAGCGATTCAGCCCCAAAAGGTCGGAAAAATCGGTCTTTTTTATGTGCGAAAAGTCTGTTATTTTACCCACTCATCCCCTCCTGTTTGTTGCGTTTTTTGTTGCATGCACAAAATTATAAAAATGACAGAAATCATCGCCGGGGTGTTCGCACCCGATACTCAGCCAAACCGCCAGAAGAACCTATGTGATTATTAAAATTAAAATAAAAAATAAATTTATCCCGCATGCGCGCCCCGTTGTGCAGTGATGATGTCGCCCTCGTCCTGGTCGATGTGCCTGCCTCGTCCGGGAGCCTGAAGGGGTGATGGAATCCGCGTGAAAAATAATTTATTCATCTTCCCCGGCGCCAGGGGCAAGGGCTTGATCATCGAAGGCGGCCTGTACGAGAAGGCCGAGCCGGTGCCGGTCGTACATGTCCAGGTCCTGAATTGCCGAAGGAATAGCCTCCCCGGTGCCGTCCTCAGTGGTGACGCCTGGTGCGAGCGTGAAAAGATGAGCGTTGCCCCTGCTGTCTGTGAAAGGGATTTCCATTATATACCCCCTTAAAGGTTTGGTTACGAGTTACGAGTAGTTACGGGCTTTTGGTATTAACTCCTAAGAATACTTAAATTTTTTAGCGCTATTAGAATTCATTATATAAACTGCGTAACTAGTCGTAACTCGTAACCGGAATAGTCTTTACTCGAATTCTATACAAAGATCATCTTCGTCTTTTCCGGCGTCGTTGATCTCTTTAAGGCCACACCAGACGCGGACGGGCTTTCCGTCTATCTTTTGAATGTTCTCTTTAATATTCTTGTCTTTGATTCTTCGGGCAAGAGCAATCAGGGACAGCGGTTTTTTATACCCTTCTCCTTCCGACCATGTTTTATATTTCTCGTACAGCTCGCTTTTCGGGATAAATGCCGCGTCATCCCCAGGAACAGCGATGTAATATTCCGAAAGAAAGCGGGATATAAAATCGTTGTCATCAAAATACTCTTTCGTCATGCCGCTGATTTCTTCCGGTTCGTCGAGTCCTTCAGTGTAATATTTCCGTAACCCATCGACCATCCATGTAAAAATCCCGTCTGATTCTGCTTTGAGTGTTTTCTTCAGATTTTTGTCAATCGTTATGGGCTGAAAGTCGAACGGAATCATTTTTATTTTCCTTCTAATCGCCGGGTCATCCGCGTCTATTCGCGGTTTATTGTTCCCGTAAAGGAATAGCTTGTACACCGGAATGTAGGTAAAAAACTCCTGCCTTAAAAATCGGCAGGTGATCGCATCACCGCCCACAAGATCACGGATTAATCCATCATCGAACTGCTGGTTTTTTCCGACCTCGGAACCCGCGACAAAACGCGCGCCGATGAGTTTTGCTAAATCGTTCCGCATGTCCGACGATTGAAAGCGCTTCATGAGGGAATTAGAAGAAATGCGCTGTGCGTATGGGCCAAGGATGTGCTCTACAATCAGTATCAGGGTTGACTTGCCGTTGTCGCCAGTTCCGCCGTAGAAGAAAAAAATACATTTCTCCGATGTGTCCGCAAGCAGGGAGTATCCGAGAACCTTGTGCAGATAATGCGCCAGCTCCGGCCGGTTCGCGCCGTCCTTGCTGGTGATCTCTTCAATAAATTTATGCCATCGTGGGGCCTTCGCGTTCGGGTTATAGTTTGCGCGAATGACCTTGAGGTGTTTCTGTTCCGGTGCGTGTGGTTCCAATGTAAAGGATTTTAAATTGAGTACGCCGTTTAAGCAGTTAATTTTATAATCATCCGCATCGTATTCGTTGAGGTGGTGCGCGGTCATCTTGCCAAGGTGCGCCAGGGTCGAAGCATAGATTTTATAAAATTCCGATTGTCGGCACCATTTCAACGCGGATTCTCGGAGCTCTCTGTCTTCGATGGAATAGGCTTCCCTGACCATTTCTTCACCAATCTGCTTATACAGCGAATGAATTTTTTTCCCTGATTCATCTACCGTGTGGACTGTGCCGTCAAAGATGGCGAATTTTCCGAGTTCATGGATATAATCTACAACATCCCCGAATCGGTCGAAGAGCCGCTGCGCGTTTCCACTGTCCGTAAAAGAATAGTGCGCCTCCCTGTACTGCCTTTCCGCCGATGCTGTTTTTAAATTTTTGGTCGAACCGATTTCAAGATTATTAAATATGATTTTGTTCCCGCGCAAGGTGCCTTCGATGCGTTTCCCATCTGTGGGTGCCGCCTTCGTCGGTGCCGCCTTCGCCTGGGGTTTCAGCGTATCGATATACTCGTTGACAGTCAAACCAAGAGCGGCGCAATAACCGACAGCATTAAATCGGTTGCGCTGGTGTTCCCATCCGAGACCACCATTAACGATTTGGCCGCCATGCTCTTTCTGAAATTTTTTGTAGTCAATCATCCTGACACCTCCTCCTCATCCACGACGATCTCATAAATAATCGGGTCGCTGCCGATGCAGTGACTAAGCCGCAAGGGTGAGATGCCGACACCATGAACATGCCGACCGCCGCACGCGGGACACTCGACCGCGACAAGCACCGGGTCGCGTTGGACGATCACTCCGCGGACTTGAGGGAAAATTTGTTGTTGACAAAAACCGATGCGCTCTGTATTTTGAAGGCAATCTTGAAGATTCATATTTTCCACCGTTTGCAGTGAAGTGATGCCCCGGCGCTGGTAACGCCGGGGTTTTGCGTCATAATACGAAATTATACAACACGTAATACACACGCTCCGCCAACTCCCGGGCTTCCATCTCACTCAAGTTTTCGACCGTTCCCTTCACGCCCGTCGTAATCCGTGCCGCCCGTGAAGGAATGATCGCTTCGAACG
>CAZPZJ010000292.1:0-3534 GCA_964591055.1 uncultured Leptospiraceae bacterium
GGCTGAAGAAGATCAAAGAGGACTTCCACAACAGGACGTGGCCCAAGGACTTCGTCGATTTCTGCAAGCAGGAGAAGGCGTTCGCCATTCTCATGACCCCGAAGGGATACGGCGCCGCCGATTCCCGCTGGGACACCTACCGCATTTACCAGTGGGCGGAGCTCATGGGTTTCTACGGAATAGCTTACTGGTACGTGTGGGACGTATCCGAGCTGGGGCTTTGCCCCATCTGGATGGGAAGCAATGAGGAGATCAAGCACAAAACCGCGAAGCTCCTCGAAGACGGTGAGGTGTTCGCGTTCGGGCTGTCCGAGAAGGAGCACGGCGCCGATATCTACTCAAGCGATATGATGCTCTATCCCCAGGCGGACGGCGCATACAGGGCAAACGGGGACAAGTACTATATCGGCAACGGCAACGAGGCCGCGCTGGTGTCCACCTTCGCGAAGGTCGCCGACTCCAACGACTACGTGTTCTTCTGCGTAAACTCCAAGCACCCCAAGTATGAATGCGTACAGAATGTCGTTGCGCACCAGAACTACGTGTCGGAATACGCGCTGCACGATTACCCGATCACCGATGCCGACATCACGGAAAAGGGCCCCAAGGCGTGGGACAACATGCTGAACACCGTGAACGTCTGCAAGTTCAACCTCGGCCCCGGTGCGGTGGGAATCTGCACCCACGCGTTTTACGAAGCGATCGACCATGCCGCAAACCGCAACCTCTACGGCAAGTACGTGACCGACTTTCCGCACGTCAAGCAGCTGTTCACCGACGCGTACCTGCGCCTTGTGGCGATGAAGCTGTTCAACCTGCGCGCGGTCGATTACATGCGCACCGCCTCCAACGAGGACAGGCGCTACCTGCTGTACGATCCCCTCTGCAAGATGAAGGTCACCCGCGAGGGCGAGGAGGTGATCAACCTGCTGTGGGACGTGATCGCCGCGAAGGGATTCGAGAAGGAGCCCTATTTCGAGATGGCGACGCAGGAGATCCGCATGTATCCCAAGCTCGAGGGCACGGTGCATGTCAACATGGCGCTCGTCGTCAAGTTCATGACCAACTACTTTTTCAACCCGAAGGAGTACCCGGAAATCCCCAGGATGGACGGCGTCCAAAACGACGATTTCCTGTTCGACCAGGGGCCGACGAAGGGCCTGGGCAAGATACAGTTTCACGACATCAACATCGCCTACAACAGCGTGAAGCTGCCGAACGTGGACGTCATCAAGGAGCAGATTGCGGTGTTCAAGGAGTTTCTGGTGAAAGCCACACCCAGCAAGGAGCAGGGCGAGGACATCGATTACCTGCTGGCGATGGGCGAGCTGATGACGGTGGTTGCCTACGGGCAGCTCATCATCGAAAACGCGAAGATCCACGGCGTGGAGGACGATCTCCTCGACATGATATTCGACGTGCTGGTCAGGGACTTCTCAAAGTACGCCCTCCAGCTTTACCAGAAGAAGAGCAACACCGAAACGCAGAAGGAGTACTGCCTGAAAATGATCAAGAACCCGGTTGCGGACACGGCCAGGTTCCAGAAGATATGGCAGAACTACGTATACGCCCTCAAGGGCCAGTACAAAATGAACGACTGACGCACTCCCGGGGGCCGGTTTCAACCGGCCCCTTTCTTTCATCCATGAAACCTGAATGACACCCGAAGCTTAGCCCTGTACGCGGTGATGTTCCCCTCGGTTACGACAAGGTCCAGCTCGGCGACCTCCGCGACCCGCAGGTCCTCCAGGCTCCTTGATGCGGTCTCAACGGCGTTGCGCGCCGCCTCTTCCCATGATGTGCTGCTCGATCCTATTATCTCGATCACCTTATACACACTGTCCATATCAGCCCCCTCTATGCGATGATGCCTGACAGGCGCACCGCGAAACGGCCGCCATGTGCAGTTAGCATCACATTACTAATGTAGTGTGAAACAGGACGTCCTTCAAGTGACCGGATACTGCCCGGCTGTTTTTCCGGGGATGATGCAATTGCGATTGTTGCCCCTGGTGCGCCGTGTGGTGCGGAAATTGTGAAATGACTTGACTTATTCGATTATCGATGCATGATCAATTAAATTCATAAAGTGTTATATAATGAATGCATATGACGAAATGCCGTTTAATGAAATAAGCGTGGAGGATCATTCATGATATTCAGTGAACCGAAGTGCCCGAAATGCGGGAGCACCAATACGAAAGACGTTTCAAAGCATAATGAGAAAGAACGCACAATAACCTGCAAGAGCTGTCAGCACACATGGGTTGAACCCAAGAAGGATTCCTTTTTTTAAAGTCCGCTGATTGCTCTCGGATGCCGGGGGCATGTTGCTTGCGGGAGTGCGCTGTTGAACACCGTTCTGCGATCGTCACTTTTAATGATTTATTGTCCTCCCTCGCAGATCGGGTCCTGGCCCTGGTTTTTGAGTCGGGAGGGAAGATTATGCTCACGTTCATCGATTCGGTGTGGGTTCTTATCGGAGCTGGGAAGAATGAGAACTCCTGTGTGTATAACTGCAATATCATCGGCCAGTATGCGACAGACGATGAATCAGAGGATACAACAGCCGATTACTGGATATATGGCATAAACACGATGCTGGGTATTTCGTATTATTCAGAAGCATTGAGCATGCTCTTCGTTCTCGGGTATAAATATCAGTTCTATCATTATCTGGGGCAGGATGGCTCGGATAATGAAAAAAACGATGGCGAAAATGACAGGTTTCATGGCATAGTGTTCTCTGCCGTATATATTTTTTAAAGTAATTGAATCTTCCGGTGTCCTTCCGGTGTAGCGGGGAGGATTCTTCTTTAATTCAGGAATAATCATTGACCGCTTTTGCGCGCGTACAGGCCGCCCGAACGTGCATGCCTGAAGGCGGGGACTCTGTTCCACGTATTTCAGTTTTTCCCGGTGTCGGGAGTAAATAAAGGGGCGACTGTTCAGTCAGTGACGTGAAACGGCCTTCTCCTCCCTTCCCGGTCTATACACGGTCAATATGGGGCTGCTTTTTATTTTGAATACCTGTTGGGGGCCCCGCGGAAGATGATGGGGATGCCCGATACGGGAGTAATGGTAACGGTATATGTCATGTGTGATATCTGTCAACCTTTGGAAAGGAGAAGGGCATGATAGGAACAATAATAGCGAAGAAAAGCGTCAGGGCCGCATTCGACGCGATGAACCGGCACGACCTCGAAACATTCCTGGCGGCGTGGGACGCGAACGGCGTGTTCGTCTACCCGGGAGATATCCATGCGAGCGGCCGGTTCGAGGGAAAGAGCGCCGTGAAGGGCTGGTTTCAGGGTTTTTTCAGCCAGTTCCCCTCGATCCGGTTCGATATTCACGACCTGTGCGCCGGAAACTCGTTTGATTTTACCGGTAACAACGTCATCGCTGTCTGCTGGGACCTTTTTCTCACGAATAAAGAAGGCCGTGAGGGCCGAAACAGCGGAGTAACCGTGATCACGATTAAAGGCGGAAAGGTGGCGCTCGCTCAGGATTTCATCTTCGACCTTGGAGAGAACT
>CAZPZJ010000293.1:0-3500 GCA_964591055.1 uncultured Leptospiraceae bacterium
TGTCCAGTCATCACGCTGCGTAAAAAATATGTTCCTTTCGGGATGAGGCATCATTCCCATGATCCTTCCGCTCCTGTCGCATATCGCAGCAATATCGCCGACAGCGCCGTTGGGATTGAAGGGAAACGTTCCATTTGCAGGACTCCCGTCCGGGAGTGAGTAACGCATGACTATCTGCCCATTAGTTTCGATGCATTCATATATTGATTCAGGCGCGTAGAATCTACCCTCACCATGCGCAACCGGAACGTGTATAAAATCGATTCCTGCTGTAAAAACGCATTTTGAACCTTTTTCAATCCTCAGATCCACCCAGCGGCACTCGTATCGTGAAGTCGAATTGTGTTCAAGAGATACTTCAGGTGTCCCAATCGGTGACGCAAGGGCCGGCACGACACCGATGTTGACCATCACCTGAAACCCGTTGCAGATTCCAAGCATGAGAGTGTCGCGCTGGATGAATCCAAAAAATTCATCGCGGAGATTATTGATGATTCGCCCTGCGAGCGCTTTCCCGCTTCCCGTATCGTCCCCATAAGAAAATCCCCCCGGAAATACGAATATCTGGAAACTGCTGAGCATCCGCTTATTGTCTATAAGATCGTTTATATGAACTATTGTCGCTCGCGCTCCTGCTTTCTCAAACGCGTATCGTGTTTCTTCATCACAGTTTATTCCATATCCGGTAAGGACAAGAACGCCGGGATTCGCCATTGCATTACCTTCTTAAAAATCTTTGAATATAAATTTATACGAGTTCAGCAGAGCGGAGACCGTCGTATCAATACATGCCGTGTTTTCACTGTTCCTCATAACACACCTGCCGTTATCTGACACCTCCCCGATTTTCGATAAGGGAAGACTGTTGAATTCCTCAACAAACTCTCCTTGCCGGGCGGGATCGACTGAAACGAGAAACCTACCCTGGGATTCGGAGAAAAGGGTGTGATCACTGCGCTGAAGCCCGGAGATGGAATCGATGTTTGCGGTGAAGCCGAGCATTCCAGCCATGGATGATTTCACGAGCGCAATTGCAACACCTCCCCGTTCCACGCTTATGCATGAGGAAACAAGCTCCTTTTGAATTGCAGCCTCCATTGCTCTATACACTGCAAGATTTCTTTCCGTATTCACTGCGGGCACTTCATCACAGGGCATATCGATATCAGGATTCCTTTCGGCAATATAGGCGAGATATTCACTCTGGCCTATTTCATCGAAAGTCTCGCCGACAAGAAAAATTGAATCACCGGGAAATTTGAAATCAATGGTCTGGCACCGGCGTACGTCATCTACAATGCCAATAGAGGAAACAAGCAATGTCGGAGGGATTGAAACTGTTATCTCGTTTAAATTTTCGTCAAATCCCCTGAAATCATTGAACATGCTGTCCTTGCCCGAGATGAAAGGGGTCCCGTAAGCAACGGCGCAGTCGTAACAGGCGCGCGCCGCGTCCCGGAGCTCGGTGAGCCGTTCAGGATTTGTTGAATCGCACCAGCAGAAGTTATCAAGCAGCGCAAGCGCGTTGATGCTGCCTCCCGCGGAAATTGCGTTTCGTACCGCGGTATCGATTGAACACGCTGCCATGCGATACGTGTCAATGTCACTGTATGAGGGATACAGCGCCTGAGAAAGAACGACTCCGCGGAATGAGTCCGGAACGGGACGTATTATGGTAGTGTTCCCATTGACACGCCCCCTGCCCTGAAGCGGCTTTATCACGGAATTTCCTTGCACCTCGTGGTCATATTGTGTTGAAACGAATTCAAAGCTCGCTATATTGAGCCTGCGTAACATATCGTGAAGAACGGGTGTCATGTCGGATGGTTCCTCAAACACGGCTCTTCGGCGTTTTTTTTCTGTGTGTGCTGTAAAAAGGTTTTTTTTCGGCAGTCCTTCATGAAGAAACTCCAGATCAAGATTGAATACCTGTGTTCCCGTGAAAGTGACGATACCTCTTCCCGTATCGGTGAATGTTCCTATGACGGTGGCTTCAACTCCGCGCCTTTTCATCAGTTCAAGACACGCATCAATCTTATCGGGGGGAACGGCAAGAGTCATCCTCTCCTGTGATTCGCTCACCCATATCTGCCATGGCGCCATGCCCGGGTATTTCAGCGGCACCTTTTCAAGTTCGACCTCAAAACCTCCGGATTCTTTCGCCATTTCGGCCACTGAGCACGAAAGCCCGCCTGCGCCGTTGTCGGTAATGGAGTTGTATAAATTAAGGTCGCGCGCCTCCTTCACAATCGCATCGGAAAGCTTTTTCTGTGTGATTGGATCACCGATCTGGACCGCAGTGGCCGGGCTTCCCACGGAGAGCGCCTCTGAAGAAAATGTAGCACCATGGATTCCATCAAGGCCAACCCTGCCGCCCGCCATTACAATCAGGTCTCCGGGCATGGCTTTCTTGATGTGTGATTGCCTTCCCTGAAGATCGCGGGGAATAAGCCCCACCGTTCCTACGAATACAAGGGGTTTGCCCCGGTATCGATCATCAAAATACATAAATCCCTGAGGGGTGGGAATGCCTGAACAGTTACCCCCTACGTTGACCCCGTGTATCACTCCCTCCATGATCCTTCGCGGAGAAAGCAGCCTGGTGTTGATGTCCTTCCCGCGATAGAGGGGCTTCGAGTCAAATGGATCAGCAAAGCAGAATCCATACCTGTTGGCGATGGGCCTTGCTGCAAGGCCGAAACCTATCGTATCCCGGTTCACACCGACGATGCCGGTGATTGATCCCCCGAAAGGATCGAGAGCGCTTGGGCTGTTGTGCGTTTCAACTTTATCGGAGACCATGTATCGCTCATCAAACGCGATGCCGCCGGAATTATCGGTGAATACGGAAATGCAGAAATCGCGTTCTCCCTTGTCATGCCGTACCTTTTCTGTTGCAGCACGTATGTAGGCTTTGAATATACCCTGCTCGACATCATCAATGCGGGCGGCGAAAATGGTATGCTTGCAGTGTTCGCTCCATGTCTGTGCGATTGATTCCAGTTCCACGTCTGTGGGATTCCGATTCTCAATCTCGGAATAATACTTCTGTATGGTTTTCATGGATGCCATATCCAGCGCCAGCGGGCCGCGCCGCGACCCGTCGGAATTCGCAATGCCCTCACGTCCGATCCTGACGAGATCGTCGTCATCAACGTGTAAATTGACCGAATCGGCCTGCACGTCGCCTGCCAGGTGAACAACCGGAATGGAATATCCGAATCCTCCCGAGGACAGATAATCATCGCTCTTCAGTATTTGACAGCGCTGTATCAGGGGATTGTAGAATTCACTCGCCAGAGCAATTATTTCGTCAGAAGAAATATCACCGGAAATAAAGTATGTCATTGAGGAAAACACCGACTTTTCCGGGTCCAGTCGCTTACCCAGGATATCTTCAGATGATTCCCGAACAGTATGAGCGATGTTGTCAGTCACTCCGGGCAGGTATCCCACTTCAATCGCAAAATCAAAATCCTTCGGAACGTAAGGGGTGTTGA
>CAZPZJ010000294.1:0-3498 GCA_964591055.1 uncultured Leptospiraceae bacterium
GCCGAGCGTCGCGGGCCGCAGGCGCCACCCCCTGGCAATATCCGATCCCCCCACAAGGTTCACAGGGACAATATAATCCCCCGGCCGCATGTAGGCCTGCATGTATTTAGGGCTGACATACTTCATGACCACCGAGCCGTCGGGATCGATGTAGGAGCGGGACCCCTCCGGGAAGATGAGAAAGCACTCGTGCATGATACTCCTGAAAAGATCATAGTCATCCTTCTTCAAATCCTTCATTGCCTCCGAAAATTTCTCCTCCGCGATGAACGCCGCCAGCTCCCGGTAGTTTTTCCTGTCAACAAGTGGAGCATACTGATTGATCTCCTGCCAGTCGCTCTCCACCATGGCCCTCATGAAGTCCCGATACTCCAGTTTTTTTATAATATCAAGCCCGGCGTTCGGCATCCTGATAAAACATCGCGTTTTCACCGCAATTTTCCTCAGCTCCTCCGCCAGGCCGCGGGTTTTGATGGTGGTCGTCTTTTGCGAGGGGACCGTCACAAAGAGGTTGCCCCCGTTTGAAGCGCCGTTTCTCAACACCACATTGGAGAACATGCGCGGGCCCACGACTGTGTTGCAGTTTTTCGTCAGGTTGTCAAATCCAAGCTTTCTGATGACGCTCCTGACAAAATACGGTCCCAGGTATCCCTCATGATGCCCTATGAAGAACACCCGGTGGACCCTGTTTTTAATTTCCGTGGCCCGCTTCAGAATTTTTATTACATCCGTTGATGCAATATCGGCGGGGGAATCATGTTTGAAGGAAACGCGAGTGCTGTTTTTGTTAACCAGAATGATGTCTCTGACAATCCGCCATTCGATGAGTGCGAACAGCTTGTGCCAGAAGGCGCTGTCCGGCAGAACGGGATATATGCTGCGGTCGAAGGAGAACTGAACGGCCAGAATCCTTTCCAGAACCGATTTTGAGAATTCCTCAAAGAATTTGTGCTGCAGCATCTGGTTTTTCTTTTCCCGCAGTCTCTGCCGGGCGCGGGGGACGTGCCTTTCGATATCGAGCCCGTGCTTTTCAGCAAATTCAATTATTTCTTCAATCTGGCTGATAGCCTTTTCATTGTGGGGAGGGTGGTGAAATGAGTAGAGCTTTGTTCTTACAAATTCAACGATCTCCCTGAAGTTTAAGTTGTTTTTCCACTCCCTCCCTTTCCCAACGATGATCCGCAACACCGGGAATCTCCCGAGCGGCCGCTGGGCGGCAACCGAGACCATGTCCGCCAATCCAGCCAGCCTGGAAGCCAGCGAGAACAGCCGGTGAGATTCCCGGTAGACCACTTTATTCCTGTCAAGCTTTCTTAGATGCGCCCTGAGCCATTTCCTGTTGGCCAGAAGATAATGGATTTTTTCTTCCGCACTATGCGTGTCTTTCGCTTCTTCCCACCACAGCAGTAATGACGATTTATTCATCTGAATGTTCTCAGGCTTAAATATTTACCGCAATGCACGGCATGATTTTTCTTCCATATAATATCATCAATATTCACATACCGTCAATCGATTTAAGACACAAATGAAAATTTTATAAGGGATGATTGCATTCTTCAGGTTTGCTTTCAGTGATTGCCAATCCCGGATGGGTGCTTGATTTTATCATTGACTTTTTCATTTATAGTAATCCATCATTTTGTTGTGAATGAACGCGGCTTGAAATACACGAGCGGATGGTTTACCGTTGGTCTGCCAACAATTGAGTTCTTTGTTGTATGGTGGGGGCTTTCGGCACTTGCATTCGCGGCGCTCGACTGGAGCACGTCGGGTTTCACTGCGTTTCTCATCATCGCCGGAAGCCTTGTCGCCGCGATTGCTTCCTGCGTCGTCACCTACCCCCTCCTGCAGAAACTGGCCGAACGCGGTTCCGCCGGGCTTCGCCTTGAAGGAAGCGCTGTCCTGTGGAAGCTCGGCCGGAAGGAGCATTGCATCGATCTCACCCGGCCCTACTGGTGCGCCGTCAGCGCGGGAACGAGCGGACTCGGCGAAGCGCACGCGGCGATCGACCTGCGCCAGGGAGAACGCGAGTGGCTTACGGTCCACCTGCACGGAGCGGACCGCGGCGTCGTCATGGAATCCTTCCCCCATCCATGGTTCGTAGACCGGCTCTCCATAACCTCCGCAGAGGGCTCCTGGGGGTTTGAGCTCAACGGGGCGGACGGGCAGGAGGCAGGAATCTTCCAACGGCTGCTGCAATCGCTGTGGTCAACGCGGACCGCCAACGAGCTGTTTGAGACGTACCGGAAATTCCCCTGGGAGAGAAAACCCCGCCCCGCGTTTCAACATATCAAGTCCGTCGACACCGCCACGTGCGATGCGGGCGAGACTGCGCTCATCAATGAAATCAAACGCAACCGGGTAAGCTCCCCCATGCCCTGGCTCATCGCCTCGCCGGACTACCTTCTGGGATACCATTACACCCGGACCGATATGGTGAAGGACCTGCTGCGCTCCGACGCCTCCGAGCCTGAGCGATATTACATCATCCCGCTCGGCTGCGTAACGGCCGAGAAATCCCTTCCCCGCCCCGACATGAAGGCGTTTCTTGCAGGCAACGCCGTCATCGCAGCGCTGGGAGGCGGAGGCTCAGTCAGGATGCAGAACGTCACCGTGCTGCTCATCCACGGCGCAGACGAAAACGGGAACGGCATGAAGCTCGCATTCCAGTGGTTCAACCCGGGAGACGAACACTACCACGAGGGAGAGGCGTTCGTGAAGTTCATCAACACCCGTACGCCTGAATAAACCTCTTGACAGCGGCAGGCGCTTCACTCAAACTCGCAGCACACTTTATCAGGAGCTCACCAACATGAAAAACGCACATTAACCGATAGAGGGCAATTCAGGCGGAATTCTCTCTTCGCCCGCAACGGGCGCGCATACTCCGCATGCACAGGAGAGATACATGTCACCGGTTAATGTGCGTTTCATCGACGTGTCCTTTTCATACGACTCCCTGTCTGAGAACATTCTTACCGGCCTCTCGCTGCACTTCGCTCCGGGCTGGACGGGCATAGTGGGGCCCAACGGCTCCGGGAAAACCACGATCGCAAAGCTCGCCACCGGGCTGCTCGCCCCCGACCGGGGGGCCGTCGTCAGCACACGGCCCGGATCGTCCGCCCTGTACTGTGAACAGAACACATCCACACCGCCTATCGGGACCGCTGATTTTTTCTCGGGTGAATCCAACGCTGCAGGAGAGCTGATGTCCCTGCTTGAACTCGGACATAACTGGTCTGACCGCTGGAGCACGCTCAGCCAAGGGGAGAGAAAACGCCTGCAGATCGCCGTGGCGCTCTGGCTTGACCCGGAGCTGCTCGCGCTTGACGAGCCGACCAATCATCTGGACAGCCGGGCGCGCGGGCTTGTGTGTGAGGCCCTGATAACCTTTCAGGGGACTGGGATTCTCATCAGCCACGACCGCGACCTGCTTGACTCGCTCTGCGATCGCACCGTCTTCGTCCGTCCCGGCTCGATTGTAATGAGGCCCGG
>CAZPZJ010000295.1:0-3435 GCA_964591055.1 uncultured Leptospiraceae bacterium
CAGAAAGACGCCCTGCCATGTGCCAAGCAGCAGGCTCCCCTCGTCGACCAGCAGTGTCATGGAACAGCCGATGATTGAGGCCTTGACGTGCGCCGGGGAATTGCCCTCGACGAACGTGAAATTCGCGGATTCGAATTTCAGGTGCTTCAGGCCCAGGAGGATGTCTTTGACCACCCGGGGATCGTCGCTCTCGTTGACGGTGACCGCCGCCGAGGTGTGCGGCGTGTAGACGATGCACATCCCCTGCCGGATTCCGCTCTCCTTCACCGCTTCTCTCACCTGGGCGGTAATGTCGATCAGCTCCTCTTTCGCCTTGGATTCAATCGTTATCGTTTTCAATGGTCTTCTCCTCTTCCCTGTGTGTGAGCCAATGGAGCAAGTATATGTGATTGGCAGGATATCTTTCAATAACAATTTCGGGGGAAAGCACAGGTCAGCGGACAGTCACCAGGACCCTGCGGGTGCGCGGGCCGTCAAATTCACAGAAGAAGACGCCCTGCCACGTGCCGAGCGCCAGCTTCCCCCCGGCAACCGGAATGCTCTCGGAACAGCCGATTAGCGATGATTTCACGTGCGCCGGTGAATTGCCTTCCATGTGCTCAAAATTGACCGCTTCCATTTTCAGGTTCCGCAGCCCCCGGACCATATCGCTTCGGACCGAGGGGTCGGCGTTCTCATTGATGGTGATTGCGGCGGTCGTGTGCGGGGTATACACCAGGCAGATGCCGTCCTGCATGCCTGAATCCGACACCGCCCGCGCCACCTGCCCGGTGATGTCAACAAGCTCTTCGTGCGATTTTGTGCTGACGGTAAACGTGACCATCGCCCTCTCACACCTCCCCGATCACAGCCATCATCCGCACGTGCAGAAGGCCGTTCGACGCAAGGATTTCCGGGAACTCGGGATCGAACGCTCCGCCGTCATAGCGGCTTACCCGCCCGCCGGCCTCCTCGACAATCAGGCTTCCCGCCGCGGTGTCCCACGGGTGGAGCATGGGCTCCCAGTAGCCGTCAAAGCGCCCCGCCGCGAGGTAGCACAGATCCATTGCCGCCGAGCCGATGCGCCGGATTCCCTGCACCTTCGGGGAAAACCCTGTGAACTGGCGAAGGTTGTTGCGCCGCGGATCGCTCCGGTCGTAGGGGAAGCCCGTAGCGAGGAACGCGATATCCAGGCTGTCGGTGCCTGACACGCGGATTGGCCGCCCGTTCAGCGTGGAACCGCCACCGCGCCATGCGGAGAACAGCTCGTCGTGCATGGGATCGAACACCACGCCCGCCACTACGCCCGGCAGGCTTCTCGAATACAGCGCGATGGAAACGCAGAAGAACGGGATGCCGTGCGCGTAGTTGTTGGTGGCGTCAAGCGGATCGATGTACCAGACATATTCCCCCGATGTCTCGCTCCTGCTGCCTTCCTCCGCGATGACGCTGTGGCCGGGAAAGCGCGCCTTCACCGCCGGGAAGAGGAACGCCTCGGACTCGCGGTCAATGCTGGTCACAAGGTCAGTGCTGCTCTTGTAGCTCACCACGGTTCTTTCCGACCTGAAGCCGCGCATCAGGATGTTTCCCGCCTCACGGGCAATGCTTTCCGCGAACAGCGCCGCTTCCTTCATGAATATGCTCCGGTATCCTACAGCGTCACTCCCGCGCCGATGACAAGCGCGAGATCGTGATGATCGGTGTCCTCGTCGCCCTCGGCAAGCTCAAAGAGCAGCTTCTGGTAGAGAAACACGTTCTTCGTGATCACCTCTTCGGCGCGCAACGAAAAGACGTGGCCGGTGGTGCGGAATCCCGAGAAGGGATCGCCCTCAAACCAGGTGTCGGAATTCGCGCCCATCCACCCCTGCCCGTTGAAGAACTTGTAGGGCCTGTCGTTTTCAAGGTCTCGCAGGTACAATCTCAGCATGAACTCCAGGGTGACGCTTACGAGCTTCCTGTTTGACGCCCCGTCATATTTGTTGACGGTGATGCCCATCCCCGCACTGTACACGCCCCAGTAACTCGACAGCTCGAGATCGTGGTCGAAGAAATAGTAGTCGCTCACCGAAAGAAGGACGTGGAAGCTCAAAAAGCGGTCCACATTGTATAACATCAGGTATTCCAGGTAGTCGGTATCGAGCGTCCTGCCGCTGGACTGCCTGCCGTCATGCGGAAGCTCCCTGGGATAGAAGAGCACCCGCATCTCGTAGCGATCCTGCCTGGTGCCGAAGACGATCCCCGCCTTGTAGTCGTGCAGCGTCTCGCTCTCCGCGAAAACAAAATCGTCCTGGAAATGTGTCACAAGCAGCCCGAGCCCCAGGTAGTAGCGCCCGAGGTGGTAGATCGCCTGAAAGCGCTCCTGAAAATGCGCGAGGTTGGGCGAAAGCGCCCCGAGGTAGGGATTGCCGGCCTGCACATCGAACTCAAACGATTCAACCGGGGTAAAGTTGAGATACATGCCGCAGGGCATGTTGAGCAGCAGCCCCTCGTCCTTCTCATACTGGAATCCCTTGTCATCGCCCTTCGTATAATAGGCGTAGCGGATCATGAAATCCGCGGTGGCGTACAACACGCGGCGCTCTTTTCGTTCCTGTTTGTCATCGGATTTCCCCGCATCCGCCGCCTGGGGGGACGTTTCGGCTTCTTCTCTTTCCACCTTCGCGGGTGCAGGGAGGTTTTTCTGCCGCTCGCGCAGGCGCTTCGCGTACGCGTCGGGAAGCCACACCGGCACGTTCCGGTTGCCCGGATCCAGCTTCAGCACGTGCTCGCCGGACTCGACCGCCCTGTCGAATTTTTCCGATTTGTAATAGAGATATCCGACGCGTTCGTGCGAGACGATCTGGCCCGGATTACGCCTTATCGCCTCCTCGTAGCTGTTGATTGCCTCGTCAAGCAGGCCCTTCAGCTCGAGCACCCAGCCCCTGTTGTGCAGCACCTTCGCTGACGCCCTGTCATAGAGGCCGACCGATTTGTTGAATTCGCCGAGAGCCTCATCGAACATCTTCTGCTCGCCGTACTGGACTCCCCGCCTGTTGTGCTCGGCGGGAGTGAGGGCGAACACCGGCGCCGCGATTGCCGCCAGCAGAAACGCGATTGCGGGATAAAAGCACCATTTCATGGGAATACGCTTCTCGTGTTTAATCATGAAGAAAGCCCGGACCTGTCGACGGGCTTTTTCAATAATACAGCATGGGATCAATAAAGGAAAGTAATTTTTCAGTTGACCGAGCGCCTTCTTGCCTCGAACAGGTATTCGATCGCCATCTCGGTGTCCCCCTTGATGAGGTGACACAGGCTCAGCGCCATCAGGCTGTCCACCCCGCCGTCCTTCCTGGTTTTGGCCCGGAGCATGTCCAGCTTTTCGTTCAGGGTGCCGAACCTGTCGTTGAACGCCTCGACCGGGACGGAGCGTATGAAGCGGTCATATGCGGTAAAGGAATCGGATTCCTTCCTGAG
>CAZPZJ010000296.1:0-3429 GCA_964591055.1 uncultured Leptospiraceae bacterium
ACATGTCGAGTGCGGCCTCATTCGCGAATGTCAGGCGCGCCCGGTCATCGGACTCGTACACTCCGACGGGCAGCAGCATGACCAGGTCGCGGAACCGCTTTTCACTCACGCGGAGGGCCTGCTGTGCAATCCGGCTTTCCGTGATGTCCGTCGTTGACGAAAGGACATGCCGGGCTCCCGCGATCTCAATGACATCGGCGCTGAGAATGCCGCTCCTCGCCTCGCCGCTCTTTGTGCGAAATTCCACCTCCATGTCCCGGATGAATCCGTCAGTTGCAAGCCGGCGGCTCATGTCGCGCAGCACGGAGGGCGGGTAGACTCCAAGGTCTTCCATCGTCCTGCCGATCGCCTCGGCCCTGGAATATCCTCCGTACCGGAGGGCGGCCTCGTTGAGCTCGATGATCGGACCGCCTCCCATCACTGTGATCGTCATGGCCGCCGGATTTGAATGGAACGCCAACTGGAACATCTCCTCCGAGCGCTTGAGCTTTTCATAGGCGTCGGTGAGATCCTGCTGCGAAGCGATAAGCTCCTCGTTGATCGCCTCAAACTCCTCGTTGGTGGCCGCCAGCTCCTCGTTGAGCGCCTCGAGTTCCTCGTTTTTTTCAGTCATAGCCAGCGCGGCTTTCTTCCTCTCGCTGACATCGATCGCCATCGACAGCAGGCACTGGACTCCCTCCACCTCGATGACGACCGCCGAAAACTGTATGTCGATCTTCTCGCCGTTTTTCTTTTTGAAGACGACATCACTGCCCGAAACTCGCCCTTCCCGCTCCAGCGCCTCGACCATTCCGGAGCGATCGTTCGACATCACCCAGATGCCAAGCTCTTTCGACGTTTTACCCACGCAATAGCTCCTGTCGAAGCCGGTCACCTCCTCGAACGACTTGTTTACCATGAGAAAGCGCCCTTCGGCGAGTGTCGACAGCGCCATGGGCTCGGGGGCAAGATCGAACACCGCGCTGAACAGCGCATTCGCGTTTTTCAGCCCGGTGATGTCCGTCGCGACCGAGAGGAAGCAGCGAGCGCCCTGAAACTCCACGGGCAGCACCGAGAAGAGGGCGTGGCGTTTCTCGCCGTTTTTCCTCCGGAACTGTATTTCGCCGTTGACAATCCTCCCGTCGCGCCTGATCGCTTCGAGGAGGCGCCCGTGGTCGGAAGGGTCCATCCATACGTCGAGGTCGCGGGACGTACTGCCCTCCATTTCCTCCCTGGTGACGCCTATGAAGTCGTAGAACGAATCGCTCACCATCAGGTATCTTCCTTCATCAATGGTGGCGACCGCCATGAGGTTGGGAGTGACCTTCAGGATCGATTCGAGGAGCGAGCCAAGCGAGTTCAATTCCAGCTCGGCCTTCCTGATGTCGGTTATGTCCAGGGTGGAGCCGATGATATGCTTCACCCCGTCAAGCTCTATGATTTCGGCGCTGATGATGGACGTTCTTTCCTCCCCGTCTCTTCTGCGGAAGACGATCTCATGGTTCTTTATCCTTCCGTCGCGCGTGAGGATGGCGGCCATCTCCCTGACCTGCGCGCGCGAATAGATACCCAGCTCGACCATCGTTTTCCCTATCACATCCTCACGCGAGTACCCGCCGTATGCCAGGGCCGTGTCGTTGACCTCGACATACCTCCCCTCATCGAGCGTGGTGATGGTCATCGATGTCGGGTTGGAATGGAACGCCCGAGAAAAGCGCTCCTCGGACCTGGCAAGCACCTCGATCGACTCCGACAGCCGCCGCTGCGTATTCCTCAGCTCCTCGTTGACGGCCGCGACATCGAGGTTGGCGGACTCGAGCGCGGCAACGGTCGCTTCGAGGCGTTCGGCAAGCATTTCGAGCTCGCTGTTCTTGGCCAAAATTTCCTGCGCGGCTTTCCTGCTTTCCGTAATGTCCGTCTGGATTCCGTCCCAGGTGATTTCACCGTTCTCCAGCGGCGTCGGCACCGACTCGATCCTGATCCATCGCTCTTCGCCGCGGACGACTATCCTGCCTTCCCAGAAAAAAGGGGCCCCGCTCAATGCCGCTTCCCTGTTTCTTTGCACAAGTCCCTGGTAATCATCGGGGTGCATGATGCGGAACACGTTCCGGTAGTCGGCGTACGCCATGTCGGCATCGATTCCCATCATCTCGCAGAACCTGGGGCTGACGTACTCGAAGCGCATTTCGCCGCTCCGGCTGGTGAAAAAACGGTACACGCCCACCGGCATGTTCAGCACAAGGCTTTCATACCGGCGCCGGCTTTCTTCAAGATCGCGTTCAATCGCGATGCGCTCGGTGATGTCACGAACGGCGGCGAGCGTCACCATCCTTCCCTGCAGGTCGAAATAGTGCGTGGTGATCTCGACCGGGAACACCGTCCCGTCCTTTTTCCTGTAATGCCGGAGATGGACGTGCTCCTGGCGGGAACTGATCGCCTGGCGCGTCAACCCGGGCTCGGCCGAAAGATCATCGATTCGCTTTTCAAGGATTTCATTTCTGTCGTAACCGAGCATGATTTCCGCGGCCCTGTTGGCTTCAAGGATGCGGAACGTGCCTGCGTCGATCAGGAAGATGGCGTCCGATTCCATTTCGAAGAGCTGGCGGTAACGCTCCTCGCTGTCCCTGACTGCTGCTTCGGCGCGCTTGCGGGCGGTAACGTCCTCGTGCATGGCGACCACACGCTCAACTTTCCCGTTGCGACCCAGGATCGGGAACATCACCATCCTGATAATGATATTGTGGTCAGGCGCCTCAGGAATGTGGTCATGCACATTGTACGGGATTTCCTCAAGATCCACCACCTCCCCCTGCAGCACCCGGCTCATGCGCTCGCATATCCCCAGCCGCCGGGCAATGGGGTCCTCGAAGAAATTGTAATCTTCCGGGGGAGCGATGCCAAAGAGGTCTATGAACGCCCGGTTGACTTTTAAAACCCGGCCGTCCGGCTCGACCACCTGCATCGAGTACGGGTTGAGCTCGATGATGCCGGAAAGCATCGTGCTCTCGCGCAGCAGCGCGAGGCCCGCCTCCTCCACCGCCAGTTCCGCCTCCTTGAGTGAGGTGAGGTCGTTGCCGATCGACAGCATCTCCACCACCCGGCCGGAATCGTCAAACACCGGCTTGCTGGTCCAGCTGACCCAGACCCTCTCGCCGTTCTTCCTGATATTCTCGTTGACGTCGACGTGGTGCTCGTCAGGATTTTGATACACATCCATCACAAGGGGATGTAAATACCGCCCGGTGCTTTCTATTTCCGGGACTATGGTGTCAAGGACCGATCGCCCGATCAATTCGTCCTCCGCATACCCGAAAAATTCGAGGCCGAACCTGTTGATGAACAGGATTGCGCCGTCGCTTTTCCACCGCAGCACAACGCTGTTTGCTCCCTCGACCAGCTCGCGGTACTTGCGCTCGTTTTCCCTGGCCAGGATATTGGCCTCGTAAATCT
>CAZPZJ010000297.1:0-3428 GCA_964591055.1 uncultured Leptospiraceae bacterium
AATCCGGGGCATTTTATGGTGGGCCTTGTGTTATCCCATGTTTTTCGAAATCGTCAGTATTATTATGAGCACTCATTCCGGACTGCAGGGCGTTCTTCTCATCTGCGCTGTCCTCATGGTGGCCGCGGCAGGGTGCACGGTCCCCTCCGCCTCGACCACCACACCTCCGGGTCCCACTGCGGTGACCGGTGCCATTCAGACCGGTGATGCGACGTTCCTTTCCCTGTACGATGCCGCGCAATCGGATATCGCGGCCGCGCTTGAACGGATGAACCGTCATTTCCCTGTGGGCGCCGCGACCAGGGGCGCCCCTTACCTGGCGGGCGAGCTCCGGTCCTCTGCGCTCGATCTGCAGCGAACTGCCGACGCATATCACACTTCGATGATCAAGATCGGGTCCTTCCAGGAGAAGGAGAAGGAGTATGCGAGAAATGAGTACCTCAAGTACCTCTCCTCCATACGGAAGGTTGCGGGAAACACAGCCGAAGCCGCGGGAGCTGAAATGGACCTCCAGTTCGGCCTTGCGCAGAATTTTGCCGAGGCTGCCCGAAATGCCCTGAAAGATGCCGAGGAGACGGGAGGTACCGGTCACAGGGACCTGCTGAGGGCGACTGGAATATCGCTCGATGACTACATCCAGAAGATGCGGGAGAAGAGGGTGTGAAGAGAGGCCCGCTGGTTCAGTTCTCATGGAAAAACATGGGCGGGCATGGAGGATTTCAGACGGTAAGATGAGTGAGAGCCGATGATGCCCCCACTGCTGATCCGGACGGATGAGCGATTACAGGAAAGGCGCGGCAAGGGTGTTTCGAGATTGGGCACAGGGGCTGTGTTTGTACTGGTCCTTTTACTCGCAGGTATCCTGTCCGGATGCCTCACGCTTTCTCCCGGCACGGAACTGGGAGAATCCGGAGGGGACTTGTCGCCGGTCACACCCACACCCTGCGGAGAGGGCACGCTTCCCATATCGGGAATTACATGGGAACTTGTCGCCTACGACAGCGGGAGGATTGCACAGGAGAGCGTTATCCCCGGCAGCGTAGTCACTGCCCGATTCGAGGACGAGGGCATCGTCCATGGAAACTCCGGTTGCAACCAGTACTGGGCGCGATACGAAGCATCGTTCAGCCGGGTCTCGATCGAAGCCCCGCAACGGACGAATGCCGTGTGCAATACTCCACCGGGAGTGCATTCCCAGGAATCGTTGTACCTGGTCGACCTCGGGAAAGCGAAAACCTACAGCGTGGAGGGGGACTTCCTGACGCTCTCTGACGGGAACGGCAGGGCGGTGCTTCTCTTCAGGAAGGAGACCATCCCAAAAGGTGCAGCCCAAATATTCCAGGATACCTGGTACCTGACTGCATCGAGGGATGACCAGGGGTCGATCGTCATGGTCCCCGGGGGTGTTCTCGTGACCGCAAGGTTCCTTGAAGGGAGAGTCTTTGGTTTTTCAGGGTGTAACTGCTACGTTGCGCCGGCCAGTGTCAGGGGCGCCGCCACCCGGATAGAGAGCCCACTCGTGACCGATACATGGTGCCGGAATGAGACCGTGAGGAACCAGGAACGCCTCTTCATCAGTCGAATGAAGGAGGTGGATGCGTACGTGCCAGGCGATGGTTCGCTCATCCTGGTGAACGGCCGGGGCGAGACACTCCTGGAGTTTGTAAACCGCTGCTGAAACGAGAATACCGTCCATCCCGCCGACCACGCGAATCTCTCTTGTCCCGAATATCTCACCCCGGCAGGGCAAAGGACAGGCAGAGGAGACCAGGGTTCCCGGGCACGAAATTTCCCTGGCGGCTGCTCACACGAGTATGACGGAGAGTTGCCCTTCTGTCCCTCATCGATTGGCGCCTTGCGCGACTCCTCGTAACCACAGGAACGCGCCAAGGGCACATGCCTGCATGGAGCCGGCGTAAATGAAGAGCGCAAAGATGTCAATCTCGTAGAGGATTCCCGATATGATGCTTCCTGCAAACCATGCCGCGCCGTAGAGGGCGTTGAAGATGCCGTAGGCAAAACCTCGTTTCCTGAGAGAGGTGAGATCGGCAAGCGCTGCCCGAAGCACGGTCTCCTGCCCGCCCATCGAGATGCCCCAGAGGACGGCCGCGGCAAGGGCTCCCCAGTACCCGGAGGCAAACGCAAGGGGGGCGATAGGGATGTTTGCCAGCGGGACGAGGACCAGCACAAAGAGGCCCGCCCGGTCATAAAGCCTTCCCATGCCCAGGGCTGCAAGGGCATCCGTGGCCATTGCAATCGCAAAGAATACCGGAATCTGGGTCTCCGGGACCACGGAGGCTGCGCTGAAATGGTATGCCATCAGCGGAAAGACCAGGAACCCTGCCATCGTCAGGACCGTAAAGATCCCATAGGGGATCATGACACGGTCGCGACAGGCCGCCTCACGGGCCGGAGCGCGATCCTGCTCGAGCGAGGAGGGGTCCGGGACCTTCCTCCAGGCCAGGAGGAGGGCGACTGCCAGCAGGACAAAGGGGATGGCCATGAGGGCGAATCCGTCGCCGTACCCGCCGAGGAGGGCGAGCGAGAGAGCAAAGACCAGGGGTCCTGCGACCGCCCCCACCTGGTCCATGGCCTCGTGGATGCCGAATCCCCATCCCCGCCCGACCTGGTGCGACGCGTGGGAGAGGATGGCGTCCTTTGCAGGGGAGCGTATCGCCTTTCCCAGCCTCTCTGCGAGGAGGAGCACCATCGCACCCTGCCAGGAGCCGGCAAAGACCAGGAGCGGGATCGCCCCAATCATCATGTACCCGATGGCAGCGAAGGTCCAGTAATCCCCGGTCCGGTCCGCAAAATATCCCGATGCCAGCCGGACCGCATACCCGATGAACTCCCCGAGGCCTGAGATCCATGCCACGGTGAAGGCCGATGCGCCGAGGAAGAGGAGGAAAGGGCCCGAGACGCTGTGTGCACCCTCGTAGATGATGTCCCCTAAAAGGCTCACCACGCCTAGGAGGAGGATGAGGCGCATGGCCGGCGGGAGGTCCTGAGTACCCCATCCCCTCAAGGTACATGCCCCCGCAGAGTTCCCGATTCTCCGGGATTACCTTGCAACACGGTTTCAGCTTCGCTTGAAGGGACAGGGTTATTGGGACACTGACTTCCCATACTGCAGGTATTCTTGTGCATTCGGTAAAAAACCACCCCGGAGTCGAGTTTTTGCATCTGGAGGGGAAAAATGGCCAAGTTCTGAAGAAAAGAACATCATGCCGTCGACGCTGAAGTGCTCCTTTGAAGTATCAGACTATTTTGTTTTAATCCGCATGATTCTCGTCGTGACATAAGGATACAAAACGAAAATCGCGGATGTGATTTTTTTCGAAAAAAGCGAAGGATGCATCCAGATCCCTCAACGCAGAGTGCGCCGACCGGGACTCGAACCCGGGTTTAGGCGTTGGCAACGCCTAGTG
>CAZPZJ010000298.1:0-3427 GCA_964591055.1 uncultured Leptospiraceae bacterium
AGGCAGAGCACGGCCAGTATCTTGACGAGCTTTTTCACGATCGCGAAGATGATGAGGCCGGCGATCACCGCGAGGATGATGACGAGCACCGGTTGCGCCTTTAGAATGATGAGCAGCTCTTCCATCGTATGCGTTCCTCTCGAGAATAATCACCGGCACGTGATGCCGCCGTCCGGCGTCAGGTGCATTCCTACCCGACGCGTGGAATTATTTCAACAACAAGTTTTCATCGCCATGCGGGTGTTTTCCACGAGCCGCCGCACCCTGTCCGGGTCCTTGCTGAAACGCACCGGGGCGCCGTCCGGGCCAGTCGCGTTGGTGGCGGTGCAGCTGTCCACGCCGGCGGGGCGCGTCTTCCTGATGCCGTCGGCGACGTTGTCTGGTGAGATGCCGCCCGCCAGGATCACCGGCAGGTGCGTCGCGGCCACCAGCAGCGCGGCCGCGTCCCAGTCGCAGGTCTTCCCGGTAATGCCGACGAACCCGGCCACCGGCTGTTCCGCCCCCTCGAATCCGTGATTCGCCGTGATCAGGGTGTCGGTAAGGAAAAAATCCGAATGCTGTTCGAATGCCTGTGCGATGCCCACCACCGGAAATCCCGTCGAGCGGCCCGGCCGGGGAATGGGGATGGAGCGCATGATCTTCACGCCGGGAAACCGTGCTCTGACCCCCCGCTGAAGCGCGACATGCCCGGCGCACGATTGTTCCAGGTTGGCAGACAGCGTTATGGCGTCGCAGAAGTGGACGATGTCGGGACGGTAGAAGTCGAGCACTCGGTACACCGCGTCGGGATCGCGAAACAGCGGGATGAGGCTCGACTTCGCCCCGGAGCCCCGGGTCACCTGAATGGTGTCGAGCAGATCGCCGTCCTTCCACGATTCTTCCGAGAGCACCACGCTGCCGATGTGGTCGACTCCCAGCTCTATCATCATCTCCGCCTCGCCGGGCGTCTGTATCTCGTAAATCTGAATGATCAGGCGGTCGCTGTTCATGGAATAACCTTTCTGTGCTTTCTGGCGGCCGGAGGGGCCGGTGACGAGTCTGGGACGGCGGTGTTGTGCGATCAACCTTTTTTTGCCGGGACGGCCGGACGTGCGGCGTTAAAAAACAGTTGATTAATTCACGCTTGTGCATTTTCATGTGAGGCGCCCGCGATCGGAATCATCACTCTGGACAGGACCAATGGACAGGAACAGAAAGATCATCGTCTCAATACTCGCGCTCATGGTGCTCTCGGCCGTGCTTGCGGTCATCGACATCAGCCTGCGCATGCGCCACACCGAGCGCACGCGCTACACCCTGGATTCCCCGCATGTGGGGCCCGGCGTGGGGGTGGTGCGCGTGAGCGGCCCCATCCAGTTTTCGGAGGGTACAGAGGGGCTTTTTATGGGTGCGGGCGCTGAGGCGGTGCTCGACAGGCTGGGCCAGCTTGACTCGGACTCGCGCATCAGGGCGGTCGTGGTGCGCATCAACTCTCCCGGGGGCACCGTCGCGGCGACGCAGGAGATATACCAGAAGCTCATGAAGCTGCGATCGAAAAACGTGGTGCTGGTCGCGTCGATGGGCGACGTCGCCGCGTCGGGCGGGTATTACATCGCCTCGGCGTGCAACTACATCGTCGCCAATCCCGGCACCATCACGGCCTCCATCGGCGTGATCGCGGTTTCCCCCAACCTCAAGGACCTGTTCCAGAAGCTCGGCATCAGGATGAACGTGATCAAGAGCGGGGTCTACAAGGACATCCTCGCGTCGTACCGCGACCTCTCCGAGGACGAGCGCAGGCTCATCCAGGCGATCATCGACTCCTCGTACAACCAGTTCCTGCGCGACGTGGCGAAGGGGCGCAACGTCGCCATCGATGACATCAGGCCGCACGCCGACGGCAGGGTGATGAACGGCGAGTCGGCCGTGGAGGCGAAGCTGGTCGACGAGCTCGGCGGCTTCGAGGCGGCCGTGGACAAGGCCCGCAAGGCGGCGAAGCTTCCCGAGGACGCGCCGCTGTACGATGAAATCCGAAGCCCCATCGACCAGTTTTTCATGTCGCTGCAGGGGGCGTTTGCAAAGTCGATGGGGCTGGAGCGGGCGCTCATCCGCAGCGGCTCCCACCTTGTGGAATACAGGTATCAGCCATGAAATCGGCGGGAATGGAATACTTCCGCTCGCTTGCGTGGGCCGATTATCTCTTCAACCTGCTGGCCGAGCCGAGAAAATTCATGCGCATGATTTTACGGGAGGACGCGAAGCCGCTTCCCGGCGCGGTCGCCGTGGCGTTCTCGGCCGTGCTTGCCGACCAGCTGGCGGTCACATCGCTGGGCGTTCCGGGGCCGTGTGCGTACTACGGCCTCACCTACGGCACGCTGCTCATGTTCCTGTTGATGTGCGTCAAGCTGCTTGTGCTTGCCTGCCTGGTCGACCTTCTGTGCCAGTTCCTGGGCTATGCCGGCCGGGTAAGGGAGCTTGTTGCGCTGGCCGGTTACGCCATGTTTCCGCAGGTGCTGATCCTTCCCATCATCCACATCTTTCGGGTGTTCCATGCGGCGGCCCCGTTCTTCTACGTGCTGTTCTCGCTGGCGCTGTTCGTGTGGTCGGCGCTCATCGTCGCGGTGGGAGTGTCAGAAACGCACTCGGTGCCGTTTTCGCGCGCGGCGCTCATCTTCCTCTTCCCCTTCGCGCTCGCGGGCGCGATCGCCTTTCTCTGCGCGGTGCTTGTGTCGCTGATCGCGTTCGGCTATCTGTCAAGCGTCTGACTGCGGCGGGCCGTCCGCTCTCGCGTAGATGGAGAGGGCGCTGCTTCCGTAGCGCCTGCTGCTCCTGCGTTCAAATCCGCCGGATCTTTCGGGAAGGTCGTTGGAGGCGAAGTGCTGGACGATGATGCGCGTTTTGGGCTTCGTGACGGCGTAGCGGTCGATCTCGTCGATCAGCGCGGCGTACAGGGGCGCGTCGCCGGCGGTTTTGGCGTACGGCGGGTCGAGAAAGATGTAGTCGAACGAGAATCCCCTCTTTTCCAGGTATTTCAGGCAGCGCGACGATGGCATGTGCAGCACGACAGCGCGCCGCTCGCGGTCCCATTCCCCGACGAGGTCGCGGATGAAAAGATAGCGCGCCCGCTCGATTTCGTTGAACACCACCGTGTCCGCCCCCCTGCTGAGCGCCTCAATCCCCACCTGTCCCGAGCAGGCGAACAGGTCCAGGAACGACGCGCCCGTGAGGTCCTCTCCAAGCATGGAGAAGAGCGCTTCCTTGACCTTCTGGGGCGTGGATTCGGCGTTTCCGTATTTTTTGCCGGAGAAGGGGATGGGCCTTCCTTTGAAGCGTCCTCCTGAGACTTTCATGACTGCCTCGCCGCGATCAACCTGTCTCGTTGAGCTCGTCGAGCAGCGCTTTCAGGTCAAGGCCGTTGTTGCGCGCGACTGTGGCGATGCTGTCCTCG
>CAZPZJ010000299.1:0-3405 GCA_964591055.1 uncultured Leptospiraceae bacterium
CTGCGCGAATCTGATTGACAGAAAAAACTTCCCCCGTGTATTTTTCCGGATGGAAGCGTCGCACCGTCAATCAATCACCCGGCGCAGGGTACGCAATGAACTATCTTCTTGAACACGGCATTCTCACTCCCGTAAAAAGTATCACGGAATTGACGAAAGGCACCATCGTCCGGAGGGTCAGCGAGTCCAAGGACCAGCAGGGTATTTTTCTGGGCCCTGACGATTCCGGCGGCATCATACTTGTGAACGTCATCAATATGGTCGACATCTCATTCGAGACGGAGGCGGGGATACTCAAGCCCTCGCCGTCCGACCGCCTCTACCGCTACACCACATCGTTCAACCAAAACCCCGTCTCGGAAAAGGCGCGTGAAGTTTTGCGGTCCTGGTCGCTCTACTCGAAAAATCCCGGGCAGCAGGACGCGATGATGGCCTTCATGGAAACGGCGTACGCCCCCGAGCAGGTCCTCGATCTTGCAAAAACCGACAACCTCAAGTACCTCTTCATTCCGGTGCAGCAGCGCTTCAGGATGGGCAAATACGAGGAGAAAATCGACTGGGGCCTTGAGAGAAAACAGCGCTTCCGCCGCCACCTTGAGGGAATGAGAAAGGGAGACCACATCACCTATGTCGCGTTCATTCCGCCGAACACCTCGGGGAGCGCGCTCTTCTATTCAATCGGCACAAGGCCGCACGAGAGCACGGTGCTGAGCCTTCGAAGCGAGCCTTTCAACTTCAAGGCCGATCGGGGAGGCCACATCCTCTGCACCGACGATTCTTCGGAGCGGAAAAAGTACCTCGTCGACGCGGGCTCCAACTACATCGGAAAGGGACACAAAACCTCGATCGACACCGCGAAAGCGGTGAGCAAAGCACTTGCCGCGTCGTACAGGGAATGCGATTTCACACCGGTAGCCGGGCGCGGCGCGTTCACCGGTGAACAGAGTTTTTAGGTGGGGCTCGCGCGCCGCTTCCCGTTCCGGACAGCACAAAACCGGCGCGGACGCATCCAATCGCACCTCATGCGGGGCAGCTCATGATCGTCAGTGAAATTCACTCAAAGACAATCCTCTCCGCGTCGAAGATTTACGACTACGTGATCAACCCCTACACGGGATGCCAGCACGCGTGTTCCTACTGCTACGCCCGCTTCATGAAGAAGTACACGGGGCACACGGAAGCGTGGGGAGATTTCGTGGACGTGAAAGTCAACGCCCCGGAGCTGCTTGAAAAGGAATTGCGGAACAAGAGGCGCGGAACGGTGTGGATGAGCGGGGTGTGCGATCCCTACCAGCCGCTTGAGGCGAACTACAACCTGACGGGTCGCTGCCTTGCAATCCTCTCCGGAAGCGGCTGGCCCGTGTCCATTCAGACGCGCTCGCCGCTCATCCTGCGCGACATCGGCGTTCTCAGGCGGGGAGCGGATTTTCAGGTTGGATTTTCAATCGGCACCGCCGATGACGGCATCAGGACACTCTTTGAGCCGGCCGCCCCTCCGATCGGCGAGCGTCTTCGGGCGCTGGGCGAGCTGCACAACGCGGGAATCATGACGTACGCGATGATCGCGCCCATCCTTCCCGGGGCGGAACGGCTTGTTCGTGAACTGAATGGCCGGGTTGACCGCATCATCATAGACCGCATGAACTACCACTACGCGGACTGGATATACCGTACACACGGGCTTGAGGCCATGCGCTCGGACGATTACTTCGAGCACATGGCCCGCGAACTCAAGGGTGAATGCGAAAAGCAGGGAATCGGCTGCACCGTAGTGCTTTAAGGACTATCGCCGCAACCCTCACATCCATCACGACGGGTCGGGGTTTCCGGCGAATGGTGCGTAATTATTCAGGTCTCTCATTTTCGTGAATCACGATGCGGAACTCAGTTCCTCTCTTCGGCACAAAGAAATGACGCTGATATTGTTCCTTCAGCCTTTTATAGCTTTCCGGACGTCCCGTCTCCCTGAGGGACAGGCGAACAACCTGCCTGGTGCATGGCGCATTCATGAAGTTTTCGTACGATTGAGGGTCAAAAGCCTCTTTGTTAATTTCGTTCAGCCTGTCCAGCGACCTGTATTTCTCCCGTGTCGAGCGGTGCAGCCGGATGATTGTTTTCAGCAGTAAAAATGCCGGGATCGCGCAGATCAGCGCGGGAACAATCATGGAAGCGCACACAAGGCCTGCGATGATTACCGCCGCCAGCACGATAAAACATCCGTCAAGGGCGAGCGTATAGATATTCAGATAGATGTAGCGGTATAATCTTTTCATCATATCAGTACGGGCACATGGGCTGCCCACCCATGTGCCGCCAAGACATTATTTTTTTATCGCTTCATAGAACTTCTGCACATATTCGGTCAGCTGTTCGTCGCTCCCTCCCTCGATCTGGATGAGAGTGCTCTGAGTGAATCCCTCGTAGTAGAAAAAGTATGTAGGGCAGAAAAGGCCGCAGATTCGCTCCATGATGAAACCGACTTCCTTGACGCTTTGAGGAAGCACGACTTTTGTACTGCGGTTTGAAGGAATGCAATAGCAGATGACTTCCTCTTTTGTCTCAATTACCCGCATATTGGTGACAGTGAGGTAACCCTTTACCCGGTACCCGAGTATTTTATTGATGAGCCTTACAAATTTACCCAACGCCTTCTGGATGGGATTGTTCCCGATGTTCCAGAAGTCGGCCTCCAGCTCGAAGGCGATCTGTTCCCCGGGAAGCAGCGTGATTTTACCAGCCATTATGGAACCTCCATAAAATTTTGTTTAATTCACATTGTTATTTAATACATTTATAAATAAATCAATCATATTTTATTGTATTTCCTTTATTCACTATAGTGTCACAAACAACATGTGCGGTGCAATTCCTCATGTCCGCCCGAACGTACATATCATCAGGCTCAATTCAAACCGTCATGTTGCTCCACGCGACCGCTGACGCAGGCAGTATTGGGACGTCGTGAGTTTTTCCGGCATCACCCCCCGGCTTCACGCATGAAACCTGATTTATATCAGGGTTCACCTTTTTTTTCATCGACAGGCGCGCGTTCCTGTGTTATGGAAATGAACCGCGCCCGGTGCTCACTTCAGGGCACAGCATCACGCCACACCGCACAGAGGAGAACTCCATGAAACTCACAGGCAGGGAAATAACCATCACCCGCGGCTCCCGCAGGGCGACAGTCAGAAGAAACGAGCACGGCATTCCCGAGGTCGGCGCGGACGGCCTCGTAAACCTTGCGTTCGGGCAGGGATGGACGCACGCCTGCGACAGGCAGCTTCAGATTCTTCTCTCGAGAGTGCTCCTTCAGGGAAGGGCCGCAGAAAAACTCGCCGGCGATCCCGCGCTTGTCGAGATCGACCGCTACATGCGCAGGATGAACGTGATGCCCGACACGGATTC
>CAZPZJ010000300.1:0-3392 GCA_964591055.1 uncultured Leptospiraceae bacterium
TCCTGGACATTGCCCGACTCCTCGCCCTTTTTCCAGAGTTTGTTGCGCGAGCGGCTCCAGTAGTGAACCACGCCAGTTTTCAGCGTCAGCTCCCACGATTCGCCGTTGATGAAAGCCATCATAAGCACTTCCCCCGTCCTGTAATCCTGCGCAATCGCCGGAATCAACCCGCCGGACTTTTCAAAATCCAAATTGATCATGCCATTCCCGCCTGAATAATTATAGTATAACGCCTCCCGGCGCCTCATTTCAACGCTGCGGAGGTTTTCCAACCGCAATTATTTCACTTTTCATGCCGCATTTACGCCGGTTCGACCGGACAAGAGTAGTGGAGGGGAATCGAGCGTCAATTCATTAATTGGCGAACGGATGTCGCCGGCGCTCTCGAAACAGGGACAGGACTGAGCGGTACATCAGCGCTTTCTTTTACCGTACATCCGGAACGTGTAGATGGAAAACGTGATCACCAGCCCGAAACTCATGAAGGCGGTGATGAAATAGAGGAGCTCAATCCTGCGTGCGATAAGAACCCTGGCCTCGAGCTCGGTTCGCAGCCGGGAGGTCGTGATTTCCATTTCTTTTTTGCGGTACTGGACGTCTTCGGAAGAAAGGGAATGGACGATGCGGTGGAACAGCACGCGCGCGTCGGCGAGCTGCGCCGCCAGATCTCCCGACTCCGCGTTTTTCCTCCGGAGGTAGTCGATGTTTTTCTGTATTTCCTTGATGTCCTTGTCGATGATCACAATCGACTGGATGATTGTCTTTACCAGCTCAGAGGGGTGGCACTGGGCGCAGCTCTTTTCGGACAGTATTTCAACCGTAGGCGGCTTGATCGAGTGGGAGCCGTGGCACGATACGCAGTTGGGCTCGCCGGTCTCTTTCACGGATTTGTAATGGGGACTCATCGCCCATACATTGATGGTCAGGCGATGGCATCCGCCCCTCCCGCAGAACTCGGAAATCTCATTTTTTTTCGGCCTTCCCACGTACAGGTATTTTTTGTCCTTAGCCTCTTTCTGGTCCATGCTGTCGGGATTGCCGCCATGGCAGTTATTGCAGGGGACATTCTTCCGGGAGTGTACGCTCTTTTCCCATTCTATGACGGCAATTCCGTCCTTTCCTCGAAGCGTCCTGTGGCACCCGGCGCAGTAATCGGCCTTCTTTGACTCGGGAGCTGCGGGAAGGACCTCGAATTCCTGTTCTCCGGCGTTTCGCCCTTCAGCCGAAAAAAGCGGCGCGGCGACCAGCGCCATCGCAAAGCACACGGTACAGGCCATCAGAAGCAATCGTTTCATGTTTTCGCTCCAGGGGGACTGGCTACAACACATGCCATCCTGTAATATGGAATAACACTGTGGCCGCGACAATGATGAGGTTCGCGTACACGCCGGAAATACAGTCATCGATCATAATGCCCAGACCGCCGTGAAGGTTCTGCAGTTTGTTGACCGGATAGGGCTTTGCCATGTCGATCACCCGAAACAGGAAAAACGCGGCAATTGCCGCCTTCCAGCTGAACGGCATGAACAGAACCGAAATCCAGTAACCGAACACCTCATCCAGCACCACCTCCTGCGGGTCCTTGCGACTGAAAAAGTGTTCAGCCTCGTCACAGAGCCTTATCGCCGGATAGATGCCAAGCACCACGACTGCCAGATTCGCGGCCCAGGCCCACTGGCCAAGCAGGGCAACCTCAACAAGGTACACCGCCATTCCGATGACGGTGCCGGCGGTCCCGGGGGCTATCGGTACGTACCCGGAATAAAGCGCGGTGAAGCACAGCTCTCTCCACCACATCAGTCCGCCCCTCCGCCTTCGATTTTTTTATATGGAGGCATTAGTGTCTTCCAGTTGGTAAACAGGTAGCGCAGCCCCGAAAGGGCCGTGAGAACCGTCACAATCAGCATCAGCAAATACGGCCCTACAATGAGATAGCGGTGGGGATCCGTCGATGTCAGGGTGGTGAGGACCTCGGCCGGCCGGAGCGCCCCGTTATAATCGTGCCGGTGCAACATAAACACGCCGGAGTGGCGGAAATAGAAAACCGTCAGGATCATGATTATCGACACCATCTGGAACGCCGTCTTGACTTTCCCGAACCGGCTCGTGCGCAGCGTCGTCCCCTTTTTCATGGCAAGATAGCGCATCACGGTGATCAGGAGATCGCGCGCCACGACCACAATCACCATCCAGAAAGGAATCAGCGGATCCAGGAACAGGAAAGCGACAAATGCCGATATCACGAGAAACTTGTCGGCGAGCGGATCCAGAAACCTTCCTACATCGGTTTCCTGTTTGAGGCGGCGCGCGCTCCAGCCGTCGAGAAGGTCGGTAAAGGAAGCGATGGAAAAAACCACCACACCCCAGATAAGCGCGTTGCGGCTGCCGAGCGAAATGAGGTAGAGAAAGACAGGGATAAGTATGATCCGCAGAACGGAAAGCATGTTGGGTATATTGAACAAAGCCACCCCCCGTGATGATAGGTTTTCCGCCGTGCGGCCGTGATTATTTTTGCGGCAATGACATCATACGGGAACACCGTAGAGGTCATATTCCAGTGCATCGGTCACCCTTGAAACCACGATGGTATTAGCAGAGGCATCACGCACGGTCAAGTAAAAAATACCGTCCACTTCCGGCGCGTCATATTCGGTCCTGCCCATCCACGTGTTTTCGTCAATCCGCTCCTCGACCATGACGCGAACCGTCGAGCCGACCATCTTTTTCAACGCACGTGCTGAGATTTTTTTCTGCATGGACATGAGCTTTCGGAAGCGCTGCCGTTTCACCTTCGCCGGCACCTGCTGTCCCATGGAAGCGGCCGCCGTACCCTCTTCGGGCGAATAGATGAAGCAGCCCACCCGCTCGAGACGGCAGTCACGGAGGAATCCGGCAAGCTCTTCGAAGTCGGCGTCAGTCTCGCCGGGAAATCCCACCATGAATGTTGAGCGCAGGTGAATCCCCGGAACCTCCGATCTCAGGCGCTCAACCAGGCGCGCGTACGTTTCACGGTCGCCCTTCCGGTTCATGGCCCTGAGCACCTGCGCACTGGCGTGCTGGAACGGAATATCGCAGTATTTCACCACCTTGCCGTTGTCACGCACGAGCGAGATGATGTCCTCCCCGATGTGGTCGGGATGGCAGTACATGAGCCTGATCCATTCCATCCCGGGTATTTCCGAGATTTCGTTGACCAGATCCGCAAGCCCCACGCCGCCCGATCGATAGCTCGCGATGTCCTGCGCGATGACGATGAGCTCCCTGGCCCCTCCCTCGACAGCCCGTCTGGCATCGTCGAGTATTGCGCCGGGACCGTATGCCTCAAAAGGCCCCCGGATTATGGGAATCGCGCAGTAGCTGCACCGGTTGGAGCAGCCTTCGGCAATTTTTAT
>CAZPZJ010000301.1:0-3381 GCA_964591055.1 uncultured Leptospiraceae bacterium
GCGTCTCAGTGCGACTGTTCTGCTTCCTCCGCGAAATTTCCCTCCGGCCGCCAGTCTCCCTTCATGAATTGTTCAGCCAGGTGCGGATAGTGACGGGTCACCTCGGAAATCATCAGGTCATAGGGGAGATCGGTGAATGTCCCGTAGTCGTGAAGGTATTCCATGTGCCTGTTCCCGGCCCTGTCGAACTGATGAAAAATGGAATCGTGCGTTCCGTCGAAATCGAGCGGCAGCACGCCGAAACGCTCGCAGAGCGCGATGTCGAAAGTGGGTGTCGCCTTGATCCACCTCCCGCCGAGATGAATCTCGTTATATCCGTGAAACACGAACAGGTCGCCTTGAAGCAGTTCACGCATTCTAGGCGTGGTCAGATGGTTTTTTACGATCGCAAATCCCAGGCGGCAGGGAATTCCCGCCGAGCGCAATGCCGCCGCGAGGAGGATGGCCTTCTGAACGCAGTAACCCTCGCCCTTCGCGAGGATATTGCTCGCGACGAGGGTGCTTTTATCGGGAGAGATGAGGTACGGATTGTAGCGAATTCCGTCGCGCACCGCGTAAAAAACACTGACAGCCCTGCCGATGTTATCTGATATGCCCGTGATCGCCTTCCCTGCAAAATCTATTACCGGCCGGGAACCGGAGTCGATGAAGCCGGTGGGTTTCAGGTATATATCCATGTTTTCTTCCATTCACAATCCTCTCATGTGTATTGTTGTAGATATTTCCGGGCGCCAATCCTGTACAAGATTCCTCATAATGTTTTCACCGTCAATATTTTCAATCAATAACATTTTAGTATTGCGTTTTTATTCTGGTGTGTTAAAAACGATAGACTGTTAATCTTAAAATCCTCAAGGAGAAGCCGGATGAAAAGGATAGGCGTGCTCATTCTGACCCTCGTAATCGGAATGTCATTTTCGCTTTTCGGGCAGCAGGAGAGCGCAAGCGACGATTCAACGAGACCCGCAGCACAGGAGAAGAGCGTCGACAAGAAGGAACGCAGGCAAATTCGTCAGCATCGGCGTGACCCGAAATGCACAAAGGCAAACAGAAGGAAAGCGCCGCGTCAGCGCAGGCCGCGTGCCGCGCAGCAACAGAAGCAGCAGCAGGAGCAGAAAGACGCGCAGCAGAACAGCGGCAACTGATGTAGAAGAACAGAATGCGGTTTTAAAAAAGCGAGAGTGCGTTCCCTCTCGCTTTTCTGATTTTGCGTTAATCGAAAATGATGGTCTTGTTGCCGTCTACAAAGACCTTCTCCTCGAACACTAGATTGAGCGCCCTCGCGAGCACGGTCTTTTCGACGTCCCTTCCCGCCTGCATCATGTCTTCAACGGAATGTGTGTGCGCCACCGGCACGATCCCCTGGTGAATAATGGGCCCTTCGTCAAGGCTGCTGTTGACGAAGTGGGCTGTAGCGCCGATAATCTTCACTCCCCGCTCATACGCCTGCCGGTAAGGATTTGCGCCGATAAAGGCGGGAAGGAATGAATGGTGGATGTTGATGATCCGGTTGGGGTGCCGGTTGACGAACGCCGGTGTGAGCACGCGCATGTACTTGGCGAGCACGAGGTATTCCGGCCCGTATGTGTCAAGCACGGAGATTATCCCGGCCTCGTGTTCCTCCCTTGTCATGCCTTCGTGCGGCAGGTAGTGGAATGGGATCGAAAAACGCTCGGTCAGCGAACGGAGGACTTCATGGTTGCTGATGACGGCGAGTATGTTGGAAGCGAGGCGGTTGAATTCATTGCGCAGGAGCAGGTCGCCGAGGCAGTGGTGCTCCTTCGTGGCGAGCACCACGATGTTCTTCTTCCGCATATCCACGAGTCGTATACGCGATTGGCCGGGGAGGTCCCTCCCGAGGTCATCGCATACCGTTCCCGGGTCAAAATTACCGGCAAACTCGGTTCGCATGAAGAAGTGGGAGGTGTCCCTGTTTACAAATTCATTGTTGCGGATGATGTTCAGGTTGTGGCGGTAGAGCACGCCGGTGATCCTGTAGACGAGCCCTTTTTCATCCGGGCAGTCTATAAGCAGTATGTGGGTGTTGCCGTTTTCCATTCAGCTCTCCGGGAATGAGATACCCATTTCCGTACCGGAACCGGTTTGTCAAGTGTTTCTCAGGAAGATCCCCTGACGAGGAGCACGCATATCCTCGCAGCGAGGGCGGACGCTTCGTCGGAGGTGTATATCCGCTTCAAGGACGGATCAAAGAGGATGGTTGCCTCCGGGGCGAATTCATCGTCAGGCGCACGGTACACGATGGTAACTTCATGTCCTCCGAGAAATGCGATCGAAGCGGAATAGTCACCCCACTCACGCCGCCTGTGCCTGAAACGGCGTAAGCTGTGATTGAGCATGCCGATGTTGCCTCCGAAACGCCCCGTGAGCATTGAAGCGGTGCGTGAGGTGAACGGTCCGAGGTAAAATGAGCCGCCCGGAAAATCACGAAAGGAAACGGGGGCGTCCGAAACGGAAGGCGCGGCATTCGACACAAGCAGCCTGAAAAGCAGCACGGATTCAATCCCGTCAACTTCACATTCCGCATGGGTGTCGTAAAGCAGGAAATCACTTTCGGTGAGAGCCACATCCCGTCCGAACGCGTTGAAGATATATGAGCCGTGTGCTGGGGTGAACTCGATTTCGTGCAGGAGAAACTGCGCGGGGAGATCAACGGAAGGGCATTGCGCCCTTGCGCTCTCAAGCGCGCTTGCAACTGCCCTGTTGCGGTTGGACAGTGTTTCAAACGTCATGGACGGCGCCTTGGATCGATTTCAGGCGTGACCGAGGGGAAAAGTGCCATGTCGGTGTGTGGAAGAAAGAGCGCGGCAGTGTAGCAATCCATGTAGCCGGGGTCGGAGCTGAGATTAATGTACGTCATACGCCTTGCGGTGCGATCCAGCTTCTCTCTGCAGCGCTTTGAAAGCGCAAGAGCAGTTGCACCGGTCAGGGACGCGTTGCCGAGATACGAGTACCGGTCGATGGGGAGATCGGGAAGAAGGCCGATAGTGATTGCGTTTCGCAGGTTCAGGTAGCGTCCGAATCCCCCCGCGACGAAAATTCCGGCGATGTCGTCGTATCCGATGCCGACATGGCGGAGCAGGAGGGACGAGGCCGAGTAGATGGCCGCCTTGGCGCGCTTCACGTTGTCGATGTCCGTTTCGGTCAGGATGACCGGTGAGCCTCCGTGCGACGAATCGGCGGGTGAAACGACAAATGATGTTCTGCGCCCGTCTTCCATGATTGAAGTTGCGTTTCGATTGCGGGCAATCTTTCCCGCCTGGTCAAGGAACCCTTTTCTGAGAAGCTCGGCGATGAGGTCGATGATCCCGGAGCCGCAGATGCCTTTCGGCCTGTGGCCCCCTATTGTCGAAAATGACGACT
>CAZPZJ010000302.1:0-3354 GCA_964591055.1 uncultured Leptospiraceae bacterium
TGCGCTTCACCTGGCTTGCCGTGAAAAACGCGAAGGAATATTCAATCGAGGTATCGAAAAACAGGGGCTTCACGCGGCCGGTGTTCAACCGCAGGGGGACGGCGACCGCGGGGTCCGCTTCGCTGGAGCCGGGAGAGTACTACTGGAGGGTGTCGGCGCTGAAAAAGAAGGGGACCACCCCTGAGCTCAGCGAAACCAGGCGCTTTCTCATTGTAAGGGAGGATCCCGTGGGGCTTATTGTCCCGGCGGATGAAGAGAAGTTCTACTACATGAAAAAACCTCCCCTTGTGCAGTTCAAGTGGATGCGCTCCCCGACGGCCTCGGGATACAGGCTGCTTATCGCGAAAGATCCCGCAATGAGAGGCGCGCTGCGCGAGATCGATGTTCCCTCGACATCGATCGGAATCGATACGCTCGAGAAGGGCGTGTACTACTGGAAGATAGTTGCGCTGAGCGCCCTCAAGGGCGAGGGCATTGAAAGCGGCGTCAGGCGCCTGACCGTCAGCACCACGGATTCGATCGACCCCCCGGAGCCGCTCTATCCGCATGACGGGACCACCGTGAGCCGGGGGATCATGAAAAGCGGAGAGCTTGCCTTTTCGTGGCGTAAAAGCCCCGAGCTTGCCGGTGCGAAATTCACGCTCGCCCGCGACCGGCAGTTCAAAAACATAGTCTACTCCACCGAGCAGAAGGCGGACTCGCTGAGCCCGCAAAGCGACCTTGCCCAGGGATATTACTGGTGGCGGGTCGAGGGAGTGCTTGACCCGGCGAGAAGAACTCCCCCATCTCCGCCCCGAAAGCTCGTTGTCAGCGACGCCGTCGACATAGAGCTGCTTGCTCCGGGCGAAAACGAAACCGTATCGTCCTTTTCGGCGGACAGGGTGACACCGGTGCGATTTTCCTGGAAGCGGGCCGACATCCCCGGCCTGTACCAGGTTGAGATCGCCGGCGTCAGGGAGTTCACCCCTGAGGCCAGAAGGGAGAAGGTCAGGGGATATCATCTCTCCCTTGAGGACTTGAATCCCGGCACCTACTACTGGCGCGTCTCGCTGTTGAGCAGGGATGGGCAGGTGTTGATGAAAAGCGCCGTGCGCCAGGTGAAGGTGATGGACCGGCTTGAAGCTCCTGTCATCGTTTCCCCGAATAACGGGGAGAAGGTCAACATGCGCAACGGGAAGGCGCTCTCGTTGAGATGGAGAGGGCTTCGAGACGCGGACAGGTATGAGATAGGGATTTTCGAGATGAGAGGCAGGGGAGGAAGAAAAATCTTCTCGACGGTCACAGACGATACCGATTACGAGTTCAATGATCTTGCCAAACTGGACGAGAGCAGGTTTTTCCTGACGGTGCAGGCGGTTGACCTTGACAGGGGGAAAGTGGTCAGGAAAAGTCCCGTATCGAAGAGCGTCTTCGAGATCACTCTCGGAGGGCCGCTGAAAAAGCCCGAGCTGAAACTACCCAAGGTGATGTACCTTGAGTAGAGAACTTTTCAATGTGATATTCTCTGACACCAGGAAATGAGAAGCCGGGAAGCGTTTCCCGGCGTCGGCGCGCCCCCTGTCGGTCGGCGCATGCCGGCTGTTTCGTTCATGAGTTCGGGACGGGCATGAGCGGCCGGCTGGATGTTGCGTGCGTCCGTCTCACCAGCCGAGCCCCCTTATCATGTAGGCGACAGTGATTCCCAGGTACGTTCCCACCACCCATCCGATGATGCCCGTCACAACGCCGGAAATCACGATCTCCTTGTTTTTTAGAGCTGCCGCGACGAGCGGCACCAGCGGGGGGGAGTTGATGCCTGCGGTGGAGGTGATGATCACGGTGTCAGCGTCTATCCTGAACAGGGAGGCGAGCAGCACGTGGAGCACCAGGCACGCTAATACTGAATACGCGACATAGACGAGCATGAGTGGTGCTGACGTGGCCAGCTTTGACACATCCGCCATCGATCCGACCACCAGGCAAAACACCAGGATGAAATACTGCCCGAGCTGGTAGCTCATCTTTATGTTGCGCACCGCGGGGATGAACGAGCAGCAGATGCCGAGCGTGGTGATGCTCAGGATGGCCACAACTGTTTCACTGGAGCGGGGGAAAAGCATCGGTATCAGCCCTCCCCCGACACCCACAATGACAAGGGCCAAAAGCAGGGCTCCCGCCAGGGGAACGATTGTTGTACGGGAAAAGAATCCCCGGTACGAACTGAAATCCTCCATCCCGGCGGCGGAATCCCCGTTTTCTGCAGGCTGGAATGGAGGAAGAATTTTCAGGAACAGCCGCTGGGCGACGGTGATGAGAAACAGGATATAGATAGAGGACACGACCACGTCGGATGTATGCGCCGCCACGTAGAGAGTGGGATCGGCGTTGAGCGCGGTTTTGATCGCCGCAAGATTGACGGTGCCGCCCGTGTACACCCCGATGAACATGCCGGCAAATTTCCATGTCTCTTCGCCGAAAAAACCTTTGAAAAGAAAGTAACCTGCAAAAGAAACGATCGTGATTGCGACAATCTGCAGTCCGAAAGAAAGGATTGATTTCCCCGCGAGGCGCGACCACTTCCGGATGTCCAGTGAAAAAAACATGAGCGGCAGGGCCACCGCCACGGTCATGCCCATTATGGTGTCCTGCGTTTTGAAGAACCCTCCGGGAATGATGCCGATATTGCCGGAAATGATTCCTGCCACGTAGCAGATGATCACCGGCCCGATTTTATCTACGGTGCTGTATTTCTCCGCAAGGTATATCGTCACGACCGGAAACAGGACATAAAACGCGATCAAGAGCGGTATAACCATGACTCCTCCGTTGAATGCCATTGAACTCGAACAACGACGTTACGGGGCGGTTTGAGCCGCCCCGAAATGTAACATCGTATGACTTAAATGTCAACCCGGTACTGAATCCCGATTGCGACTGACGCGACCATCTTGTCAAACGTCACGGTTCCGTCGCTGTTGTCGTCTGAGAGGTAGTATGTGTAGTTCGCTGCCAGGGTGACGTCGAGGTTCGGCATCGCCGTGTAGATGCATCCCGCCGAGAAGGTCCAGTTATTGAGCACCGGGTTTTCGGCCGAATACCCCGCCGGCCTCACTCCCGTATCGGTGTACTGGATGCCGCCGCCGATCTTAAGCGCGGGCGTCAGCCGGTACGTCGCTCCCATCGACACTTCCCATCCGTCGCCGATGTTGTCCTCATTGTCGCCTTCCGCTTCCCAATTTGCCTGCTCGGCGAAGAAGTAGTCGAACGCAGCCATGACGATGAATCCCGGCAGCACCGTGTACTCCGCGCCGATTGAGAAGGCCGCGGGAAGGTCGTAGCGAAGCGTCTGGCCGTTTTTATCGAGCTTCATGAGAT
>CAZPZJ010000303.1:0-3341 GCA_964591055.1 uncultured Leptospiraceae bacterium
AAGGCGGGCACTGTGATGAGGGCGGGGAGGCCGGCGCGCGGCCTTGTGGTGTGGTACAGCCAGACGGGGAACACCGCGAGAGTGGGCAGGCTCATCGCCGCGACATGGGAGCGTGCGGGTGTGAGGACCGTTTCCGGCGACTACCGTACGATTGACCCGGCCACGATCGGATCGTTCGACATCATCGCCGCGGGAAGCCCCGTGTACTACTACGAAGTCCCGGAAAATTTCAGGCGCTGGCTCGGCTCGCTTCCACACATCGACGGGAAGCCGGTGGCGTCTTTCGTCACGTTCGGCGGTGAGGGCGGCAACCAGCACAACACCGCGTTTCAGATACTTGACATCCTTTCGGGCAGGGGGGGAGCTCCCGCCGGGATGGCGACGTTCGGCAACATGTCAACATTCGCGCCCACATGGTCTACGGGAAATACGGAGAGGATACTCCGCTACCGGCATCTTCCCGACGAACACACCTTCAGGGCGGTCAGGGCGTACGCGGCCGGAGTGCTTCGGCAGGCGGAGTCGGGCCGGGGCATCCAGACGTCTTCCAGCTTCAGCTTCAGGAACTGGATCAGCGGCGGCGTCTCAATCGCCCTGACCAAGCTGCTGATAACCGGCCACCGCATTGAACAGGGGGAATGCGTGGGCTGCGGAACCTGCACGCGGAGCTGCCCCGTCGGCGCGATCAACCATGAAACATTCACTGTTGACACGGGCCGCTGCATCGCATGCCTTGGCTGTGTCAACAACTGCCCCGTCTCGGCGGTAAAAATGCGTTTCATGGGAAGCGACGTGTATGGCTTCCGGGAGTTTGTGTCGAGAAACAGCGTCACCATCCGCGAGCCGGAAGAGCTTTCGGGAGGGTGATGCCCTCCCGTGTCAAACGTGGGTGCTGGTAACTCTGATTACAGGTAAGAACTCCTCAGGGTGATGCCAAAAAGAACAGAAAGGCCGTCGATGTTGCGCTTCTTGCCCCACATGTCCACCTGGCTGTAGCCGTATGTAACCTCGGCGAAGAATCCGAAATACGACATGGGGGATATTTCAATGCCGATGCCGCCCACCGCGCCATACGGAGACGCTGAATAGGAGTGTTCAAATGTAGTTCGGTTAATTGTGGAATGCAGGCTGTTGCCATAGTCAAAATCGACTTCGCTTTTGACGGATGTTATTCTCTGATACGCAAGCGAAATGTAAAATTGCCATAACGCTTCAGAAAAATACACTCCCTGTATGTACCTGATGCCGGCATTGAAGCCATAAATATCCAGGTTTCCCGAATCCATTTCGTAATACTCAACGGTCTCCAGGACATTGTTGTTATAAATGTTTGGAGTTTTCCCGCCAATCGGAACTACATCTGCATCCGTCGCATCGATATATTCGGCATACATCGATTCATCAATCTTATAATGTCTCCAGAAAAAGCGCCCGAATACGTCGAAGCCGCTCCCCTCGGTGTTCCTTGCCCTGTAGAAGAAAAAATCCGCGAAAATGGTTGAGATCCCCGGAGGAAGCGGGTACTCGGGAAATATTTTGCTTACCTCGCTGTCCGATATAATCGATCTTCCGAGCCCCAGTCTGATGCGAGCGGCGCGGAATACGATGTTGTTACGAATATCTTCCGTCATTAAGGAAGGTATTGTTGCGGCGACCCTCCTGCCGGTGATGCGCTCCGTGAGTTTGCCGGCCAGCATTTTTGTCGCGCGATCGATGTCGTTGAGGTTGCCTGCACGCTCGCTGGATGCGAAATCGGCCGTTCCCTTCTCCACGTCCACCACCCTTGCTGTGATTATCACGCCGGCGCCCATCTGGTTGACCTCGCCGATCAGGATTTTTTTAGCGGAGAGAAGTTTTCCCACCTGCACCGCACAGGCGTTGTCGGTGCACCCGGTCTGCTGGAGCTCGTGCTCCCGCAATATGGTGTTCATCTGTGAGCGCTCAACGACCGTGAACTGGCCTGTGTCAACCATCTCGGTGCGAAGAAGATCCGAAACCGATGATGCAATGACCTTTGAAACTCCTTTCGATTCCAGGTCAAGCACGGCAAGACGCATTTTTTCCTGAGAGAAAAGAGGGGAAGCGAGCAGCGATAAAAAGATGACGACGGACAGAGTTTTATCCATAAAGTGACTCCATGAATGGTCTTACACCCATGAACGAACAAACTCTGATCGCATACGGTAGATCGAGAGGTGGTATTATTTACCCATGATGAATAAATATATACGCGTCAAGAAGAAAATATATATATTATAAATTAATGCATTAATATATTAAATAGTGTGGTATAGAATGAAGTATACATATTAGCATATTGTGATCATTTTATGCGATACTTACCACATGCCGCGCGATGGCCGGCGCCGAAGTGAGGCCTGGCGACTCGAATGCGATAAGGTGGATCACCCAGCCGGGTTTTCTGATAATCACGAAGTCGTCACAGCGCTCGCCGTGGAAGTAGGCGCGCGGCCTGTTGCCGGCAAATCCTTCGTATATCTCCATGGTGTTGTACGCATCAGTCCGTATCATGCTTTTCAGGGATTCTTCAAACACCGGGCGGGGGGTCTCTATCAGGTAATTGTCCCTGCCGGATGAAGGCCACTCCGACGGGCCTATCATCACCTCGCTGCCGAAGGTGGGAGTGAGGTGCACGCCCAGCGTTTTATGCGTGTGATTGGGCACGGGGTAGACCGGCACGCGCAGGCGCAGCGAGCGCGTGATGTAGTAGTCGCCCTTGAGGGGGCGCACCTCGTAGCCCTCGATTCCCGCCGCGCGGGCAAGCTCGTCACAGTACAGGCCCGCCGCGTTCACCGCGATGTCGCACTCGATTTCGCCGCGGTCGGTGTAAACAGTGCCGTCGGCGAATCCCGTGGCGATGCATTCTGTCACGACATGGGCACCGCGCTGAAAGAGAAGTCCGTTGAGCACCTGCATGTACTCCCCGGTGTCGATGATCGCGGTGCGTGCGGAGAAGATCGCAGAGCGGCAGTCTACGAAGGGAACGCTGAGTTCAATTTCCTTCGATGATGCGCGCCGCATCCCGGGCACGCCGTTGGCCTGCGCGTTCGCCATGAGGGCGTCGAGTTCGGCGTCCTCCTCTTCACTGCGGGAGATGATGTACTTGCCTGTTTCAATCCAGGCGACGCCGTGCCGGGAGAAAAATTCCCGTGACAGGGCGTTTCCCTCCACGCAAAGGCGCGCCTTGAGCGAGCCCTGCCTGTAATAGATGCCTGCGTGCAGCACGCAGCTGTTGCGCGTCGATGTCTCCTGCCCGACGCGCGCGTGTTTCTCGATGACGAACACCTCGTATCCCGCCTCCGCAAAGGCGAGGGCGACGT
>CAZPZJ010000304.1:0-3322 GCA_964591055.1 uncultured Leptospiraceae bacterium
TGGCGAAGCGCTTGCTCCTGTTGTTGGCGAGCATGTCGTAGTTTCCGGAAAGCCCTGCGGCCGCGCCGAAAAATTGTGGATAGGTGCTTGCCACCAGGACCGCGCCCCGCGCCGCCCATGAATGTCCGAAGATGCCGGTTTTCTTCCTGTCCGTCGCGAGATTGAGCGACTGGCGCAGGTAGGGGATGAGAACCTCTCCCACCCACCGGCCTCCAGGGAGCGGTCCCCATTTCATGGTCGTTTCCGGGTAGTATTTCATTTCAAACAGGGTCCCCTGCGTCTGGGGGCACACCACGACGAAGTTGAAACGCTCGGCATATTCGGTCACGGGCGTTTTCTTCTCCCAGTCGCTCATCGAGCCCGCGTAGCTGTGAAGTCCTATGAGCGTCCTCGCCGATGCGCCCCTGACGTACTGGCGAGGAAAATATATCTGCACCGGGACACGGACCGTCGTTCCTTCCGCGCTGAACTCAACCTCAAGTGAGCGGGTCCACGCCCCCGGGGAGATGGTCCCCTCGTACGGCCGGAACCGGTACTGGCTCGCGGACGACGAGCCGCGCGATGCGGATTCGCATGATGCAAGAAGAAGCGAGAAAAGTATGCAGGCGGAGAAAACGCGGCGCCTCATTGTGGTCTCCCGGACACGAAAAAAATCAACAACACAAGAACATAGTGTAATCCCGAAGCCGTTATTCGTCAATATCATTTAACTATTTTCTTGACGAATTGCCGTTCAACGTATAGGATATTTGACAGCGGCGAACAATGGCCGCGAGCACAGCGCATGTCAGGAGCTTTCAATGTACAATGTCAACAGGGACCGGCTCATTGGAACATTCGTCGACCTGGTGAAAATTCCTTCGCCATCGTGGAACGAAGCGAAAGTGTTAGAATACATAACCCGGAACCTGAAATCTCTCGGGATCGGCGCCGAGAAAGTAAAGTGCGGCCAGTCATACAACCTGCTGGCCCGCCTTCCCGGAACACTGCCGCGGCCGTCGATCTGCTTTTCCTGCCACACGGACACCGTGACCCCCTGCGAGGGCGTCAGGCCCGTCGTGGGGAAAACGAAAATCAAGTCCGATGGAAGCACAATACTCGGCGCCGACGACAAGGCGGCCGTGGCAGCGTTCCTTGAGGCGATGCGCGTGCTGAAAGAGGAAGGGGCGGAGCACGGCCCCATCGAGTTCCTTTTTTCATGCGCCGAGGAAGTGGGGCTCCAGGGCATCAAGGGATTCGACCTTTCGATGCTCGCCGCGCGGTACGCCTTCGTGTTTGACAGCGGGGGCGAGATAGGCAGGGTCATCCTGAAGGCGCCCTATCACATGAAGATGGACGTGACGGTCTCGGGCAAGTCCGCGCACGCGGGGATGGAGCCCGAAAAGGGCATCAGCGCCATACGCGTGCTTTCGGAAATCATCACGCGGATTCCGCACGGCAGGATCGATGAAGAAAGCACCGTCAATGTCGGCGTCATACAGGGAGGGCGGGCGACAAACATCGTCGCGGAAGAGGCGATGATGAAGCTGGAGGGCCGCTCCCTCTCGCTGAAAAAGCTCAGGGACATCGAGGACGATATCCGGCTGATCATCAAAAGCACCGTCAAGGAGCGCGGAGGCAGGGCAGGCATCAAACGCATGATGGCCTATGAGGGCTTCTCGATCAGGGAGAGCGACAGGATCGTGAAAATCGTCACCAGCGCGCTGGGCCGGATCGGCATTGCGCCGAAATTCGAAACATCGGGCGGCGGAAGCGACACCAATATCCTGAACAAGGCGGGCATAAGGGCTATCAACCTGTCTATCGGCATGCGAAACGTCCATTCGCGCAAGGAGTACATCGAGATCAGGGACCTGGTCAACGGCGCGAGACTGGTGCGCGCCCTTGTGGATTGCGTATAGGCTTAAGGCGTGCAGGCCAGCCTGGTGACAAAGTACGCGCCGCAGATGAGGGTGAACGGCAGCGTGAGAAAATAGAACATGACGTCCTTCATGGTCGCGGTGGAGGAGTGATACACCTTTTTGCCGAAAGCGTTGAAGTGATAGTTTTCAGGATTTTTCATCCTTCGGATGATTCCGGCGGTGATGCGGTATTTCGCATAGAGCATGATCATGAAGATCACGCCTGATTCGACGAACAGCAGAAGGTCGATGTTGATCTGGCGCGTCTGCCCGGGGTAGACGATGATCAACACCGCGATGAAAATTGCCATAAAGATGTTGGTGATCGTGGTGACAAAGAATCCCTTGAAATCCCGGTCCTGATGCTTCGACAGAAAGTTTATCAGAAAGTAAATGTGAACGACGAAGGATATCTCAAGGACGATGATGAAGAACAGAACGATCATTGCAAATCCGATTGGCGGGAAGCGCCGAATGCCCTTGTTCGTGGCGCCGTGATTTCAGTGACTGTTGCCATGCTGTGCCCGCGATTATGGATGCTGGGACTGTGCCGCGCCACTGACAATAGAATCCTGTCAGGTGGAAGTCAACAATAAATTATCAGCCCATTGGCAGGCCCTAATGACGCAGAACATTTGCGGATTGCTGGAAGACGCATCGGAGAGGAGCCCGGGAAACCCGTTTTTCTTTTTCCGCGGGAATCCTTTCTCCTATTCCCTCTGCATGGAGCGCGTCCGAAGGCTCTCGGCGTGGATGGAGGGCCGCGGAGTCGGCCCTGGCGACAGGGTGCTGCTGAACGCCGGCAATTCCCCCGACTTTATATGCGCGCTCTTCGCCGTGTTGCAGCTTGGCGCGATCGCGGTGCTCGCCAATCCCGCGTACCGCCGGTACGAGCTTGAATATCTCATTGACGAAACCAGCCCTTCCCTGATCGTCACATCCCCGGAGTTGATGATTAATTTCATGGCGGAGGGAAGTACGACCGCCCTTCCGGACTCGGTTTTGTACACGGGAGCGGACGGTCCCTCGCCGTGCATCGGGGAAGTGTGCGCGGGGAGCGCGCGGCGGACAAGGATTGAAAGCGTCGATCCGCGGCACCCTGCGGTAATCATCTACACGTCTGCGATGTCGGGATATCCTCTGGGTGCGCTGATCTCGCATGGCGCGATCCTGGAAACCGCCCGCACCGCCCGGCAATTCCTCGTGGAAGACGGTAACTCGTTCCTTTCCGCGCTTCCGCTTTTTCACTCGTTCGGTCTCACCACGACGCTGTTCATACCCCTTTTCAGCAGGGTTCCCCTGTATCTGCTGGACCGCTTCTCGCCGCGGACGGTGTTCGACCTGATTCAAAACGGGTCGGTTGACATCATGACAGGCGTTCCCCGGATGTACGAGCTGCTTCAGCGGGTCATTCCTCCCGG
>CAZPZJ010000305.1:0-3298 GCA_964591055.1 uncultured Leptospiraceae bacterium
GGATTCGGCAGGATCGTAAAAGCGTATGAAATACTGCCGGATAGTCTGGTCCCTTATGCAGCGACGGTGATTCCGTATTGCGAAATGATACTCGGCGTATTGCTTGCAGCGGGATACCGGATTAAACCCTCGTCTTTGATTTTAATGGCGCTCATGGCGGTTTTTTCCATCGCTATAGCAGTCAACGTAATAAGGGGCAACTCGTTCGACTGCGGGTGCTTCGAGCTCAACAGGTTCGGGATCGAAGAAAGGATAAGCTGGTTGCTTGTATTGCGTGATCTTGCGCTATTTGGAGTGTTCTTCCTTCTGTTCATCGCGAGAAAACATTTTTACGCGCTGGACACGGAAATCGAAAAGGACGATCTTGTAAACCTGTAGTATATAAGAATATAATTACACGCCGCCCCGATACATGGAGGCGGCTGATATGCAAGGACTTAATGACTGCAATGCAAATCCCCTTTCACCGGCCGGATATCACTGATGATGATATACGCGGCGTCGCCGAAACGCTGCGAAGCGGCTGGATCACCATGGGTGAAAAGACATTTGAGTTTGAGCGCAGGTTCGCGGAAATCACCGGCGCGCGGCATGCGATTGCAGTGAATTCATGCACCGCGGCGCTGCATCTGGCCCTCGTTGCGGCGGGAGTGGGCAGGGGCGATGAGGTGATTGTGCCGGTCTGGACTTTCGCTGCGACCGCGGAGGCGGTGTGGTATTGCGGCGCGGTTCCTGTGCTTGCCGATGTGGAGCGGGACACGCTGCTTATAGATGTAAGTGATGTTCAAAAAAGGATTTCAGAAAAAACAAAAGCGATCATTCCTGTGCATTACGCGGGGCAGCCTGCGGCGATTGATGAAATCCGGGAGATTGCGCAGGCCGGTAAAATCGCGGTGATCGATGACGCAGCGCACTCGTTTCCCGCGTGGTACGGCGGGAAAATGATCGGCGGCATCAGCGACATGACGTGCTTCAGTTTTTATGCAACGAAGACAATTACCACAGGAGAGGGAGGCATGATCACTACGAACCGCGACGATTATGCAACAACGCTGAAAACCCTCCGCCTGCATGGCATATCGCACGATGCGTGGAACAGGTATTCGGACAGGGGATCATGGATGTACGATGTCACGGAAATCGGGTTCAAGTACAATATGAGCGACATCAGCGCCGCTCTCGGGATAACCCAGCTTGCCCGCTATAAAGACATGTGGATGAAGCGAAAGAGAATCGCCGGGGTGTATTCAGAGGCGTTTGAAGGCATTCCTCAGATCATCTCCTGCCCTGTCCGGGAAGGGCGTGAATCGGCCTGGTACCTCTACCCGATTATTCTCGATGTCGAGCGGCTTGCGATTCCCCGTGATGATTTTATCCGCGAGCTCAGGGAGAGGGGGATTACGTGCAGCGTTCATTTTATCCCTCTTCACAGGTTCAGCTATTATAAGAAAGCGGGATACCGTGCGGAGCAGTACCCCAACGCAGAATGGGCGTTTCCTCGAACACTGTCCCTGCCGATATTTCCCGGAATGACGGATGAGGAAGTGCGCTATGTGGCGGACAACGTGATTGAAGTAATCGCCGCTCATGCGAAATAGCCTTCCGCCTGGAAGCAATAAACGATATAACGCATGTGGTAATAATTTAAAGGGAGTTCACTGAAATGAATTTTGACAGACAGTCGTATAATGATACGCTTACGCCTCTTTCAAAAGTGATTCTCGCTGTTGCAGGAATTCTGGTTGGCATTGCAATCGTCAGATTATTCCTGATGCCGTTTACCGTCAGTGACCGGTCCATGGCCCCGGGCCTGAATCCCGGAGACAGAATATATGTCCTCAAGCATTTTTCCACGACCACCGGAGACGTGGTTGTCATAAAAAGCCCTGTTGAGCCCGACAGGGTGCTCCTCACCCGCATTGTGGCACGTGAAGGGGATTCCGTTGAAATTAAGAATAAGACAGTGTTCATCAATGGCAATCCGGCTGATTTCAGGTGGAAAACGATGTCAACAGATACGCGAATATTCCCGATGAGCTTTTCTTACAGGGATAATTACCCGGTAATTAAGCTGAAAAGAAGCCAGTTTTTCGTGATCGGCGACAACTATGATTCCAGCATGGACAGCAGGTTTTTCGGTCCGCTTGATGAAGATTTGATTGTCGGAAAGCTCGTGTATAAGATGTAGGACGAGATGAAGTGCTGGTTACAAGGAGGGGTATCCTCCAGGAAAAAGGTGAAACGTTGCGGGGCGTGGTGCGATGTTAAAAAAATGACCTTACCGGGTGCTGTCATGCGTGTAATGATTCGCATTTTTCAGAAGGATTAAAAACCTCAATGTCGTCCAGAGATCGGGATCTTCCCTGAATTTTCTGAAACAGCAGTCATGGAAAAGCATCCCTGTCCCGAAATTGTGCGGTTGGATCGTTCCGAAATCGGTCTGCTGCTGTACGAGGCTGTTAAACGCCTCGCCCGCCCCCGGCTCATGGAGTTTCCCCGCCGCGGTGACAATCTCCAGCCCCTTCATTATATCATACTGGCAGAACACGGGAAATCCGATCATGCTGAAATTTTTATTTCTGCCGGACCTTGGAAAGGCCGCATTCCCGGAATCAGGCTGGCCGCAGAAAAGGTTGTGTGACAGAAAAAAATCCGCTGCACGGGAAAGTGATTCCGTAATTCGAGAATCCTTCCTGTAAAATGACGCCATTGCGGAAGCACATGCTGCGGTTGCGTACACGCAGCTTGCGGTGGAATCGTTGCGTTCGTTCACCGAAATTGCGCCGGATTTTTTCCACAGGAGAAAACGCGCAAGCTGCCATAATGAGCTTACGGGTGTTGATATCCATCCCCCATCGGGACGCTGGTGATCGAGTATCCAGCCTATCCCGCGCTCGATTTCAGGGCCTTCGAATCCGGCAACGAGGAGGTAATGGAGCATGTTGCCGGTCATGCAGGCGTCGGGAATGGGAGGCGAGCAGTCGGGCGTAAACGCGCCACAGTCCATTTGCTTGCGGAAAATGATGTACTGTGCGGTCGACTCAATGAGGGGATGCGCCATGGTGAGCCCGAAAATCACGCACACAGCAAAGGTCCAGAGCGTTCCCCGGTAATAGATGTCGGGGTGTGATGAGTCGCCGAGAATGCCATTTTTTGACGCAGACAGGATATATTTGACAGGGAGTGACTCAACAAGCTCTGATGGAGCAGATGAATCCCCATTTTCCGGGATATCGCATAACCCAAGATCCCGCGAAGCGCGGAATCGCAAAAGAGGGGAGGGCGATTGGAGAAGCAG
>CAZPZJ010000306.1:0-3296 GCA_964591055.1 uncultured Leptospiraceae bacterium
AGCCGCTGAAAGCGACAAGATACAATGTGTTCATAGCACGGCAGACCGTATGCGGTATAACCGCCGGCATAGGGGCCGGGCGGGCGATAGGGCTGTGTGTCAGAAGGGAGGTTTTTTCGCAAGCATTTATCGAAACGCCACCCGACCCCCGGCCCGGTGTCCGGCACGCTTCCTGCTTGACAGGCCATGGAAAAAAACAGTACGCTGCCGGCAGGCGAATCAGAGCGGAGGGTTGTGAAAGGGGATGAACGCAGCCTCTGAAATGCGTGAACGCGTCCACCGGAGGGTGGTGCTCCAATCGCGGATTTATCGCGTTGTACTGACTGTGTTCCTTCTATCCGCGGCGGGATGTTATTCGATTGAACCGGATACGGATTTCGAGGCCACTGTCAGGATATACACGCATGCGAGGCTGCTGCTGTGAACCTACAGGCTCACTCCGTCCAGCGTTGTGGTTGCAAAACACTCCACCCGGGACGGAAGGGAAGAGGCGGTGATACGGCACGAACTGTCGGATTCAGAAAAAACCAGACTGGGTCGTTTTTTCGCGCGGTTTCCAATTGATACGCTTGAGGAATGCTATGCGAATGGAACCGTTACCGGCAATATGCATTACACGTTTGATCTCCGTATCACCGGCAGGCGGAAAAGCGTGTACGTGTATTATGTGAAGCAGAAAAAGCTTGCGGCGCTTGCAGGGGAAATCGACAGGCTTCTCCCGCGGTACCGCATGCATTACGGGCAGTGACTGATGCCCGGCTGCGGCGCAGGAACTGTGCGGATTTGGCGTTGCAGGAGGAGTATGTGTTGACATGACCGCCCTTCAGGGCGTATGGTTGCACGCAAATCATTCATACACGGGGTGTTCCCATGGCGAAATCAGGCGACATAAAAAAGGAAGACAAGAAAAAGCCTCAGAAGACGGCCAAGGAGAAGAAGCAGGCCAAGAAGGATAAGAAGCAGAACAAGGACCGGCTGTAAGCGATTGCCTGCCGGTCTCCGGCTCGTGGACGCCAGACGGCATTGCGATGACGCCCGCGCGGCCGGAGAAAGGTCATACTGCGGTCACAAGCGCGTACCCGAACAGGCCGTAATTACCCCCGGAAACGCAGGGGAGATACCCCCTGCCGCAAGCACCGCGTGCAGGGATGCCGGCGCTGATCCCATGCGATTACCTGTCAGGTCAATAAGGATGAATAACGCCCAGGAAAACGATCTGCCGCTGAGAAAGCGGCAGGCGAAATCGACGCGGAGCCGCATCTACAATACGGCATTCGAGCTCATTACCCGGCACGGTTTCGACAATGTCACCGTTGATGAAATCTGCCGGCAGTCGGGCGTCAGGAAAGGGGCGTTCTATCACCACTTCAGGTCCAAGGACGACATCATTATTGAAGCGTACAAGAGGATCGATGAGGATTTGCTGCATGAGATCGCCACTTGGCCCGCCGGCATGGGCAACGAGGAAAAAATACTCTTCATCGTGCTGTTTCAGGCGCGCAAGGCGTGTATCGAAGGCGTGATGGCTGTCCGGCCGATTTACAAAAGCCAGATCGATAAGGGCACCTCGTTTTTCATCTCTCCCGACAGGCCATTCTACCGGAACATCCGTGACGCCGTGGCTGCGGGGCAGGCGGCCGGGGAGTTCAGCACCGACATGAGCCCCGAAGAACTGACGCGGCTGGTGCTGAGCATCTCGCGTGGGATCATATACGACTGGTGCATGGATGACGGCCGCTACGATATCGTGCTCGTCATGGAGAAGTCCTTCCAGATGATTCTGAACGGACTGAGAAGGCGCTGAACCGTTTTAACTCTTACCCTGAATGCCGAATTCCCTTTATCCGCATTTTCCCCATACTCCTGTCCTATCTATGACTGTTCGATTTCGTAATTGTGCTTCCCCCGGGAATGGCAGGATGATTTTCTTATTGACATTCTGTTTTTTTAACAGACCATGGTCTCCGACTATGGTCTGTTAAATAATGACAAGAGCGGAGGTGCCGTATGGATTTTGGAAGAATACAGGGTAAGAAAAGCTATTCAGACGACGCAACCAGCACCATACGAATGAATGTTATGAAAAATCCGGGAAGCCCCGCGGTGATCTGCGAGGATGTAACGCTGTCGTGGGCGGAGGTATGGGAGCGCAGCAACAGGTTCGCCAATGCATATATTCAGCTTGGATTGAAAAAACAGGACAGGGTGATGATCTATTTACCCAACTGCCTCGAGTTCATGGAGGCTTTCATCGGGGGGAACAAGGCGGGACTGATCAGCACGTCCGGAAATTTCAGGCTCACCGGGCCGGAGATCGCCTACCAGCTCAACGATTCCGGCGCGAAAGCGATTATCCTGAAATCAAAGGAACAGTGCGACAACATCCTGGCGGTAAAAAATACGGTGCCGACGCTTGAGCACATCATCATGATCGACGAAGGAGCTCCCCGGGGCGTTCTTTCATATTACACGTTGCTGGACGGGGCGGGGCCGGAAGAGCCCGATGTCGCGACCAGGCCGGAGGATGTGCACATGCTGATGTATACCAGCGGCACCACCGGAAATCCCAAGGCGGCCGCCAGGACAAGTCAGAGTGAATACTACATGGCCAACGCGGTGTGCCACGAGCTCGGCCTGACGTATGACAATGTGTATCTCGCTGTGGCCCCGATGTACGCGGCGGCTTCGATCGGGTTTGCGTATTCCGCGATGTTTGCGGGCGGGGCTATCGCCATTATGCCGGCCTTTATCCCGGACAAGGTGTTCGAATATATTGAGAAATACCGGGCGACATGGATGTTCATGGTGCCCATCATGTATGACTGGCTTTTCATGGTGCCCGAGGAAATTCGCTCGAAATATGACACCTCGTCGCTGCACCATGTCGTATCGTGCGGGGCCCCTTTGCACAATACGACGGCAGCGAAGATGATCGACTGCTTCAAGAGCGCTGAAATCTCCAACTGGCTGGGGGCTTCCGAGTTCGGGTTCGTCACGCGTTGCAGCTACCGCGACGGCCTGAAAGGCGAGGGGTGCATCGGGAAGCCGGTGTTCGATCTCGAGCTCAAGCTCTTTGACGAGAAGGGCAATCCTGTAAAGAAAGGTGAGAGCGGCATCCTGTACGCCAGGGGATTCAGCATGTGGGAGGGCTATCTCAACAAGCCCGAAGCGACCCGCGAGTCGTATCTCGACCACGAATGGGGCACGGTGGGCGATATCGCGAGGCTCGGGGATGACGGGGATTTCTACATCGTTGACCGTAAAAATGACATGATCATCTCCGGCGGCATCAACAT